>JAEWVQ010000161.1 GCA_023459095.1 Pseudomonadota bacterium | reverse complement strand
CCCTCACCGCCCCCGGCGCGCGGCCGGGCGCGCTCGCCCCGGTGCGCGCCGCCGACAAGCGCGTGGTCAACGGCCAGGGCGACATCAACCAGCTCGCCCCGTTCAAGTACCCCTGGGCGTGGGAGTTCTTCCTCAACGCCAACCGCAACCACTGGACGCCGCTGGAAATCTCCATGGCCCAGGACGTGCACGACTATCACCACAAGCTCACCCCGGCCGAGCGCCACGTGTTCGAAAACGTGCTCTCCTACCTCACCACCTCCGACATCCTCGCCATGCGCAACATCGGCCTGGCGGTGATGGAGAAGATGACCGCGCCCGAACTGCAGATCTACCAGGCCCGCCAGGTGTATGAAGAAGCGCTGCACACCTGGACCTACCAGCACTGCATCGAGACCATCGGCCTCGACCAGCAGGAGATCTACAACCGCTACCGCGTGGTGCCGGAGATCCACGGCAAGATCGCCTTCGCCAACCGCCGGCTGGAGCGGGTGATGCGTTCGGACTTCGACCTCACCGACCGCGACAACCTGCACGAATTCGCCCTCTCCTACCTCTTCTTCGCCGGCATCTTCGAAGGCTGCTGGTTCTACAACGGCTTCACCCCCATCTTCGCGCTGCAGCGCCGCGGCCTGATGAAGGGCACCGCCGAACAGCTGCAATACATCATGCGCGACGAGGTGCTGCACTGCGCGTTCGGCATCCGCGTGGTGCGCACCCTGATCGCCGAAGAAGAACTGGAACTGGACCCGCAAGCCATCGCCAGTCTGTGGGAAGAGGCCGAAGCCTGCGAGGCCGCCTATGCCGGCTACCTGCTGCGCGAGCCCATCCTCGGCTACTCCGCCAGCCAGCACATGGCCCAGTTCCGCTTCATCGCCAACCGGCGCGCGCGCCAGCTCGGGCTGGCGGAGCCGTATCCGGGCGCGGAAAACGTGCTGCCCTGGCTCGACGAGCAGGCCAACATGCGCAAGGAGAAGAACTTCTTCGAGACCCGGGTGACCGAGTATCAAACGGGCGGCGCATTGAGCTGGGATTGAGCGGCCTGTGTCCGGGTGATCCGCTCGGCGCCGCAGTCCGATTGCGCAAGCCCAACGATCGTCGCGGCCGCAGTCATCGTTGCGCGGCGCAATTCACTGCCATCCTCGGCTTGCGCGCGACGCGGGCACCAAATCTGGCGCCCCCCGGAGCACGCCGGCCCGTGGCCCAGCCCCGGGCGCGCAAGGCGCCCGGGGCTCAGGCCCGGACCTGGTCGAGGCCAGACTCGGCCTCCCGAGCGGATGACGCCGCCGCCCTGGCGCGCGCCACGTGCAGCTTCCGGTAGCTGTCGATCAGGCGCTGGTGGCGATCGAGCCCTTCGAGCTTCATGCTCGTCGGCGTCAGGCCGAAGAAGCGCACGCTGCCGTCCACCGAACCCAGCACCGCATCCATGCGCGCATCGCCGAACATGCGGCGGAAGTTGGCCTCGTAATCGTCCAGTTCGAGTTCGTCGTCCAGCAATACCTCCAGCACCACATTCAGGGCCTGATAGAACAGCCCGCGCTCGACCGTGTTCTCGTTGTATTGCAGGAAGGTCTCCACCCGCTCCTTCGCCGCTTCGAACTGCTGCAAGGCGAGATGGATCAGCAGCTTCAACTCGAGAATCGTCAGCTGGCCCCACACCGTGTTCTCGTCAAACTCGATGCCGATCAAGGTGATGATGTCGGTGTAATCATCGAGCTCACTTTGCTCCAGACGCGCGAGCAGCGCTTCCAGGCCGGCGTCGTCGAGGCGGTGCAGGTTCAGGATGTCGGCGCGAAACAACAGCGCCTTGTTGGTGTTGTCCCAGATCAGGTCTTCCACCGGATAAATTTCCGAATAACCCGGCACCAGAATGCGGCAGGCGGTGGCGCCGAGCTGGTCATACACCGCCATGTACACTTCCTTGCCCATGTCTTCGAGAATACCGAACAAGGTTGCGGCCTCCTCGGCATTGGAGTTCTCGCCCCGACCCGAAAAATCCCACTCGACAAAAGCGTAATCGGCCCTGGCACTGAAGAAGCGCCACGACACCACTCCGCTGGAGTCGATGAAATGCTCGACGAAGTTGTTCGGCTCGGTGACCGCATTACTTTCAAAGGTGGGCGGCGGCAGATCGTTCAGGCCTTCAAAGCTGCGCCCCTGCAGCAGCTCGGTGAGACTGCGCTCCAGTGCCACTTCCAGGCTCGGGTGCGCCCCGAAGGAGGCAAACACCCCGCCCGTGCGCGGGTTCATCAAGGTGACGCACATCACCGGATACACCCCGCCCAGCGACGCATCCTTCACCAGCACCGGAAAGCCCTGCTTCTCCAGCGCTTCGATGCCGGCCACAATGCCAGGATATTTCGCCAGCACCTCGACCGGCACATCGGGCAAGGCAATCTCGCCTTCCAGAATCTCGCGCTTCACCGCGCGCTCGAAAATTTCCGACAGGCATTGCACCTGCGCCTCGGCCAGCGTATTGCCGGCACTCATGCCGTTGCTGAGATACAGATTGTCAATCAGGTTGGACGGGAAATACACCACCGCGCCGTCCGACTGACGCACATACGGCAGCGCACAGATGCCGCGCGCCACATTGCCGGAATTGGTGTCGTACAGGTGCGAGCCCCGCAACTCGCCATCGGGGTTGTAAATCTGCAGGCAGTAATCGTCCAGAATCCCGGCCGGCAGCGCGTCCTTGCGCCCCGGCTTGAACCAGCGCTCATCGGGGTAATGCACGAACGCCGCATTGGCGACGTCCTCCCCCCAAAACTGGTCGTTGTAGAAATGGTTGCAATTCAAACGCTCGATATATTCGCCCAAGGCCGACGCCAAGGCACTTTCCTTGGTCGCACCCTTGCCATTGGTGAAGCACATCGGCGAATGCGCATCGCGGATATGCAGTGACCACACGTTGGGAACCAGATTGCGCCACGAAGCAATTTCGATCCTGATTCCCAACTCCGCCAGCACCCCCGTCATGTTGGCGATGGTCTGCTCCAGCGGCAGATCCTTCCCCACAATATAGGTGCTTGCCTCCGAATCCGGATCGAGTGCCAGCAAGGCCTGGGCATCGGCATCCAGATTCTCCACCTCCTCAATCACGAACTCCGGCCCGGTTTGCACCACCCTTTTCACGGTGCACCGCTCGATCGAGCGCAAGATCCCCTGGCGGTCGGCGGCGGAGATATCTTCCGGCAACTCGACCTGAATCTTGAAGATCTGCTTGTAGCGATTTTCCGGATCAACGATATTGTTCTGCGACAGGCGGATGTTATCGGTGGAAATATTGCGCGTTTCGCAGTATAGCTTCACAAAATAAGCCGCGCACAACGCCGATGAAGCCAGAAAATAATCAAACGGGCCAGGCGCCGAGCCATCGCCCTTGTATCGGATGGGCTGATCGGCCACCACCGTGAAGTCATCGAACCTGGCTTCAAGACGAAGCTTGTCGAGAAAATTGACCTTGATTTCCATGGAGGAATCCTGAGCGAGCGCTTAAAACGAATTGGCCGCCATTATCGCCGTTTTCCGATTGTAAAACCGCGCCGCTCAACAGCTCGCGCCGCCGGGCACCGACACGCGGATTGCCAACCTCTCCGCCCGAATGACGGCAATGCGCACGACAGCAGACCTTCATCGCATTTCGGAGCGGCGCTGCGCCAACTCCCGCTCCAGCGCGATACCAGGCTCATGCATCGCCATTGGCGCCAGGCGGACAAAAATCAGCGGCTCGAGGCGATTGGGCCTTGCTCAATGCGCAACGGCATCCCATCAAACGCACTCGGTCTTTGGCGCCGTCCATTCACGACAAATGCGAACGGTCTGGTCGGTGGCGAGCGCCTCGTGAGTCAGCCCGCAGCGGGCACCACTTTCCTCGCTCAGAAAGTGCGCGCACTCACGGCATAGACCGAAGGCGCGCTGCCCGTTCATGCGCTGCATCACCGAGAGCAGATCGCGCAGCGCGCTTTCGAGCACAGCGGCCTCACCCCCCCGTTCGCCGAGCACCCGCTCCACGCGGTCGATCCAGCTCTCGCGGACGACTGACTCGCCGGCCGGCGTCAGTCTCAGGTGGATGCGCCTGCCGTGACGGGCGTCGGCCTCCTTGCTCAACAGTCCTTTGCGCTCCAGCACGGCAAGCGTCTGCGACACCGTGCCGCGGGTGATTCCGAAATACTCCGCGATGGCAATGGGCAGATCGCTGTAACGATTGGCCTGCATGAGGTATTGCAGCACCTGAACATGGATGGGCAGCAACCCATGCCGTGCCGCATCGTCGCGCACGGACTGCTGAATCAATACCCCCAGGCGCTCAAGGAGGAGAGAAGTCTGGCTCATGGGCACAATGTATCGCCTCGATGCATTCCTTGACAAGAATGCTGCACCGACTCTAATCTTGGCTATGAATCGAGTCGATACATAATGAGAACTGATCGTGAGCGGTCCGCCATCGGTGCAGTCTTGTGGGCCATGTGGGCCACCCGGTTTGCGTCGCCGCCGAGCGGCAGCGCAACCAGGCACTCGATCCAACGGGGTCCCCGGCAGAAGTTGTTCGGCTGGGCGAACCCAAGCACCGTGCCACCCCGGCCGGACGCGATGCGTGAAGTCGGCAGCTGCGCGCGTTATCGACGAGCAGCCGCTTCACATCCACTTTGCGCTGCGCGTGCCGATCCGCAATAGGAGGGAAGCATGATGAAACGCACCCTGACTGCCCTGTCGCTGACCGCATTCGTGCTGCCGGCTCTCGCAGCCGATCCGCCCGTGCCGTACCCCGAGGGATATCGCGATTGGCATCACGTCAAGAGCATGGTCATCGAGGAAGGCCATCCGCTGTACGAGGCCTTCGGTGGCATCCATCACCTCTACGCCAACCCGAAAGCAGTGGCCGGCTACAAGTCCGGGAAATTCCCGGACGGCGCGACCATCGTGTTCGATCTTCTCGAAGCGGCGCCCGCCGACAAGGCCATCACGGAGGGCGCGCGGAAGGTGGTCGGCGTGATGCACAAGGACAGCAGACAGTATCCGACGACCGGCGGCTGGGGGTTCGAAGGTTTCGCCGGCGGCAACAGCGCAAATCGCGCCGTGCGGGACAACGCGGCCAGCGCCTGCTTTGCGTGCCACGCGCCGCAGAAGGATCACGACTACGTGTTCAGCGGTCTGCGAGATTGAGGGGGTCGTGTCTGTGGACGCGCCGGTGGCCACCGTGTGCTTCGTTGCGATCTGACTGAGCACGCGGCGACCACAGGCGCCACCACGAAGCCCTACCGGCGCCCAAGCGGGCATCCCGGTGCTTGCAATGCGCACACGCGAAAGGAATGACCGTGCGGTTGAGTGCGTGCGGTCAGCGGGTCGGGCGCCCCGCACGCCGAGCGCCCCGCTCGTGCGAGCGCCCGCCGCTCAGCGCCGTCCGCCCTCTCCCAGCCGGAAATACTCCATCAGCTCGTGCAACTGCTGCGCCTGACCACCCATCTGCTCGGCGGTGGCGGCGAGTTGTTCGGAGGCGCTGGCGTTGTGCTGCGAGGCTTGCGAGAGCTGGCCCATCGCCGCGTTGATCTGGCCGACGCCGCCGGCCTGTTCGGTGGACGAGGTGGCGATCTCCTGGATCAGCTCCGAGGTGCGGCGCACGTCGGGGACGATCTTGTCCAACATCGCGCCGGCCTTCTCGGCAGCGCCCACGCTCTGCCCGGCAAGCGTGGAGATTTCGCGCGCGGCGTGCTGGCTGCGCTCGGCGAGCTTGCGCACCTCGCTGGCGACCACGGCGAAGCCGCGCCCGGCCTCGCCGGCGCGTGCAGCCTCGATCGCGGCGTTGAGCGCGAGCAGATTGGTCTGGTAGGCGATGTCGTCGATCATGCCGATGCGCTCGGCGATCTGCTGCATCATCGCCACCGTTTCGCGCACCGCGGCGCCGCCAGCGTCGGCCTCGCGCGCGGCTTCGCCGGCGATGCCGTCGGTGGTGCGCGCGTTCTCGCTGGTGTGGTCGAGGCTGGCGGTGATCTGCTCGATGCTGGCGGTGGTTTCCTCGACGCTGGCGGCCTGCTCGCTGGAGCTTTGCGACAGGGTCTGCGCGGTAGAGCTGATCTCGGCGCTGGCGTTGGTGAGTTGGTCGGCGGTGCTGCGGATTTCGCCGATGATGCCGGCAAGGCGCTCGACGATGTGCTTCATCGACACCAGCAGCTGGCCGGTCTCGTCCATGCGCCCGACGACGATGCGCTCGGACAGGTCGCCGTCGGCGATGCGCTCGGCCACCGCCACCGCGCGGCGCAGCGAGGCGATGATGCCGCGCACCACGAAGCCGAACCACACCGCAAGCAACAGGCTGGCGACGGTGAGCGCGGCGGCCACCACGAGGCCGCTGCGGGTCTCGCGTGCGAGCCGGGCGACGAGGGCATCGAGTTCGGCGGAGAGCAGGTCCTCGACCTGCTTCATGTCGTCGATCTTCTGCGTGATGGTGGCGAACCAGACCCCCGGCTCGACGCCGAAGCCGCCGCTGTCGGCGCGCTCCAGGGCGCGCGCGCGCATGCGCTCGACCTCGCGCGCCGCGCGCTGGCCGAGTTTTTCGTCGAGCGCGGCGATGGCGCCGGCGCTGCCGAAATCGCGGAAGGCGGCGAGATAGGTGTCCTGGGTGGCGACGATGGTGAGGAAGCGACGGTACAGCGCGGCGTCGAAAGCGTCGGCGGCGAACGCGGCGTTGAGCGTGGCGCGCTCGCGCCCGGCCTGCTCCTTGGCGTTGAGGAACATCACGTAGCCGAGGACGGCCTGCGACACCGCCTGGTGTTCGCTGAGCCGGTTGATCGTGGTGATCAACGCCAGATAACCCTCGATGGTGCCGGTGTAGTAGGCGAAAGAATCGGCGCCGCTCGCCGACAGCCCGCGCACGCGGCCGCGCATCTCGGACAGCCGGTCGAGGCGCGCGCGCGCGGCATCGAGGCTGGCGGCGAAGCGGCTGCCGAGGGCAGCGGAGTCGATCTCGCCGAGCAGGCCGCGCAGTTCGCCGGCATAGCGGTCGGTGAGCGCGTGCTGGGCGCCGAGTTCGGTCTGGAAGCGCGCCCCGCGCGAGGCCAGGAAGCCGGCGGAGAGGCCGCGCTCCTTCTGCAGTTCGTGGATCAGCGCGCTCGAGCGCACCGCCACCGCCGACAGCGTTTCGATGGTGGCAAGGCTGCGCGCCGCCTGCACGCGCTCGGCCATCTGACCGACGGCGAAGTACAGCAGGCCGCCGACGAGCAGCGCGATGGCGGTGAGCAGGCGGGTGCGGATGGTGGTGTTGCGAAAGGCCGCAAGCATGAACGGGTGTCTCCCCTGGTTGTTCGTTGTTGTGGTGTTGTTTTCGGGTGTTCTGTGTGTTGTCGCGGACCGGCGGAGCGCTTCGGCTGCGCCGGGATATTCCGCCCTGATGCTAGGCGGGAGCGGCCGGCGCGCGACATGTCCTGCGTCAATTCCGGGGCGCGGCCGGCGCCGCGCCCGCCGCCGGGGTCAGTCCGCCGGCGCCAGACGGTCCTGGGTGCGCAGCGCGAAGTCGCTGGCGTCGTGGCGTTCGTGCAGTTGCCCGGCGGGTTCGCCCCAGGTGCGATTGACCATGCGCCCGCGCTGCACCGCCGGGCGCGCGGCGATCTCGTTCGCCCAGCGCAGCACGTGGGTGTAGGTCTGGGCGTCGATGAACTCGGCGGCGTCATACACCTGGTTGAGCACCAGCGCGCCGTACCACGGCCAGATCGCGATGTCGGCGATGGTGTAGTCGTCGCCGGCGACATAGCGGTGCGCGGCGAGGCGGCGGTCGAGCACGTCGAGCTGGCGCTTGACCTCCATGGTGTAGCGGTTGATCGGATACGCGTATTTTTCCGGGGCGTAGGCGTAGAAGTGGCCAAAGCCGCCGCCGAGGATGGGCGCGCTCGCCATCTGCCAGAACAGCCACGACAGGCACTCGGTGCGCGCGGCGGGGTCGCGCGGCAGGAAGGCGCCGAATTTCTCCGCCAGATAGAGCAGGATCGCGCCCGATTCGAACACGCGCTGCGGCGGGTTCACGCTGCGGTCGACGAGTGCGGGAATCTTGGAGTTGGGATTGACCTCGACGAAGCCGCTGCCGAACTGCGCGCCTTCGTTGATGCGGATCGGCCAGGCGTCGTACTCGGCGCCGGCGACCCCGGCGGCGAGCAGTTCCTCCAGCATCACCGTGACCTTGACGCCATTGGGCGTGGCCAGCGAATAAAGCTGCAGCGGATGTTTGCCCACCGGCAGCGCGGCGTCGAAGGTGGCGCCGGCGACGGGGCGGTTGATGTGGGCGAAGGCGCCGCCGCTGGGCGCTTCCCATTTCCAGACTTTGGGCGGGATGTAGGTCGGATCGCTCATTGCAGGGGTCTCGTGGGTGGATGGGGGGAATGGGCAGCCGGGGTGCCGACGGACGCAGCGCGCCGCTCAGGCCAGCGCCTTCACCATGCGCTCGGCCTGACCGAGGTAGGCGCGGCCGAAGAGGTTGAGGTGGTTGAGGACGTGGTAGAGGTTGTACAGCGTCTTGCGCTGCTCGTAACCCTCCGCGAGAGGCCGGGCGCTGCGGTAGGCGGCATAGAAAGCGGGCGGAAAGCCGCCGAAGAGTTCGCTCATCGCCAGGTCGACCTCGCGGTCGGCGCGATGCACGGCGGGGTCGAACAGCGCCGGCCGGCCCTCGGCGTCGACCGCCGCGTTGCCGTGCCACAGGTCGCCATGCACCAGGCTCGGACGCGGGCAGTCGTCGAGAAAGAGCGCCGGCACCCGCTCCAGCATGGCGTCGGCCTCGGCGCCGAGCGCGCCGCCGTAGCCGAGCGCACGCGCGCGCTGCAGTTGCGGGCGCAGGCGGCGGTCGATGAAGAAGCGCGCCCACACCGCGTGTGCGGTGTTGGCCTGCGGACTGGCACCGATGAAGTTGTCGCGCGGCCAGCCGAAGCTGGCGCCGACGTCGTCGTGCAGTGCGGCGAGCGCGGCACCGAAGCGCGCGCCGTCGTCGGCACTGGAGAGCGGACGCAGCTCAAGGTATTCGAGCAGCAGCCAGGCCTCGTCGCCGCTGCGGCCGCAGCCGAACACGCGCGGCACGCGAAACGCACCACAGGCGGCGAGCGCGGCCAGCCCATCGACCTCGGCCTCGAACACGGGCAGCGCGGCCGCCACCCCCGACTTGAGGAAGAAGGCATGGCCGCCGGCGCGGACCACGCGCGCAGCATGAATCGAACCACCGAGCGCGCGCACCTCGGCACGCGCCAAATCGACCCCGCAGGCTGCGGTCAGCGCCTGCGCCAGTTCGCCACTCAGTCCCGCCGTCATCGCCGCGCTCCGCCATGCAAAGGCGCTACTGTCCCACATCGGCGCCGGCCCCGGCCACCCTCGAGGCGTCACCCACCGCCCTCCTGCGTCGCCCGACGTCGCAGCCCTTGATTCCGCACCCCGCCGCCCCCACCTAGCCCGCTGGCGCAAACCAGATGGCGTGACGCAGAACACATGAAAGCAGTTGCTCATGGGTTATGCTCAACGCCCCTGGCCAGCCAGAACACGCCCGCCAGACGGGAATTCAGACCGAGCGAATAATCCGAAATAGATAAAATGCGACAGAACACGACTCTCGTAACCTGGCAGGACAATTACGCCCTCGGCATGGATGAAATCGACGATCAGCACAAGATGCTGTTCGACATCATGAACCGGCTGTGGGCCGCCATCGTGCGCGACGCCGACAGCGCGGCGATCGCCGGCATCCTCGAAGACCTGGAGCGCTACACGGTGCTGCATTTCACCGAGGAAGAAACCTTCATGCGCAGCATCGGCTACACGAACTTCGACGACCACATCGCCTACCACCGCAAGTTCGTGCAGAAGATCGTCGACGAAAAGGCCGCGGCACAGAAGGGCCAACGCGTGAGCCTCGACCTGCTGCACTTCCTGCGCGACTGGCTGGTCAATCACATCCTCATCGAAGACAAGCGCTACGTCGCCCAATTCCATTCGGAAAAGCGCAGCAAATCGCTGCTCGGCCGCTTCTTCGCGCGCCTGAGCTGAGCGCCGGCTGCGGCCGGTGCGGGGACGGCGCGCGGATCGGCTAGACTGCGCGCCTCCCCTCACGCCTGCCCGGTCCGCCATGCCCCAGCCCACGCTGCGCCAGCGCAAGATCTTCGCCCTCACCCGCATCCTCGGCGGCCTCGTCGCCGCCTTCTACCTGGGTTACGTCGTCGTCGCCAACCTCGCCGCCGGCCTGCCCTACGGCCGCGAGCTGATCTTCAGCACCGTGGTCGCGATCGCCGGTTTCGCCTACGCCGCGTGGTACCTGCGCGAACTGTCGGCGGTGGCGCGCGCGGAGCGCGAACAGGGCGGCGACGGAGCCCGGCGCTGAGCGCGGACGACGCCCCCGCCCTGCAGCACGCGGCGCTGCGCCACGCCTTTCTCGCCGCGCCCCGCACCCTGCCCAGCGCGCACCGCGACTTTGCCGACTGGCATCGCGGACGCGCGCACTACGCGCTGTGGGCGCTCGACGTCAATGACGCCGCGGTGTGCGCGCGCGTGCGCGCCGCGCAAGCCCGGCTCGACGGCCTGCTGCTCGCCGGCTACCGCCGCCAGCCGCACGTCACCGTGAGCCTGTGCGGCTTTCCCGCCGCGCTCCCGGTCCACGACGACGATTTCGGCGCCGCCGCGCTGCGCGCCCAGCTCGACGCCCTGCGCGACACCCGCTGCGGCGCGTTCGACCTCACGCTCGGCGCGCTCGCAAGCTTCGCTTCCGCCCCCTTTCTCGCGGTCGGCGACCACGGCGGCGCCCTCGCCACGCTGCGGCGCGCGCTGCGGCGCGGCCATGCGCCCCCCGGCGACCACCCCGAGCACGCCTACGTGCCCCACGTCACCGTCGGTCTCTACGCCGGCGCGTGGCCAACCGCCGCGGTGTGCGCGCGGCTCGACGCCCACCCCGCCGCGCCGCCGCTCGCCTGCCGCATCGAGCGTCTGAGCCTGATGCGCTACACCGCCCGCGACATCGGCGGCCCGCTCGCCACCCTGGCCGACTACGAGCTGGCGAGCGGCAAACTGCGCTGGCACGTGCCCGCCCCCGCCGCACTCGCCGCCGCCTGCGACTGACCGACCGCTGCGCGGCAACGCGGACGGAGACGAGGCCGGCGGGCAGCGCTTCCCTGACCCCCGGTCTCGGGCGAGCATCGCCCCCCGCCCCCAGCACCCCCCCCGG
>JAEWVQ010000160.1 GCA_023459095.1 Pseudomonadota bacterium | reverse complement strand
TGTCGGGGTTGTGCAGGGTGAGGGTGGCGATGCCGTCGGCGGCGTCGAGGTCGATGCGTGCGTTCATGGCGGGGGCAAGCTGGGCCGTGGGGGCGGAAATGGCAGGGGCGGCGGCAAGGGGCGCCGGGCTGGAGGCGCCATGATAAGCGCAGCATGTGACCTGACTCCATACTCAGTGGTATGGAGTCTTGGATTTGATATATGATCATCAAAAAATTCGATCGACACGCCGCGACAGACGGACGGTCGGCCAGGAGGGTGGAGGAGTAACGGCTTTTTCGTCGTTGCACTCTGGGAGGAAGGAAGTGTCTAGTTCGCTCTATGCGCATATCCGGCGCAACCCGCGTTTTGCGGAACTGGTGGCGAAGCGCACGCGTTTTGCGGTGCTGCTGTCGGCCATCGTGCTCATCGCCTTTTACGGCTTCGTGCTGCTGGTGGCATTTGCCCCCGAACTGATCGGCAAGCGTCTGTCCGAAGGCAGCAACCTGACCTTCGGCATCGTCGCCGGGCTGACCCAGTTCATCGTGTTCTGGGCCCTGACCTGGATCTACGTGCGTCGTGCCAACGGCGAGTTCGACGCGATCAACAACGAGATCGTGCAGGCGGCGTGGAAGGAGGCGAAGTGATGAAGACCGCCCTGTTCGCGCGTGCCGGTCTCGGCCTCGCGCTGCTCACCGCGTCCACGCTGACGCTGGCCAAGCCGGCGATCGCCGAGGCCGAGAAGCAGCCACTCAATCTTCACGCCATTGGCATGTTCTTCGTGTTCGTGCTGATGACCCTGGGGATCACCTACTGGGCGGCGAGCCGCACCAAGTCGGCGTCCGACTTCTACACCGCGGGCGGCGGCATCAGCGGCTTCCAGAACGGCCTGGCGATCGCCGGCGACTACATGTCGGCGGCGACCCTGCTGGGCCTCACGGCGATGATGTATACGGTCGGTGTCGACGCCTACATCTACATGATCGCGTTCTTCGTCGGCTGGCCGGTGATCCTGTTCCTGATGGCCGAGCGCCTGCGCAACCTCGGCAAATTCACCTTCGCCGACATCACCGCCTACCGCCTCGACCAGGGCAAGGTGCGCACGATGGCGGCGGTGAGCTCGCTGACCGTGGTGTGCTTCTACCTGGTCGCGCAGATGGTCGGCGCCGGTCAGCTCATCAAGCTGCTGTTCGGCCTGGACTACACCGTCGCGCTGTTCGTGGTCGGCGCGCTGATGATGGTCTATGTGACCTTCGGTGGCATGGTGGCGACGACCTGGGTGCAGATCATCAAGGCCTGCATGCTGCTGCTCGGCGGCACCCTGGTGATGCTGCTGGCGATGGCGCAGTTCGACTTCAGCTTCGACACGCTCACCAACCGCGCGATCGAAGTGCACAAACTCGGCGACAAGCTGCTGATGCCGGGCAGCCTGCTCGCCGATCCGGTGACCGCGATCTCGCTCGGCCTCGGCCTGATGTTCGGCACCGCCGGCCTGCCGCACATCCTGATGCGCTTCTTCACCGTGACCGACGCCAAGGAAGCGCGCAAGTCGGTGCTCTACGCCTCGGGCATCGTCGCCTACTTCTTCAACGTCATCGCGCTGATGGGGGTTGCCGCGATCATCATCGTCGGCCAGAACCCGCAGTTCTTCGAGGAAGGCAACCTCGGCGGCAAGCTCATCGGCGGCGGCAACATGGTGGCGATGCACCTGGCGCAGGCGGTGGGCGGCAACCTGCTGCTCGGCTTCCTGTCGGCGGTGGCGTTCGCGACCATTCTCGCCGTGGTCGCCGGGCTGGCGCTCGCCGGCGCGTCGGCGATCTCGCACGATCTCTATGCGCGCGTGATCATGAAAGGCAAGGCTTCGGAAGCCACCGAGCTGCGCGTGTCGAAGTTCGCCACCATCGGCCTGGGCTTCGTTGCCGTGCTGCTCGGCATGGCCTTCGAGAAGATGAACATCGCCTTCATGGTGGCGCTCGCCTTCGGCGTTGCGGCTTCGGCCAACTTCCCGGTGCTGATCCTGTCGATGTACTGGAAGGGTCTGACCACGCGCGGCGCGCTCGCCGGCGGTTACTCCGGCCTGGTCAGCGCGGTGCTGTTCGTGGTGCTGTCGAAGTCGGTGTGGGTCGACGTGCTGCACTACGCCGAGCCGATCTTCCCCTACACCCAGCCGGCGCTGTTCTCGATGCCGGTGGCGTTCTTCATGACCTGGCTGGTGTCGGTGGTCGACCGCAGCGCCAAGGCCGACCGCGAACGCGAGGCCTTCGGCGACCAGTACGTGCGGGCGCAGACGGGTGTCGGCGCGGCGACCGCGTCGTCGCATTGATCCAGCGCAGCGGCGGGGGCGACCCGCCGCTGCTGCTACCCTGAGCGGGGCGGGCCGGCAACGGCCGCGCCCCGCTTTTGCTTTCCGGGCACGCCTGCCGCGCTCATGCAGGCGCGCTACACTGGCGGACGCGGACCGGGCTTGCCGTCCCGGCCGTGCTCGTCAAGGAGGTCCCGTGTCGCTGTTCCACAACCTGTTCGTCATCGCCGTGCTGATCGGCGTGAGCGCGTTTTTCTCGATGGCGGAGATCTCCCTCGCGGCGGCGCGCAAGATCAAGCTGCGCCAGCTCGCCGACGACGGCAACGCCGACGCGCAGCGCGTGCTCGACCTGCAGCAGACCCCGGGCAACTTCTTCACCGTGGTGCAGATCTGCCTCAACGCGGTCGCCATTCTCGGCGGCATCGTCGGCGAGCAGGCGCTGTCGCCCTACGTCGCCGAGGCCATCCGGCCGGTCTACGACGGGCCGGCGCTGGGCACGGCGAGCTTCGTCGTCGCCTTCTTGTTCGTCACCTCGCTGTTCGTGCTGTTTGCCGACCTCATGCCCAAGCGCCTGGCGATGGTCCAGCCCGAGCGCGTGGCGATTGCCGTGGTGCGGCCGATGCGGCTGTGCAACCGCCTGTTTGCGCCGCTGGTGTGGCTGTTCAACGGCGTCGCCGACCGCCTGTTCCGCCTGCTCGGCGTGCCCGCGGTGCGCTCCGAGGACATCACCGCCGACGACATCGTGGCGATGGCCGACGCCGGCGCCGAGACCGGCGGCGTTCTGCAGCAGGAGCAGCACCTGATCCGCAACGTGTTCGAACTCGACTCGCGCATCGTGCCGTCGGCGATGACCGCGCGCGACAGCATCGTGTTCCTGACCCTGGGCGAGACCGAGGACAGCATCCGGCGCAAGATCGCCGCCCATCCGCACGGCAAGTTCCCGGTGTGCGAGGACACCATCGACAGCGTGATCGGCTATGTCGATGCCAAGGACATCCTGCCGCGCATTCTCCAGGGGCAGGACCTGTCGCTGCGCACCCAGCCCATCGTACGCAAGGTGCTGATGCTGCCCGACACCCTGACCCTGTTCGAGGCGCTGGAGCGCTTTCGCGACGCCAAGGAAGACTTCGCCCTGGTGATCAGCGAGTACGCCCTGGTGGTCGGTCTGCTGAGCCTGCAGGACGTCATGAACACGGTGATGGGCGATCTCGGCAGCGCTTACCAGGAGGAGCTGATCGTGCGCCGCGACGACAACTCGTGGCTGATCGACGGCGTGACGCCGATCGAGGACGTGATGCAGGCGCTGGCGATCGGCGAGTTCGAGGGTTTCGAGAACTACGAGACCGTCGCCGGCTTCCTGATGTACCGGCTGCGCAAGGTGCCCAAGCGCACTGACTTCGTGCTCTACGCCGGCTACAAGTTCGAGGTGGTCGATATCGACAACTACCGCATCGATCAGGTGCTGGTGACCCGGGAGTCCGCTGCGCTCGAACGCGCTTAGCGGGCGGGGGCGGGAATGCCAGCGTTCGCCGCCGGGCTGCCCCAAGGCGAACGCGTGCCCCCCCGGGGGCGGCCGCGTAGCGGACGAGGGTGGGGAAAGACTACGCGGCGCGGTTGCGCGCCGCAGCGATGCGCGCGAGCGCGCTGCGCCCGCTGCGGATGTGGGTGCGCATGTGCTGTTCGGCGCCGTCGGCGTCGCGGGCGACGAGGGCGTCGAGGATCGCGCGGTGTTCGGCGAGCGACTGCTCCAGGCGGCCCTCGGAAAACAGCGAATGGTGGCGCGACAGCTTGATCACCTTGCGCAGATCCTCGATCACGTGCAGCAGCCAGTGATTGTCGGCGATGGTCTGCAGGGCGTGGTGGAAGGCCTGGTTGGCTTCGAAGAAGCGGTTGATGTCGCGGGCGGCGGCGGCGTCCTCGAGCTCGCGGTGGATGCGCTGCAGTTCGGCGAGTTCGGGTTCGGTGGCGCGGCTGGCGACGGCGCGCGCGCAATCGCCCTCGAGCAGCGCCATGATGCTGAACACCTCGTCGAGGTCGCGTTCGGAAATTTCGGTGACATAGCAGCCACGGCGCGGCTTGAGCGTGACCAAGCCTTCGGAGGCGAGGACCTTGAGCGCCTCGCGCAGCGGCGTGCGCGAAATGCCGTACTGCTCCGCCAGGGCCTGCTCGTCCACCCAGGTGCCGGGCGGCAGGTCGTGGGAGAAGATGCGCTCGCGAAGCCGTTCGGCGACTTCCTGGTAGAGCGCAAGCGGAGCGATGCGGGACGCGGTCATGGGCCTGATGTGGTGGAGCAGCGGGGGCGAAGGATACCCGTTCTGCAGGGGGCTTCCTACCCGTTGCATTCATAATTATGGATAAAGTATTATTTTGCGCCTGCAACAAGTCAACTTCCTTTGCGCGGCGTAGCATGGGAGACCCGCGGCCCACGGCCAGGGAGCATGAGAGGGACTGCGCCGCGCAACGGAGCGCCGGCGGCCGCCCGTGATCGACACGGGCGGCCAGGCCGCCGCCGGCCCGAGCCGGAACGTACGAGTACCGGCGGCAGGGCGGTTGTCCGCCCCCGTCCGCCGGATCAAAACGCACGCCGCACGCGCGGCTTTTCGTGTCAGAGAGGGTTAGTCATGTCGAACGCCAACGCGCCCGCCTATCCGCAGCCGGATCTGGACGCCTGGAAGAAGGCCGCGGCCAAGCACGCGCCGGACGGTGATCTGGAAAAACTGAACTGGATCACGCCCGAAGGGCTGAGCGTGAAGCCGCTGTACACCCGTGCGGACGTGGAGAACCTGCCGCACGCCGACACCCTGCCCGGGTTCGAGCCCTTCCTGCGCGGGCCGCAGCCGACCATGTATGCGGTCAAACCGTGGACCATCCGCCAGTACGCCGGCTTTTCCACCGCGGAAGCGTCGAACGCCTTCTACCGCAAGGCGCTCGCTGCCGGCGGCCAGGGCGTGTCGGTGGCCTTCGATCTCGCCACCCACCGCGGTTACGACTCCGACCACCCGCGCGTCACCGGCGACGTCGGCAAGGCTGGCGTGGCGATCGACTCGGTGGAAGACATGAAGATCCTGTTCGACGGCATCCCGCTCGACAAGATCTCGGTGTCGATGACCATGAACGGCGCCGTGCTGCCCATCCTCGCCGGCTACATCATCGCCGCCGAAGAGCAGGGCGTGAGCCAGGACAAGCTCTCGGGGACCATCCAGAACGACATCCTCAAGGAGTTCATGGTCCGCAACACCTACATCTACCCGCCGACGCCGTCGATGAAGATCATCGCCGACATCTTCCAGTACACGTCGGCCCACATGCCCAAGTTCAACAGCATCTCGATCTCGGGCTACCACATCCAGGAAGCGGGTGCGAATCAGGCCATCGAACTGGCGTTCACGCTGGCCGACGGTCTCGAATACGTGCGCACCGGCATCGCCAGCGGCATGGACGTGGACACCTTCGCCGGCCGCCTGTCCTTCTTCTGGGCGGTGGGGATGAACTTCTACCTGGAGATCGCCAAGATGCGCGCGGCGCGTCTGCTGTGGTGGCGGATCATGAAGCAGTTCAACCCGAAGAGCGCCAAGTCGATGATGCTGCGCACCCACTCGCAGACCTCCGGCTGGTCGCTCACCGAGCAGGACCCGTACAACAACGTGGTGCGCACCACCATCGAGGCCATGGCCGCGGTGTTCGGCGGCACCCAGTGGCTGCACACCAACGCGCTGGATGAAGCGATCGCGCTGCCCACCGAGTTCTCCGCGCGCATCGCGCGCAACACCCAGATCATCATCCAGGAAGAGACCCACATCTGTAACGTGGTCGATCCCTGGGCCGGCTCCTACATGATGGAATCGCTCACCCAGGACATGGCCGACAAGGCCTGGGCGCTGATCGAAGAGATCGAGGCCATGGGCGGCATGACCAAGGCGGTGGAATCTGGTTGGGCCAAGATGAAGGTCGAGGAATGCGCCGCCGACAAGCAGGCGCGCATCGACTCCGGCAAGGACGTCATCGTCGGCGTGAACAAGTACAAGCTGGCGAAGGAAGACCCGATCGAGATCCTCGACATCGACAACCACGCCGTGCGCGAGGCGCAGATCGCCCGCCTGGCCCAGGTGCGCGCCAGCCGCGACAGCGCCGCGGTGCAGGCGGCGCTCGATGCGCTGACCCAGTGCGCGGAGAGCGGCGACGGCAACCTGCTCGATCTCTCCGTCAAGGCGATCCGCCTGCGCGCCACCGTGGGCGAGGTCTCCGACGCGCTGGAGAAGGTGTTCGGCCGTTACCGCGCCAATCCGCAAGCCGTGTCCGGCGTGTATGGCGCCGTGGTGGAACAGCAGGAAGACTGGCAGGCGCTGAAGGCCGAAATCGAAGCCTTCGTCGCCGAGGAAGGGCGCCGTCCGCGGGTGATGATCGCCAAGCTCGGCCAGGACGGCCACGACCGCGGCGCCAAGGTGGTGGCCTCCGCCTTTGCCGACCTCGGCTTCGACATCGACATCGGCCCGCTCTTCCAGACCCCGGAAGAGGCTGCCCGCCATGCGGTGGAAAACGACGTGCACGCGGTCGGCTGCTCCAGCCTCGCCGCCGGCCACAAGACCCTGGTGCCGCAGATCGTCAACGAGCTGAAGAAGCTCGGCGCCGACGACATCATCACCTTTGTCGGCGGCGTGATTCCGGCGCAGGACTACGACGCGCTCTATGCCGCCGGCGCCAAGGGCATTTTCGGCCCGGGCACGCCGATCCCGGTGGCGGCGCGCGAGGTGCTCAAGCAGATCCGCGCGGCGCGCAACCTGAGCTGAGCGTTCGACTCCGGGGCGGCTGGCCGCGGCGGGCCGCCCTAAGTTCCTTGCTTCCTGCCGGCATTTCCGCCGTATGCTGCCGCCGATGAACATGTCCCCAGGCTTCCCCGTACTCGATGCCGTCGACCAGGCCCTGGTCGACGGTGTTCTCGCGCGTCAGCTGCGTCCGCTCGCCAAGACCATCACCCTGATCGAATCGCAGCGCGACGAGCACAAGCTGCGCGCGCGCGCCGTGCTCGAGGCGCTGCTGCCGCACACCGGGGGGGCGATGCGGGTGGGCATTTCCGGTGTGCCGGGGGTGGGCAAATCGACCTTCATCGAAGCCCTCGGCCTGTACCTGATCGAGCAGGGGTTGCGCGTCGCGGTGCTCGCCGTCGATCCGTCGTCCTCGGTGTCGGGCGGCTCCATCCTCGGCGACAAGACGCGCATGGAGCTGCTGAGCCAGAATCCGGCCGCCTTCATCCGTCCCAGCCCGTCGGCGGGCAGCCTGGGCGGGGTGGCGGAGAAGACGCGCGAGACCATGCTGGTGTGCGAGGCCGCGGGCTTCGACGTGATCATCATCGAGACCGTGGGCGTCGGTCAGAGCGAGACCGCGGTCGCCGGCATGGCCGACATCTTCTGCCTGCTGCAGCTGCCCAACGCCGGCGACGACCTGCAGGGCATCAAGAAAGGCATCATGGAGCTCGCCGACCTCATCGTCGTGAACAAGGCCGACATCGATCCGGCCGCGGCGATGCGGGCCAAATCGCAGCTGAAGACCGCGCTCCACATGCTGCGCCCGGCCAGTCCGAACTGGACGGTGCCGGTGCTCACCCTCTCCGCGCTAAGGAAGGACGGCATCGCCGAGTTCTGGCAGACGGTGAGCGAGTATCGCCGCATTCTCGGCGCCAGCGGCGAACTCGACGCCCGCCGCCGCCATCAGGCGCTGGCATGGATGTGGGACCTGATCGACGCCGGGCTGCGCAGCCGCTTCCGCAGCCACCCGCAGGTGCGCGGCGAACTGCCCGCGCTCAGCCGCGCCGTCGAGCGCGGCGAGACCACGCCGGCGGCGGCGGCGTTGCGCCTGCTCGGCTACCTGAACTGAAACACGCAGCACCGAAAACACCGCCCGGCCGCAGTACGCAGTAGCGGGCAGACAGAACCTGATAGGAGGTCATCAATGCACGACATCATTCGTCAGCTCGACGAAAAGCGCGCGGCAGCCCGTCTGGGCGGCGGCCAGCGCCGGATCGACTCGCAGCATGCCAAGGGCAAGCTCACCGCGCGCGAGCGCATCGAACTGCTGCTCGACGAAGGCAGCTTCGAAGAGTGGGACATGTTCAAGGAGCACCGCTGCACCGACTTCGGCATGGGCGCCGAGGCGATTCCGGGCGATGGCGTGGTCACCGGCTACGGCACCGTCAACGGCCGTCTGGTGTTCGTGTTCTCGCAGGATTTCACCGTGTTCGGCGGCTCGCTGTCGGAAACCCACGCGCAGAAGATCTGCAAGGTCATGGACCATGCGATGAAGGTCGGCGCGCCGGTGATCGGGCTCAACGACTCGGGCGGCGCGCGCATCCAGGAAGGCGTCGATTCGCTCGGCGGTTATGCCGACGTGTTCCAGCGCAACGTCATGGCCTCGGGGGTCATCCCGCAGATCTCCATGATCATGGGGCCGTGCGCCGGCGGCGCGGTGTATTCGCCGTCGATGACCGACTTCATCTTCATGGTGAAGGATTCCTCGTACATGTTCGTGACCGGCCCCGAAGTGGTGAAGACGGTGACCCACGAGGAAGTCACCGCCGAGGAACTGGGCGGCGCGATCACCCACACCAGCAAGTCCGGGGTCGCCGACCTCGCCTTCGAGAACGACGTCGAAGCGCTCGCCATGCTGCGCCGCTTCATCGACTTCCTGCCGCTGTCCAACCGCGAGAAGGCGCCGGTGCGCCCGACCGAGGACGCGGCCGATCGCATGGACGAGTCGCTCGACACCCTGGTGCCGAGCAACGCCAACCAGCCGTACGACATGAAGGAGCTCATCGTCAAGATCGTCGACGAGGGCGACTTCTTCGAGCTGCAGCCCGACTACGCCAAGAACATCATCATCGGCTTCGGGCGCATGGAAGGCCAGACCGTGGGCATCGTCGCCAACCAGCCGCTGGTGCTGGCCGGCTGCCTCGACATCAAGAGCTCGATCAAGGCCGCGCGCTTCGTGCGCTTCTGCGATGCCTTCAACATTCCGGTGGTGACCTTCGTCGACGTCCCGGGCTTCATGCCGGGAACTTCGCAGGAATACGGCGGCATCATCAAGCACGGCGCCAAGCTGCTCTACGCCTATGCCGAATGCACGGTGCCGAAAATCACCGTGATCACCCGCAAGGCCTATGGCGGCGCCTATGACGTGATGAGCTCCAAGCACCTGCGCGGCGACGTGAACCTCGCCTGGCCGAGCGCCGAGATCGCGGTGATGGGGCCGAAGGGGGCGGTGGAGATCATCTTTCGCGAGGAAAAGAACGATCCCGAGAAGATCGCCGCGCGCGAGAAGGAATACAAGGAGAAGTTCGCCAACCCGTTCGTCGCCGCGCACCGTGGCTTCATCGACGACGTCATCATGCCGCATGCCACGCGCAAGCGGATCTGCCGCTCGCTGGCGATGCTGCGCGACAAGCAGCTCGACAATCCGTGGCGCAAGCACGGCAACATTCCGCTCTGATCCGCCGCAAGGACCCTCGAACATGTTCAAGAAGATTCTGATTGCAAACCGCGGGGAAATTGCCTGCCGCGTGATCAAGACCGCCCGCAAGATGGGCATCAAGACCGTTGCCGTGTATTCCGAGGCCGACAAGGACGCGCTCCACGTCGATCTCGCCGACGAGGCCGTGTGCATCGGCCCGGCGGCCTCGAAAGAGTCCTACCTGGTGATGGACAAGATCATCGCCGCGTGCAAGCAGACCGGCGCCGAAGCCGTCCATCCGGGCTACGGCTTCCTGTCGGAGAACGAGGAGTTCTCGCGCCGGCTGGAAGAGGAAGGCATCAAGTTCATCGGCCCCAAGCACTACTCGGTGGGCAAGATGGGCGACAAGATCGAGTCCAAGAAGCTCGCCATGCAGGCCGGGGTGAACACCATTCCGGGCCACAACGACGCCATTGCCGGCCCCGACGAGGCGGTGGAGATCGCCCGCCGCATCGGCTACCCGGTGATGATCAAGGCCTCCGCCGGCGGCGGCGGCAAGGGGCTGCGCGTGGCCTTCAACGACCAGGAGGCCCACGAGGGCTTCGCCTCCTGCGTCAATGAGGCGCGCAACTCGTTCGGCGACGATCGCGTGTTCATCGAGAAGTTCGTCATCGAGCCGCGCCACATCGAGATCCAGGTGCTGGGCGACGCGCACGGCAACTACGTGTATCTGAACGAGCGCGAGTGCTCGATCCAGCGCCGTCACCAGAAGGTCATCGAGGAGGCGCCGTCGCCGTTCATCGATCCGGCCACGCGCAAGGCCATGGGCGAGCAGGCGGTGGCGCTGGCGCGCGCGGTGAATTACGAATCCGCGGGCACCGTGGAGTTCGTGGTCGGCGCCGACAAGAGCTTCTACTTCCTGGAGATGAACACCCGCCTGCAGGTCGAGCATCCGGTCACCGAGTTCATCACCGGGCTGGACCTCGTCGAGCAGATGATCCGCGTCGCCGCCGGCGAGAAGCTTTCCATCTCCCAGGACGACGTCAAGATCAACGGCTGGTCGATGGAGTGCCGGATCAACGCCGAAGACCCGTTCCGCGGCTTCCTGCCGTCCACCGGCCGCCTGGTGAAGTTCCAGCCGCCGGCCGAGGTCGAGGGCCAGGTCCGCGTCGATACAGGCGTCTATGACGGCGGCGAGATCTCGATGTACTACGACTCGATGATCGCCAAGCTGATCACCCACGGCGCCAACCGCGACCAGGCGATCGAGCGCATGCGCGAGGCACTCAACGCCTTCGTCATTCGCGGCATCAGCTCCAACATCCCGTTCCAGGCCGCGCTGATGCAGCACCCGCGCTTCGTGTCGGGCAACTTCAACACCGGCTTCATCGCCGAGGAGTACCCGAAGGGCTTCGATTCGTCGATGGTGCCGCACGACGATCCGGCGCTGTTCATCGTCGTCGCCGCCAGCCTGCACCGCGCCTTCGAAGACCGCGCGGCGCAGATCAGCGGCCAGCTGCCGAGCCACGAGCGCGTGGTCGGCGACGACTACGTGGTGATCCGCGGCGACGACCGCGTCGCCGTCACCGTGGTGCCCGCCGAGGAAGGCTACGCGGTGCATTACAACGGCGAGGTCTATGCGCTGCGCACGGCGTGGCAGTTCGGCGAACTGCTGTTCCGCGGCTGCCTGAACGGCAAGCCCTTTACCATGCAGGTCGAGCGTGCCGGCCTCAAGTACCGCCTGTTCCATGCCGGCAGCCAGGCCGACTGCATGGTGATGCGCGCGCGCGCCGCCGAGCTGCAGGCGCTGATGCCGGTGAAGCTGCCGCCCGACCTCTCCAAGTTCCTGCTGTCGCCGATGCCCGGCCTGCTGCGCGAGATCGCGGTCGCCGAGGGCCAGGAGGTCAAGGCCGGCGAGAAGCTGGCGGTGATCGAGGCGATGAAGATGGAGAACGTGCTCAAGGCCGAGCAGGACGGCAAGGTGAAGAAGGTGGTCGCCAAGCCGGGTGCCAGTCTCGCCGTGGACGAGGTCATCGTCGAGTTCGAATAAGGACGCCGTGGCGTCCGCGTCCTACCTGCAAAGGCCCGCGCAAGCGGGCCTTTGTTCATGGGGAAGGGGAAATATGCCGCTCATGGTGGCAACGGGAATACCCGGCAGACGGCGCATTCGGTCAGAATGGCGGACGCGCTCCATTTCCACCTGTCTTCCTTGCCGATGAACGTCGCATCAGCGGACCCCCGCGCTGCCTTCTCCACGCTGTGCCTCGATCATGCCGCGCCCTTGCTGCTGATCGATGCCGCGGCGGGGCGCATCGTCGACGCCAGCGCCGCGGCCGAGCGCTTTTATGCGTTCGCCGGCGGCCTGCGCGGGCAGCCGCTGGCGGCGATCTGCGGCACCGATGCGGCGCGCTTGATCGAGGCCTGCGCCCAGGCGCTCGCCGGTGCGTGCACCTCCTTCGTGATCGAGCACCGGTGCGCGGACGGCGAGTCGTGCGCGGTCGAGGCCCAGGCGCTCGCGGTTGGCGGCGGGCTGTTGTTCGCGGTGCTGCGCGAACCCAGGGCGAGCGCGCCACCGCCGGTCGCCGGCGACGCCGGGGCGGATGCGCAGCCGATGCTGCAGGCTGTGCTCGATGCGATGCCCGATCTGGTGTTCTTCAAGGACGCGCACGGCCGTTACCTCGGCTGCAATCCCGCGTTCGAAGCCTATGCCGGCCGCGCCGCGGCGGACATCGTCGGGCGCCGCGAGGACGAACTCTTCGATCCCGCCACCGCGCGGCGCCATGCCGAGAGCGACCGGGTGGTGCTGAGCGTGCGGCGGGCGGTGCGCCACGAGGAGTCGATCACCTATCCCGACGGCCGGCGGGCACAGCTCGATACCGTGAAGACGCCCTTTGTCGACGAGCACGGGCAGTGCGCGGGGCTGATCGGCATCAGCCGCGACGTCACCGCGATGAAGGCGGCCGAGGACGCGTTGCGCCGCAGTCAGGAAAACATGGAGCGTGCCCAGGCGGTGGCGCGCACCGGGAGCTGGCTGATCGACATCGAGCGCGGCGGACTCGAATGGTCGGCGGAGACCCGCCGTCTGCTCGGCGTGCAGTCCGACGGCCCGGCGACCTATGCCGCCTTTCTCGGCGCCATCCACCCCGACGACCGCGAGCGGGTCGATGCGGCGTGGCGCGAGGCGGTCGCGGGCAAGGCGTTCAACATCGAGCACCGGGTCATCGTCGACGGCCAGGTGCGCTGGGTGCGCGAGCGCGCCGACCTGCATTACGACGACGGCGGCCGTCTTGTCGCCGGTCTCGGCACGGTGCAGGACATCACCGAGCAGAAGCTCGCCGAGGAGGGCCTGAAGCAGGCCGCCGCGGTGTTCGAGAACACTGCCGACGGTGTGCTCATCGCCGATGCGGAGAACCGCATCGTCGCGGTGAACCGGGCGTTCACCGCGATCACCGGCTACCGTGCGGACGAGGTCATCGGCCGCACCCCCCGCCTGCTCAGCTCCGGGCGCCACGACCGCGAGTTCTACCAGCGCATGTGGACCGCGGTGCGCGAGCACGGCCACTGGCAAGGCGAAATCTGGAACCAGCGCAAGAACGGCGAGCAGTTCCCCGAACTGCTGACGCTGTCGGTGGTGCGCGATGCGGACGGGCGCATCACCAACTACGTCGGCGTGTTCTCCGACATCAGCCACATGAAGCGCACCGAGGAGCAGCTCGCCCACCTCGCCCACTACGACGCCCTCACCGACCTGCCCAACCGCGTGCTGCTGCGCCTGCGCCTGGAGCATGGGGTGGAGCGCGCGCGGCGCAGCGGCGAACGGCTGGCGGTGTTGTTCATCGACATCGACCGCTTCAAGAACGTCAATGACAGTCTCGGCCACCCGGTGGGCGACGAGCTGCTGGTCGAGATCGCCCGCCGCCTGCGCGCGCGCATCCGCGCCGAGGATACGCTCGCGCGCCTGGGCGGCGACGAGTTCGTGATCCTGCTCGATCGCATTCATCGCGTCGAGGACGTCGCCACCTTCGCCCACGAGATCATCGAACTGCTCAACCAGCCGTTCCAGCTGCCGAGCGCGCCCGAGGTCTTTGTCGGCGCCAGCGTCGGCATCAGCCTCTACCCCGACGACACCGGCGACGCCACCCAGCTCGTGCGCAACGCCGACGCCGCGCTCTATCTGGCGAAGGAGGCGGGGCGCAACGTGTATCGCTTCTACACCTCCGACCTGACCCGCGCCGCGCAGGAGCGCCTCGCGCTCGAATCGGCGCTGCGCCGCGCGCTCGAGCGCGGCGAGTTCGTGCTCCATTACCAGCCGGTGATCGAGGTCACCAGCGGCCGCGTGATCGGCGCCGAAGCCCTGGTGCGCTGGGCACATCCGAGCGAGGGCATGATTCCGCCGCTGCGCTTCATTCCGGTGGCCGAGGACACCGGCCTGATCGCGCCGCTCGGCGAGTGGGTGCTGGAGGCGGCGTGCCGGCAGGGGCGGGCGTGGGCCGATGCCGGCCATCCGCTGGCGATGGCGGTGAACCTGTCGTCGCGCCAGTTCCGCAGCGCCGATCTGCTCGCCCGCGTGCGCGCCATCCTCGAGCGCACCGGTTTTCCCGCCAACCGGCTGGAGCTGGAGATCACCGAGAGCACGGTGATGGAGAGCGGCGAGCGCGCGCTCGACATCCTGCGCGACCTGAAGGCGCTCGGCGTGCGCCTGTTGATCGACGATTTCGGCACCGGTTATTCCTCGCTCGCCTATCTCAAGCGCTTTCCGGTGAGCGCGCTGAAGATCGACCGCAGCTTCGTGTGCGACATCGCCGAGGACGACAACGACCGCATGATCGTCGCCACCATCGTCGCCATGGCGCATCAGCTCGGCCTCAGCGTGGTCGCCGAGGGGGTCGAGAACGGCGGTCAGTTCGCCTTTCTCAAGGGCTTGGGCTGCGATGCCTGCCAGGGTTATCTCGTTGGCCGGCCGATGGCCGCCGAGGCCTTCGACCGCCAGGTGTTCCAGGCCGCGGAGCGCGCCGCGGGGCGGGCATGAAACCGCCGCGGCGGGGCCGATGACGGCGATGGCCCGGCGCGTTCTCGCCCTGTGCGCGCTGTGGGTGCTGCTGTGGGCGCGCCCGGCGGCGGCGCAACTCGTGCTCGGCGCCGCCGATGCGCGCCTCGATCTGGGGACGGCGGTCGGCGTGCTCGCCGACCCCGGCGCGACGCTCGATCTCGCCGGCGCGCGTGCCGCGCTCGCGCGCGGCGCCTTCCGGCCGTCCGCGGCCGGGCGCGACGAACTCAATTTCGGCTATACCGATGCGGCGTTCTGGCTGTACGTGGAACTCGAGCGCGGGCCGGACGCGGGCGGCGAATGGCTGATCGACGTCGGTTTTCCGACCCTCGACCGGGTCAGCCTGTTCGTGCTGCGTGCGCACGGCGTCGAGCGCCAGGACTCGGGCGACCTGCTGCCGTTCGCGCAGCGTCCGCTACCGCATCGCAACCTCCTGTTCGCGCTGCGGCTGGCCGAGGGCGAGCGCGTGGGGGTGCTGCTGCGCGTCGAGTCGGCGGGCTCGCTGACCGTGCCGCTCACCCTGTGGTCGCCGGCCGCGCTGCAGCGCCACGACCAGTTGGCCTACGCCGGCAACGCGCTCTACTTCGGCATGCTGCTCGCGCTGCTGCTCTACAACCTGCTGCTGTGGCTGTCGCTCGGCGATGGCGTGTTCATCCGCTACGTTGCCTTCGTTGCCGCGATCGCAGTCGGTTTTCTCGCGCAGAGCGGCTTCGGTGCCCAGTTCCTGTGGCCCGCCTGGCCGCAGTGGAGCCATTACAGCTTTCCGGTGGGGATGGCCGCCACCGGTCTGTTCGGGGCGTTGTTCACGCGCAGCATGCTGGTCACGCACCTCGTAGAGCCCCGCCTCGACCGCCTGATCCTCGTCTTCGCCTGGGTATTCGCCGCCGCCATCGCTGCTCACGGCGTGGTCGGTTACCGCAACGCGGCGATGCTGACCTCGGTCGGTGGCCTGTGTTTCGCGCCGGTCGCCCTGTGGGCCGGGGTGCGCTGCGCAGCGCGCGGGCAGGCCGGGGCGCGGACCTTCCTGCTCGCATGGGCGCTGCTGCTGATCGGGGTCGCGGTCATGGCCTTGCGCAATTTCAGCGTGGTGCCGACCAACTGGCTCACCACCCATGTGATGCAGATCGGCTCGGCGCTGGAAATGCTGCTGCTGTCGTTCGCGATGGCCGAGCGCATCAACGTGCTGCGCCGCGAACGCGAGGAGGCCCGCCAGGCCCTGGTCGAGTCGCTGCGCGAGTCCGAACTGCGCCTCGAGGCGCGCGTCACCGAGCGCACCGCCGAACTGGAGGCCGCCAACCACCGCCTGCGCGAGCAGGAGCAGGCCCTGCAGCAACTGGCCTTCCACGATCCGCTCACCGGCCTGTTCAATCGCGTGATGCTGGAACAGCGCCTGCAGCACGCGATGATCCGCGCCGACCGCGGCGACGCCCGGCTCGCCGTGCTGCTGATCGACCTCGACGGTTTCAAGGCGGTCAACGATCGTCACGGCCACGCCGCCGGCGACCGCGTGCTGGCGCTCGCGGCGCAGCACCTGCAGGGCGTGCTGCGCGCCTCGGACACGCTCGCGCGCCTGGGCGGCGACGAATTCGTGATCGTGCTCGAGCCCTATCCCGGCGAGGCGGAGGCCGAGCGTGTCGCCGACAAGGTGATCGCCGCGCTTGCCGAACTGCGCGTCGATGGCGATTGCCGCATCGGCGGCAGCGTCGGCATCGCGCTCTATCCGCGCGACGGCCGCAGCGGGGATGCGTTGATCCGTGCCGCGGATCGCGCGATGTACCTGGCCAAGGGCGCTGGCAAGGGGCGCTGGCGTCATGCCGGGGCGGCCGAGCCGGCCGCCCGTCTGGCCGGGTGAGGGAGCACCGCCACCGCAGTCGGGATGTTTTTCGTGCATAACAATTTGCACAAAAATAGTTGTTGAAATAGTATTCGGCGACTTCCGGTCGGCGGCGAGTGCCGTCGGCCGCGTTCCAGCCGTCGGCGTTCGAGCTTCCCTTCCTTCCGAAGGCGTGCCGCCGACGGCATCAACCCGTTTCCGGATCGCCAGCCTGGCGTCGTGACCCCTGGTCGCGGCGGGCCGGGCGGTGTCCGGTGCAAACGAGGAGGTTGCCATGAGTGCCCACGTCCAGACCCTGGTCCGCCAGCCGTCCGTCCGCCACGACGCCCCCCCCGCCATGCCGCTGCCGTCCACGGCGCAGTTCGCTGTGCCGGAGTTCAAGGTCTATACCCAGCGCGATCTCGACCGCATCGCGCCGCTCGCGCGCCTGTCCGAGGCGGCGCGCTTCGAGATGAAGGTGGTGGCCACGGTGCTGCCGTTCCGCGTCAACCAGTACGTCATCGACGAGTTGATCGACTGGTCCGACATTCCCGCGGATCCGATCTTCCAGCTCACCTTCCCGCAGCGCGGGATGCTCGCCGACGCGCATTACGAGCGCATCGCCGCGCTCTACCGCGCCGGCGCCGACAAGGCCGAGATCGAGGCCGCGGCGCATGAGATCCGTCTGGAACTCAATCCCCATCCGGCCGACCAGCTGGAAATGAACATGCCGCGCGACGCCGACGGCAACCGCCTCGACGGCATCCAGCACAAGTATCGCGAGACCGTGCTGTTCTTCCCCAGCCAGGGGCAGACCTGCCACAGCTACTGCACCTTCTGCTTCCGCTGGGCGCAGTTCGTCGGCGACAAGGAACTGCGCATCGCCGCCTCCGAGGCGCGCCGTCTGCACGACTATCTGCGCGCCCACCGCGAAGTCTCCGACCTGCTGTTCACCGGCGGCGATCCGATGGTGATGAAGACCAAGCACTTGCAGGGTTATCTGGAGCCGCTGCTCGCCCCCGAGTTCGATCATCTCCAGACCATCCGCATCGGCACCAAGGCGCTCAGCTTCTGGCCGCACCGCTTCCTCGGCGCCGACGACGCCGACGCGCTGATCGCCACCCTGGAGCGTATGGTGCGCGCCGGCAAGCACGTCGCGATCATGGCGCACTACAACCACTGGCGCGAACTCGAGACCGAGGCCGCGCGCGCCGCAATCCGCCGCATCCGCGCCACCGGCGCGGTGATCCGCGCGCAGGGGCCGCTGATCGCGCACATCAACGACGACCCCGCGGTGTGGGCGCGGATGTGGAAGACCCAGGTCAAGCTGGGCATCGTCCCCTACTACCAGTTCGTCGAGCGCGACACCGGCGCGCGCCACTACTTCGAGGTGCCGCTGGCGCGCGCGTGGCAGATCTACCGCGAGGCCATGCAGCAGGTCTCGGGCGTCGGCCGCACCGCGCGCGGCCCGAGCATGTCCGCGAGCCCGGGCAAGGTCGAGATCCAGGGCGTGACCGAGATCGGCGGCGAAAAGGTGTTCGTGCTGCGCTTCATCCAAGGCCGCAATCCGGACTGGGTGCAGCGCCCATTCTTCGCCCGCTACGACGAGCAGGCAACCTGGCTGCACCACCTCAAGCCGGCGTTCGGCGAGGACAAATGGTTCTGGGAGGACGAGTACGAGGCGATGCGCGACGACAAGCTCGCCGTTGCGGCCTGAGCGGCGCATCTTCCTGCCGTTGCCGAATCCGGCGCAGGCGGTCGCGCGAGCGCGCACCGCCTGCGCCTTTTTGTCGTCCCGGGGCCATAATCGAGAGCACGATCACGAACGGCGGCGGCACGGGAGGCCGGTATGCGTCTGGACAACGGCAGGGAAAGCAGCAACGTCGAGGACCGCCGCGGGCAGGGTGGGCGGGGTCTGCGCGGCAAGGGGCGGATCGGCATCGGCACCCTCGTGCTTGCCCTGGTGGCGATGTATTTCGGCATCGACCCGAACGTGGTGTTCGACACCGCCGGGGTCATGGAGCCGCCCGCCGCAGAGGCGCCGACAGCGCCGCGCAGCGCGGCGGAAAACGAACTCGCGCGCTTCGCCTCGATCGTGCTCGCCGACACCGAAGACACCTGGGGCGAGATCTTTCGCGCCGGTGGTGCGCAGTACCGCGAGCCGCGCCTGGTGTTGTTTACCGGCGCCACGCGCAGCGCCTGCGGCGTGGGCCAGGCCGAGATGGGGCCGTTCTACTGCCCGGCCGACCAGAAGCTCTATCTCGACCTCGCCTTCTTCGACGATCTGCGCGAGCGTTTCCGCGCCCCCGGCGATTTTGCCCAGGCGTACGTGATCGCGCACGAGGTCGGCCATCACGTGCAGAACCTGCTCGGCATCGCCGACAAGGTCCATGCGGCGCGCCAGCGCGTGTCGCCGCGCGAGGCCAACCTGCTGTCGGTGCGCCAGGAGTTGCAGGCCGACTGCTTCGCCGGGGTGTGGGCGCACCATGCGCATCGCAGCCGTCAGATCATCGAGGCCGGCGACGTCGAAGAAGCGCTCGGCGCGGCGTCGGCGGTCGGCGACGACCGCATCCAGCAGCAGGCTCAGGGGCGAGTGGTGCCCGACAGCTTCACCCACGGCAGCGCCGCGCAGCGCGTGCGCTGGTTCGGCACCGGGCTGGAGCGCGGCGATCTGCGCGCGTGCGACACCTTCAGCGTCGCCGCGCTGTAGCGTCTTCCTAACCCCTGGTGCCCGCCGCCGGGCCTGCGGGCTCAGCCCGCGGCCAGACGCGCGAAGGCCTCGACCACTTCGGGCGGAGCCTGCACCAGTTCGATGAGCACGCCTTCGCCGCCGATCGGGAACTCGTCGTTGCCCTTGGGATGGAGGAAGGTGATGTCGTAGCCGGCGGCGCCGCGGCGGATGCCGCCGGGGGCGAAGCGCACGCCGTTGGCGCCCAGCCATTCGACCGCCTTGGGCAGATCGTCCACCCACAGGCCGACGTGGTTGAGCGGCGTGGTGTGCACCGCGGGCTTCTTCTCCGGGTCGAGCGGCTGCATCAGATCGACTTCGACCTTGAACGCGCCGGCGCCCATCGCGCAGATGTCCTCGTCGACGTTCTCGCGCTCGGAGACGAAGTTGCCGGTGATCTCGAGGCCGAGCATGTCGACCCACAGGGTCTTGAGCTTGTCCTTGCTCGGGCCGCCGATGGCGATCTGCTGGATGCCGAGGATCTTGAACGGGCGCTGGGACATCGCACTTCCTTCGTGTCTGGATTAAGAATTCATAATTATAGCGAGGTCGAGGGCGGTGAAAAGCGGGCAGGCGCGGGTGCCGCCTGCGCCAGGCAAGGGGTGTCGGAGCGGATGCCGCGCCGGGTGCGTTGCGGTGCCGGCCTCATTCCCAGCCGACCTGGGCCGAGAACAGGTAGCCGGCGCCATACACGGTCTTGATCAGCTTGGGGTTCTGCGGGTCGTCGTCGAGCTTGCGGCGCAGGCGCGAGATGCGCACGTCGATGCTGCGGTCGAACGGGTCGACGTCGCGCTCGCCGAGCAGTTGCTCGCGCGACAGGATCTTGTTCGGGCGGCGCAGCAGGGTGGTGAGCAGCCCGGCCTCGGCGGCGGAGAGGCCGACCTCGCGGCCGTCGGGGGCGATCAGCGCGTGGCGGCCGCTGTCGAAGGCCCAGCCGGCGAAGCGCGCGACGGTCTGCTCGCCGCTGCCCGCTTCGGCCGGCGCTGCGCGCTGGTAGCGGCGCAGGATGGAGCGCACGCGGGCGACCAGTTCGCGCGGCTCGAACGGTTTGACGATGTAGTCGTCGGCGCCGAGTTCGAGGCCGAGCACGCGGTCGGTGACGTCGTTGCGCCCGGTGAGGATCAGCACCGCGCACGGGCTGCCTTCCTGCAGCTCGCGCACCACCTGCATGCCGTCCATGTCGGGGAGGCCGAGATCGACGATGCACAGGTCGGGCGCGCCCTGGCGCGCGCGCGCGAGCAGCTGGCGGCCGGTGGCGAGGTGCTCGAAGCGAAAGCCGTACTCGGCGAGGCTGGCGCAGATCAGGCGGGCGATCTCGGCTTCGTCCTCGAGCACGTAGATGAGCGGGGCGGTGGCGGCGTCGGGGCGGGGCTGGCTCATGGCGACTCCTCGGGCAGTTCCAGCTCGGCCAGTGCGGCGGCGAGCGCGGTTTCATCGAAGGGCTTGCGCAGCACCGGCACGTCGGGGGCGTCGTGTTCGGCGCCGGGGCCGGTAGTGCTGCTGGCATAGCCGGTGATCAGCAGGATGGGCAGGCCGGGGCGCAGGCGGCGCGCGCGGCTGGCCAGCTCGCGGCCGCCGATGCCGCCCGGCATCACCGTGTCGCTGACCAGGATGGCGATGTCGGCGACGTGCTCGAGCAGGCTCAGCGCCTCCTGGCCGTTTTCCGCCTCCAGCACCGGATAGCCCAGCGCGGTGAGCTGCATGCGGATCACCTTGCGCACCTCGGGTTCGTCCTCGACCAGCAGCACCGGGCCATGCACGGCGCGGGTGGTCGCGGACGGACGCGGCGCGCGCACCGGCGCGGCGCCCGCCGGCGGCGACATCGGCAGCACGAAGCGCACGTTGGTGCCTTCGCCCGGCGTGCTCAGGATGCGGATGTTGCCGCCCGACTGACGCACGAAACCATACACCATCGACAGACCCAGGCCGCTGCCGCTGCCGAAGGGTTTGGTGGTGAAGAAGGGCTCGAACAGCCGCGGCACCAGCGCCGGGTCGATGCCGCTGCCGGTGTCGCTGACGTCGAGCTGCACGTAGTCGCCGGGTGTGACCTCGACCACGCGCGCGACCGGCGGCGCGATGCGCCGGCGCGATACCGCGATCGTCAGTTCGCCGCCGTCGGGCATGGCGTCGCGCGCGTTGAGCGCGAGGTTGAGCAGCGCGTTCTCGAGCTGGTGCGGATCGACGAGCGCGAACAGCGGCTCGTTGGGCAGGCGCAGGCGGACCTTGACCGTCTCCGACAGCGAGCGCACCAGCAGGTGCGACATGTTGTGCACCAGCACGCCGATTTCGACCGCGGTGGGCTCCAGGGTCTGGCGGCGGGAGAAGGTGAGCAGGCGGCGGATCAGTTCGGCGCCACGGCGTGCGGCCTGCAGCGCCGGGTCGACATGCTCGGCGCCGGGGCCGCCGTCGAGCCGGCCCTGCAACGCCGACAGGTTGCCGATGATGATGGTGAGCAGATTGTTGAAGTCATGGGCGAGGCCGCCGGTGAGCTGGCCGACCGCCTCCATCTTCTGCGCCTGGATCAGCGCGGCCTGGCTCGCCTTCTGCTCGGTGATGTCGATCGACAGCACGAAGAAACCCTGCACCCCGCCTTCCACCGAAATGTCCGGCACCACCACGCTGCGCGCGTGCACGGTGCGCCCGCCGTCAGTCTGGCGCGCATATTCGTAGCTGACGCGCTCGCCGTGCGCGGCCTCCTCGAGGTGGGGCAGGATGGTGGCGTAGGCCTCGGCGCCGAACACCTCTTCGGCGCTGCGGCCGACGATGTCCTCGCGGCTCACGCCGAACCATTCGGCATAGCTGCGATTGACGAAGCGGTAGCGCAGGCCGGCGTCGAGGTGCGCGATCAGCGCCGGCAGCGAGTCGAGGATGAGGCGCAGGCGCTGTTCCGACGAGCGCAGCGCGCCGGCGATCTGATCGATGTCGCGGTTGGCCTGGGCGAGCTGGGCGTTGGCGGCCTCGAGTTCGGCGGTGCGCTCGCGCACGCGCGCCTCGAGCGACTGGTTCTGCTGCTGGATCACCGCTTCGGCGCGGCGCTGCTCGGTGATGTCGGTCCACAGCGAGACGAAGCCGAGGTTGGGAATCGGCACCCCGCGCACCGCGAGCACGCGGCCATTGGGGCGGGCGCGCTCGATGTAGTGCGGCTGGAAGGCGCGTGCCGCGGCCATGCGCTCGGCGACCAGGCGGTCGAGTTCGCCTTCGCCGTATTCGCCGCGCTCGGCGTTGTAGCGCACCAGCTCCTCGAACGGCAGGCCGACGCGCAGCATGCTTTCGGGAAAATCGAGGAGGCGGACCAGGGCCTTGTTCCAGGTCACGAGCTTGGGCGTGGCGTCGAACACCGCGATCGCCTGGTCGAGCAGGTCGAGGCCGGCGAGCAGCAGGTCGTAGCGGCGGCGCTGTTCCGGGGTCGGCGTCAGGGCGTCGGCGAGATGCGCCATGGTGCAGAAGGTCTCCGAGTTCGCGGTCCTGGAATCGGGGCGATGGCCGCCGTGCCGCGTTTGTTATGCGGACATGGTTGCACATTTCGCCGCCCGGCCGGAAGCCGGGCGGCGCAGGGGGCGGTCGCGGCGGCCGCGTTCAGCGCGCCGCGGGGGGCGTCAGGCGCTGGCGGAAGCGCTCGGGCGAGACCCCGGTCCACGCCACGCAGGCGCGGTAGAACGCCGAGGGGTCGGCGTAGCCGAGGTCGGCGGCGAGCCGGGCGATCGGCTGGCGGGTCTTGGTCAGGCGCGACAGCGCGATGTCGCGCCGCATCGCGTCCTTGATCGCGCGAAACCCCGAGCCTTCGTCCTCGAGCCGGCGCGCCAGGGTGCGCGGCGACTGATGCAGGCGGGCGGCGGCCTCTTCCAGGCTCAGTGTGGCGGGGAGGGCGTCGCGCAGCAGCTGGCGCACGCGCTCGACCATCTCGCGGTCGCGGCGGTAAAGCATGGTGATGCGCCCGGGCGCGCCGTCGAGAAAGGCGGCGAGCGCAGCGTCGTCGCGGCGCACCGGCAGGTCGAGCAGGTTGGCCTGGAAGCGCGCGACCAGGTGGTCGGCGTCGAAGGTCGAGCGCTCGGTATAGACCAGCGCGTAATCGTCGGCGTGCGCCGGGCGCGGGTAGGGAAAGGCCACGGTGTCGAGCGCGAGGCCGCGCCCGGCGAACCAGCAGGCGACGCCGTGCACCAGGCGCAGCAGCCATTCGAAGGCGAATACGCGGGCGGGCGCGTCGGGCGTGGCGGCGAGCGCGCGGGTTTCGGTGATGTGCAGCTCGCCGTGTGCGCCGTCGCGGCGCACGGCGAGCACGAGCTCGGGAAGTACCAGGCGCAGGAAGCGCCCGGCGCGCGCGAGCGCCTCGGCGAGGGTCGGTGCGCCCAGCATGCCGCGGCACAGGAACTCGAAGCTGCCGGGCGGCATGGGTTGCGCGAACAGGCCCAGGCCCTCGTCGCCGAGTTCGGCGACGGTCAGGTTGTAGAGCGCGGCATAGCGCGCGATCGGGATGCGGCTGGCGGGCTCTGCAAGGTCGATGCCGGCGGCGGCGAGCAGCGGGGCCGGGTCGTGGCCGCGCTGCTGCATCCCCGAGAGCATCCCGCTGACGAAGCCGCGCGCCACCGTGGCGCGGCTGCGCCCGGCAAGGCGCGCAGGGGGCGCGGCGGCGGGCGATGTCGGCGAGGGGGCGGCGGGCATGGTTGCGGCAGGCTGACGGGGGAAGGAGGCGCCCGGGTGGCGCACAAGAAGTTTTGGCGGATTTTGCACGATCGGCGTCGGCAAGGGCAATGGCAAAGGCGGGGCCGGGCTTCTACCATTCCACCAGTCAACCCGATTCGTGGTGGAGAGAGACATGACCGACCTGAGCATTGCCAAGAAGCTGCAGCCGTACAAGCCCAAGAACAAGGTCCGCTTCGTGACCGCGGCGGCCCTGTTCGACGGTCACGACGCCTCGATCAACATCATGCGGCGGATCCTGCAATCGACCGGCGCCGAGGTCATCCACCTCGGTCACAACCGCTCGGTCGGCGAGATCGTCAAGGCCGCGCTGCAGGAGGACGTGCAGGGCATCGCCATCACCAGCTACCAGGGCGGCCACGTCGAGTTCTTCAAGTACATGATCGACCTGCTCAAGGCCAACGGCGGCGAGAACATCAAGGTGTTCGGTGGCGGCGGCGGGGTGATCGTGCCGTCCGAGATCAAGGAGCTGCACGCCTACGGCGTCACCCGCATCTACTCGCCGGAAGACGGCGCCACCATCGGCCTGCAGGGCATGATCAACGACGTGGTCGAGCGCTCCGATGTCGACCTCACCCATGTCGCGCCCAAGTCGGCCGATGCCATGCTCAAGCTGCTTGCCTCCGGTGACCGCCGCGCGCTGGCGCAGATCATCACCGCGCTGGAGAACGGCGCCTGCGGTGACGACATCAAGCAGGCGATCAAGGACGCCGCCGCCAAGTGCAAGACGCCGACGCTGGGCATCACCGGCACCGGCGGCGCGGGCAAGAGCTCGCTCACCGACGAGCTGGTGCGCCGCTTCCGTCTCGACCACGACGACAAGCTCAAGGTCGCCATCGTCTCCATCGACCCCTCGCGCAAGCGCACCGGCGGCGCGCTGCTGGGCGACCGCATCCGCATGAACGCGATCGAGCACGAGCACATCTTCATGCGCTCGCTCGCCACCCGCGACACCGGCTCCGAGGTCTCCGCCGCGCTGCCCGAGGTCATCGCCGCGTGCAAGCTGTCGGGCTTCGACCTGGTGATCGTCGAGACCTCCGGCATCGGCCAGGGCGATGCCGCGATCGTGCCCTTCGTCGATCTGTCGCTCTACGTGATGACGCCCGAGTTCGGCGCCGCGAGCCAGCTCGAGAAGATCGACATGCTGGATTTCGCCGATTTTGTCGCGATCAACAAGTTCGACCGCAAGGGCGCGGAAGACGCGCTGCGCGACGTGAGGAAGCAGTACCAGCGCAACCGCGAGCTGTTCAACCAGCCCACCGACGACATGCCGGTGTTCGGCACCATGGCGGCGCGCTTCAACGACGACGGCGTCACCGCTCTCTATCAGGCGATCTTCCCCAAGCTGGTGGAAAAGGGCCTGAAAGCCAAGGGCGGCAAGCTGCCCATCGTCACCGTCAAGGCCTCATCCAAGGGCCGCGCCATCGTCCCCGCCGAGCGTACCCGCTACCTGGCGGAAATCGCCGACACCGTGCGCGACTACCACAAGCATGTGCTGCAGCAGGCGCGCGTGGCGCGTGAGCGCCAGTCGCTGAAGACCGCCAAGGCGCTGTTCGAGCAATGCGGCAAGGACATCGGCGCGTTCGACGAGATGATCTCGTGGAAGGACGGCGAACTGACCCCGGCGGCGAAGAAGCTGCTCGAGCAGTGGCCGACCGAGAAGGCGCTGTACGCCGCCGACGAGTACGTGGTGAAGATCCGCGACAAGGAGATCCGCACCAAGCTCACCCACGAGTCGCTGTCCGGCACCAAGATCCGCAAGGTGGCGCTGCCCAACTTCGAGGACGACGGCGAGACGCTCAAGTTCCTGATGAAGGAAAACGTCCCCGGCTCCTTCCCCTACACCGCCGGCGTGTTCGCCTTCAAGCGCGAGGGCGAGGACCCGACGCGGATGTTCGCCGGCGAGGGCGACGCCTTCCGCACCAACCGCCGCTTCAAGAAGGTGTCCGAAGGCATGCCGGCGCATCGCCTCAGTACCGCCTTCGATTCGGTCACGCTCTACGGCTGCGACCCCGACCTGCGTCCGGACATCTACGGCAAGATCGGCAACTCCGGCGTGTCCATCGCCACGCTCGACGACATGAGGGTGCTCTACGACGGCTTCGATCTGTGCGCGCCGAGCACTTCGGTGTCGATGACGATCAACGGTCCGGCACCGATCATCCTGGCCTTCTTCTTCAACACCGCGCTCGATCAGCAGGTGGACAAGTTCAAGGCCGACAACGGCCGTGAGCCGACCGCCGATGAGTACGCCAAGATCCGCGCGTGGACGCTGTCGTCGGTGCGCGGCACGGTGCAGGCCGACATCCTCAAGGAAGACCAGGGCCAGAACACCTGCATCTTCAGCACCGAGTTCGCGCTGAAGATGATGGGCGACATCCAGGCCTTCTTCGTGCACAACAAGGTGCAGAACTTCTACTCGGTGTCGATCTCCGGCTACCACATCGCCGAAGCCGGCGCCAACCCGATCAGCCAGCTCGCGTTCACGCTGTCCAACGGCTTCACCTACGTCGAGTCGTATCTGGCGCGCGGCATGCATATCGACGACTTCGCGCCCAACCTGTCCTTCTTCTTCAGCAACGGTATGGATCCGGAATACACCGTGATCGGCCGCGTCGCCCGCCGCATCTGGGCGGTGGCGATGAAGAACAAGTACGGCGCCAACGAGCGCAGCCAGAAGCTGAAGTACCACGTGCAGACCTCCGGCCGCTCGCTGCACGCGCAGGAGATGGACTTCAACGACATCCGCACCACGCTGCAGGCGCTCATCGCCATCTACGACAACTGCAACTCGCTGCACACCAACGCCTACGACGAGGCGATCACCACGCCGACCGAGGAGTCGGTGCGCCGCGCGATGGCGATCCAGCTCATCATCAACCGCGAGTGGGGCCTGGCCAAGAACGAGAACCCCAACCAGGGCGCCTTCATCGTCGAGGAGCTCACCGACCTCGTCGAAGAAGCGGTGCTGAAGGAGTTCGAGGCGATCGCCAGTCGTGGCGGCGTGCTCGGCGCGATGGAAACCGGCTACCAGCGCGGCAAGATCCAGGAGGAGTCGCTCTACTACGAGCACAAGAAGCACGACGGCTCCTATCCCATCATCGGCGTCAATACCTTCCTCAACCCCAAGGGCCAGGCCCAGCAGGAGATCGAGCTGGCGCGCTCGACCGAGGAAGAGAAGCAGAGCCAGTTGCAGCGCCTGCAGGACTTCCATGCCCGCCACAAGGCCGAGGCGCCGAAGTGGCAGGCCAAGCTGCAGCAGACCGTGATCGACAACGGCAACGTGTTCGAGGTGCTGGTCGATGCGGTGCGCTACTGCTCGCTCGGCCAGATCACCGAGGCGCTGTACAAGGTCGGCGGTCAGTACCGGCGCAGCATGTAGGCGCGCGCCGCTTCGGCATCGACAACAACGGCGCCCGCGGGCGCCGTTGTTGCTGTCGGCCGGGTGCGGCTTACTGCCGGAGGCGCGCCGGAGGCGGGGATGCGTCGAGCACGCCCTCGATCGCGGCCAGCACTTCGGCGGCGTCGGGCTCGACCCGGCTGGGGAAGCTCGCCACCACCTTGCCGTCGCGGTCGACGAGGTATTTGTGGAAGTTCCAGCGCGGGGCCTCGGCCTGGCGGGCGAGTTCGCGGAACAGCGGATGGGCGTTGCCGCCGCGGACGTGGATGGGGGCGAACATGTCGAAGCTGACCCCGAAATTGACGAAGCACACCTTGGCCGCCCTGGCTTCGTCGTCGGCTTCCTGGTTGAAGTCGTCGGACGAGAAGCCGAGCACCTTGAGCCCGCGCTCGCGGTAGCGGCGGGAGAGCGCTTCGAGTGCGCCGAACTGGCGGGTGTAGCCGCAATGGCTGGCGGTGTTGACGATCAGCAGGGGCTGGCCGGCGTAGCGTTCGCGCAGGTGTACGGTCTCTGCCGCGTGCAGGCGGCGGAAGCTGTGATCGAGCACGGCGGCGGACTGAGCGGGGGCCGGGGCAGACTGGGCGAGGGCGGCGGGCAGCGGTGCGAGCAGTGCGGCGCAGAGCGTCGTCGCGGCGGTGAGGCGGGCGGGGCGCACGATGGGTCTCCGGGTGAATCGGCCTGTCACGAAGACTGCCGGCCACGCGCGAAGTTCGGCGCGCGCAGGCGTCAGGCCGGCGTCAGGCGGTGAATCGGCGGTAGCCGTGGTGTCGCGCGCGGGGGACGACAGGGGGCGACCACCGCCGGCAGGTTGGCGAGGATGACGTCGGCGATGCCGAGCGCGGTCTGTTCGCGCGGATAGTGGCGACGCCACACGAGGCCGATCCGGCGCACCGCCCCGGGCGCGGCGAACGGCCGGCATTGCACCAGTCCGCCCGGTACCGTGCCGACCCGCGGCTGCGCGGCGAGCGCCGGCAGCAGGGTACAACCGACGCCGGCGGCGACCATCTGACGCAGGGTTTCCAGGCTGGTGGCCTTGAGCTCGTCGCGGCCGGCGGCGCATGCGCCGCCGCACAGGGCCAGCGCGTGGTCGCGCAGGCAGTGCCCTTCTTCGAGCAGCAGCAGGTTCTCGGTGTCCAGGTCTTCGGCGCGGATGCAGGTCTTGCCGACCAGCGGGTTGTCCTGCGGCAGGGCGACGACGAAGGGCTCGTGGAACAGCTCCAGGACTTCGAGATCGCCGTCGGCGACCGGCAGGGCGAGCAGCGCGGCGTCGAGCCGGCATTGGCGCAGGCGCTCGAGCAGGTTCGCGGTGAGATCCTCGCGCAGGAACAGACGCAGCTCCGCCGCGCGCCGGCGCAAGGCGGGCAGCAGGTGAGGGACGAGATAGGGGCCCAGGGTCGGAATCACCCCGAGGCGCAGCGGGCCGTCGAGCGGATCGCTGTCCTCGCGGGCGAGGTCGCGGATCTGCTCGACCACGGCGAGGGCGGCGCGCGCGCGCTCGATGATCTTCTCGCCGACCGGCGTCGGGACCAGGTGGTGCTTGTGGCGCTCGAACAGGGTGACCCCGAGATAGTCCTCGAGCTTGCGCAGCTGCGTGCTCAGTGTCGGCTGGCCGACGTGGCAGGCCTGTGCCGCGCGCACCACGTAGCCAGTGTCGGCGAGTGCGACGAGGTAGCGCAACTCCTGCAGCGTCATGGCCGGCCTCCAGTCTGAGGACTCAAATCCTGGACTCCTAGGGCGTGTTCACAGTATCCAGATGTAGGCGCATGCAAGCTGCAAGAAGGCATTGAAGCGACAAGCGAGTTTGTCGTAGCGGGTGGCCAGTCGCCGAAACTGTTTGAGCCGATTGAAAAATCGTTCAACTAGGTTGCGAGATTTATAGCGATGCCAGTCGATGTGGCGCGGCGCATTACGATTGCGGCGCGGGGGGATGATGGCCTGCGCGCCGCTCGCTTCGATGGTTGTGATCAGGGCGTCGCTGTCGTAACCCTTGTCCGCGATGACCGCTTCGGTGGCGATGGCCTCGACGAGCGCCGCCCCTTGCGTCACATCGGCCACCTGCCCACCGCATCGACGCAGGCGTGAATTTTGGTGCTCAACCCGCCCCGCGAGCGCCCGAGCGCCTGATCGCCAGTGTTTTTTTGGACGCCCCGGCCGCATGTTGGTAGGCACGCACGATCGCTGAGTCGATGAACAACTCTTCGAGATCCCAAGGCCTCGGCCACACGGCTCCAGACGCCGTACTGCTCTCAGCGGGCAAACCGCACATATACCGAGTGCCAGTTGCCCAATTCCTTTGGCAAGTTCCGCCACGGGCAACCGGTTCGGGCGATATGCAGTACCGCCTCGACAAAGCGCCAGTTATCAGCAGCGCGTCCGCCCTTGTCCGTCGGTTTGCCTGGAAGCAAATCTGCAATCCGCACCCATTGCGCATCGTTGAGCATTCGCCGATCCATGTGTGACATCCAAATTCCAGGATGTAAACACACAACCAATACTGTGAACAGACCCTAGAGCGCTCCCCGTTTCGCCGGGAAGCTCTGCGCAAGTTATCGATTTTGGATTGATCTTGGGGCGAAGCGCCCCTCCTTGAATGGCGGAGATGGATTCGGTTTCCCGCTCCAGGTAGGGCGTTGGGCGCGTGTTCGCCGCCTCGGCCAGATGCACCGTATCGGGGACGATGCCCCATCTGCGGGGCTGCCGTGTTGATCTCGAGCGCGGCGCAAAGGCCGGTCGCATGGCTTCGCGTGTCCAAGGCTGATTGGGTGTGGGCAAAATCACGATGTGCTGAAATAAAACGCGATTGGAATGACAAAAAAGTGCTTTTGCATGGCTAGAATCCGGTGCGTCGAGTCCCGGTTGTGCGCATCGCTCATGCATGTGGCTGTGCGCCGATCGACCGGGTCTTCGGCTGGATCCGGATGTCGTGGTCTGTGCCGTAGTTGCCACGACGCAGACCACGGACGGAACTGGGCTTCAGCGGCAAGGAGATTGCCGGCCTCGGCCCGCGCTCCGATGACGTGCCGCGTGGCAAGCATCTGCAGTCAACGCGGCCTGTTCCGGATTGGCTCTCCGGACGATTCAGCGCCGCCCCTTCGTCTAACAATAGGAAATCACCGTGATCGGTTTGCGAAGCCTGCTTCCCTGCCTTATTACCTGCGTCGGACTTGTATTGTCACTGCCGCTTGACGCGTGGTCGGTGCATGCCGGCGTGGAGCGGCGCGAAGTTGCGTTCGTCGAAAGCAACTTGAGCGACTACCGCGTCCTCGTCGACGGCATGTCCCCGCGGGTGACGGTGCATGTGCTCGACAGCGCCCGCGATGGACTGGCGCAGATGGAGGAAGTCCTTGCCGGGTACGACGGGCTCGATGCCATTCATCTTTTCAGTCATGGCGGCCCCGGTCGGATCGACCTCGGCGCGTTGGTTCTGAGCAAAGACAATCTGACGGCGCATGGTGCTCGCCTGGCGCGGATCGGTGCCGCGTTGAGGCCGGGCGGAGATCTGCTGGCCTATGGCTGCGAGGTCGGGAAAGATGCGGTTGGAGCCGCGTTCGTCGCCGATCTCGCCCGGCTCAGCGGGGCCGATATCGCCGCCTCGTCCGACCTTACCGGGAGTTCCGCGCTTGGTGGCGACTGGGTGCTGGAGGTCGAGCATGGCGTAGTACGGGCGGGTAGTGCATTGCTGCCCGCCGCTCGCGACCGTTATGCGGGGGCGCTGTCCGCGGTGCCCACGGCGACCGCAGGTGACGAACATGTCGTTGTTTCCGGGGCGGTGCCCGGCGCCTCGGTGTATCTGTATCGGGTGGTGGGCGGGGTGCGCGTGGCGAGTGGGACTGCGGCGGCAGATGGCACGTATCGCTTCGACAACGTCCTTCCCGACGCCGGTTATTACTACGTGACTCAGGACGATCACGTTAACGGCGAGAGCGTCAATACCCCGTTTTTCAATGTCACCTTGCGTACTCCGGTCGCTACGCCGGGAACCGAGCTCGTCGATGTTTCCAACGTGTCGGACAGTGCCGTCATCAGGCTTTATCTCACCGATGGCACCTTGATCTCCGATAGCCCTGTTGCGCAAGGGGGCGGGGTTTACCGCTTTGCCGACGTCATTCCGTCCAGTCTGCAGTTTTACGTCACTCAGGCGGCGGGCGGCAGTGAGAGTCTCAACACGCCGTTCTTCGGGGTGGCGTTGCGTACGCCGAGCATTACTGCCGGGGTGCGTCAGGTAGATGTGAGCAATGTCTTTCCGGGCGCCACGGTCACGCTTTACACGTCGTCGGGCACGGCGCTGTCTTCATCGCCGACCCCGATTGGCGGGGGCGTCTTCCGCTTTGCCAACGTCACTCCCCTCAGTACGGGGCATTACGTGGAGCAGCGCTTCGACAACGTCGTCAGCCTTGCTTCGAACCTGGCCGTTGTCACTGCCAGTGCGCCGGCTTTTGTCGGTGGGCGGTCTACGCTGACCGTGAACGCGGGCGGGACGGAGTTCCGCGACCAGATTGCGGTCAGCGATGTCGACGTCAATCAGGTGCTGACCTGGAATGTGACGAGTGCCCCCAGCCACGGCACGCTCTCGGGCTTTCCGGCGACTGCGACGACTCATTGCAGCAACGGCATTTGCGGCACCGTTGGCAGCACGGTTTCGCGCCCGGCCAATACCGTGACCTATACCCCTGCCGCGGGCTATACCGGGAGCGACAGCTTCACCATCGAGGTCAGCGATGGTGTGGCGACGGCCAGCCGGACGATCACGGTGGCCGTGAATGCCGCCAGCGGTTCGACCGTGAACGCTGCCGATTCCGCGGCATTGAGCGCGGCGATCAACGACCCCGCGGTCGCCACGATCAACCTCAGTAGCGGCGCGAACTATCAGATCTATGGCAGCGAAATCAATCGCGCCCTGAACATCCAGGGCAATAACGCCGTGATCGAGGTGCTGGGGGGCACGGGGCAGAGCTTCGACGACCAGACCATCTTTCACCTCGGCATGCCCGACGCCAGTGGCAATCGGCGCCAGCGCGGCAACCTGTTCTGGCGGGTCAGCGAGGGGGGGCATCTCACCGTCAGCAATCTCACCCTGCGCAATGCTGCCGTCACCGCCAACGCTCAGGGACTCACCGGCATCTTTGCCGCGGTGTTCCTCACCGGCTCGGCCGAAGCCAGCTTGAGCGCGGTCCGTTTCGAGAACTTCTGGTTCAGCAATGGCAAGTTCATGGAGCAGAACAACCTTGCCGGCGCGCAGGGCTTGTACGCCAGCTACGCCGACCTGAGCCATGGTGTCTATGCCGACCATGACTTCCAGGGCAATCTGACCGTCACCGGCAGCGTCTTCGGCAGCAGCAACGCGTTCCGGAATGCCGTTCATCTCTACAACAGCCAGAGCGCCTTGATCGACGCCAACACCTTCAACGGTACCGTTCATCCCACCCGATTGCGTGCCGCCGATGGCTTCGAGAACGGGATCTACCTGTATGGCGGCCACAGCACCATCACCGGCAACACCCTCAGCGGTTACCGGGCGCATCTCAACACCGATTACTACAGCGCAGGGATCGCCAGCGTGGGGCTCTTCGCCGGGGGCAGCGCGACCATTACCGACAACGTCATCACCAATTGCTCGACCAGTCTTTCGCTGGTGGGCGGCTGGCAGGTGTTCAAACCGGGCGGTGAACTGACGGTCAACGGCTACAGCCTGATCGCCAACCCCGGGCTGGCAGGCTTTGCGCTCGCCCACGGCAATACGCTGGGTAATGGTGTCCATGGTCCTCGTATCTCGATTTTCAAGGACCAGAACGACAACGCATCGGCCTACAGCGATCCTTACCTCGTCTTCAGCGCGCGCACGCCGTCGTCCGTGACCCTGGGCCTTGCCGGGGACGCAGTGCCGGCGCTCAACTCGACCAGCTTTGCCGTGGAGCAATCGCTCGATGGAAGCGCCTGGAGCGCCGCCGCCGTCACCCCGGCCGGAGGGCTCGACGTGGGCGACGCCGCGTTCACCGTCACCGGTCTGGACCCCGCGGTGCGCTACTACTTCCGCCTGAACGATAGCGACAGCGCTTCCAATCGATTTGGCTGGTCGAACCTGATCGGCGTGCCCACCTTGACTCTCGGAGCCGTGGCCGAAACCACGGTGGCGGTCAGTTTTGGCGCTCTTGGCAGCAGCGGCGTGCGGATCGAGCAATCGACCGACGGCGGAAGCAACTGGACGACGTCGGTGTTGCAGGGGCCGGTGGGGCCGACATCGACCAGCGCCACGGTCACCGGGCTGGCCAGCAACACGGCTTACTTGCTCCGTCTCAACGGCAGCGGCACGTCCGGATGGGGCGCTTCCGCACCGGTCAATGTGACCACCAATGCCGCCGCCACCTGCGGTACGGCGGCCAACTCGCCCTCGGTCTTTGCGCCGTCCGGTGGCAGCCTGTGTGCGGTCGGCACGGCCAGTGCGGTGACCACAGGCTCGTTGTGGACGTGGACGTGCACCGGTGCGGGCGGGCTTTCCTCGGCCAGCTGTTCGGCGCCTAACGGTACGACCGCGACCGGTTCCGGTAGCGGGCGGATGGAGATCACCGCTTCCAGCGGTGCGGCGGCATGGGAAGTCGACAGCGCCACGTTCGTCTCGCTGGGCTCGGTCGGCGCTACGCCGCCGGCGGGGTACGGCTTTCCGCATGGCTTGCTGGACATGCGCCTTGACAGCGGAACGGCAGGGACGAGCGCGACGGTGACCATCACCTATCCCAACGTCCTTCCGAGCGGGACGGTGTACTGGAAGTACGGCAAGACCGCGGCGAATCCCGTGCCGCACTGGTATCAGTATCCTGGAGCCACGATCGTAGGCAACACGGTCGTGTTGACGCTGACCGACGGCGGCCTCGGCGACGACGATCTGCTTGCCGACAGTGTGATCCTCGATCCCGGCGGTCCGGCCGTGATGGCGCTGGGGGTGAGCGCCATTCCAACCCTGGCGCAATGGGGGCAGATAGCGTTGTGTGCGCTGCTGGCCTTGTTCGGCATGGTCGCAGTGCGGCGCAATGCGGCCTGAGTCGGCGTGTCCCCAGCCACGTGTGGCGTCGGCGGCGCAGTCAGGTACGCTGCCAAGGCGCGGAGCCGGCGTTTGAGCCCGGCTCCGCGGCGCAGCCCTGCCACAGCAGGGTAAAGCCTGACACAGGTAACGGCGCGCGGGCGCCGTTGCTGTTTTCCAGGCGTATCAATCGCGGTGTATCAAGCCGTGGGGGCTGGTTTTTCGGGGCTCATCGCCGCGGGGGCGACTGCAACAATTCAGTACATTCCGCAAACAGTTGCGCAAACATGCCTTGCGACACTGCAGCCTGACAAAAGACATCCATGGCGCCACCCCGGCGCCACGTCCGGACCACGACAACAGCACAAAGGTCGGACGGGGTGAGGAGACAGGCAGGATCAAACCAAGGAGGAACGGGGCATGTCCGACTCTCACGGGCACACCGCAGCAGGGGCCGCGCTCGATACATTCCCGCGGCTGCTGATGGAGCACGCCAGGGTCCGGCCGCAGCGGCCGGCCATGCGCGAGAAGGAATACGGCATCTGGCAGACCTACACCTGGGCGGAGGTCGCCGAGAACGTGCGGGCGATCGCCTGCGGGCTGGCCGAACTCGGCTTCAAGCGCGGCGACCGCCTCGCCGTGGTCGGCGACAACCGGCCGCGGCTGTACTGGGCGGTGGCGGCCTGCCAGTGCCTGGGCGGCATTCCGGTGATGATGTATCAGGACGCCGTGGCGCAGGAAATGACCTACGTGCTGCAGGATGCCGAGATCCGCTTCGCGGTGGTCGAGGATCAGGAGCAGGTCGACAAGATGCTCGAGATCCTGCCTGAAGTGCCCTTCCTCGCCCACATCCTCTACGACGACGCGCGCGGCATGCGCCACTACAGCCAGCCCCAGCTGATGGCGCTCGACGGGCTGCAGGACATGGGGCGCATCCATGACCGCAACCACGTCGATTTCCTCGACGGCGAGATTGCCAAGGGCGCCGCCGACGATGTTTCGGTGATGCTCTACACCTCGGGCACCACCGGCAAGCCCAAGGGCGTGTGCCAGACCCACCGCGCGTTCATCGCCGCGGCCACCGGCGCGATGCAGTTCGACCGTCTCACCGACCGCGAGGACATGCTGTGCTACCTGCCGATGGCATGGGTGGGTGACCACCTGTTCTCGTTCGCCCAGGCCATGGTCGCGGGCTTCACGATCAACTGCCCGGAGTCGGGCGAGACGGTGATGACCGACCTGCGCGAGATCGGCCCGACCTATTACTTCGCACCGCCGCGCGTGTTCGAGAGCCTGCTCACCCAGGTCATGATCCGCATGGAGGACGCCGGCGCCCTGAAGAAGAAGCTGTTCCACCACTTCATGGACGTCGCCCGCCGCTGCGGCGCCGACCTGCTCGACGGCAAGCCGGTGTCGGCCGGCGACCGTTTTCAGTACTGGCTTGGCAACCTGCTGATCTACGGTCCGCTGAAGAACGTGCTCGGCATGAGCCGCATCCGCGTGGCCTATACCGCGGGCGCGGCGATCGGCCCCGACCTGTTCCGCTTCTACCGCTCGATCGGCATCAACCTGAAGCAGCTCTATGGCCAGACCGAGACCTGCGCCTACGTCTGCCTGCAGCCTGACGGCCAGATCAAGCTCGACTCGGTGGGCAAGCCGGCGCCCTTCGTCGAGGTCAAGCTCGCCGACAACGGCGAAATCCTGGTCAAGGGGCCGATGCTGCTCAAGGCCTACTACAAGCGCCCCGACGCCACCGCCGAGTCGATCAATGCCGACGGCTACTTCATGACCGGCGATGCCGGTTTCTTCGACGACGAAGGCCACCTGAAGATCATCGACCGCGCCAAGGACGTGGGCAAGCTCAACGACGGCTCGATGTTCGCGCCCAACTACATCGAGAACAAGCTCAAGTTCTTCCCGCACATCAAGGAGGCGGTGACCTTCGGCAATCAGCGCGATTTCGTCACCGCCTTCATCAACATCGACCTCGAGGCCGTGGGCAACTGGGCCGAGCGCCGCGGCATGCCGTATGCGGGCTACACCGATCTGGCCTCGCAGGCGCCGGTGTACGAGCTGATCCGCGAGTGCGTGGAGAAGGTCAATGCCGACCTCGCCACCGATCCCAGGATGAGCGGTTCGCAGGTCCGCCGCTTCCTGATCCTGCACAAGGAACTCGACGCCGACGACGGCGAGCTGACGCGCACGCGCAAGGTGCGGCGCAACTTCATCGCCGACAAGTACGGCGTGCTGGTCGATGGGCTGTACGGCGGCAAGCAGCGCCAGTTCATCGAGACCCAGGTCACGTACGAGGATGGGCGCGTCGGCAAGGTCAGTGCCGATCTGCGTATCGAGGAGGCCAAGACCTTCTCGCCCCAGGCCGCGACGCGGGCCGCTTGAGGAGACAGCAATGATGATGAACGACATGGCCCCGGCCGCGGCCGCGCACGACGGCGGCCGCCGCATCGGCGAGGTGATCCTCGATCTGCAGAACATCTCGCTGCGCTTCGGTGGGGTGAAGGCGCTCACCGACATCAGCTTCAACGTGCGCGAGCACGAGATCCGCTCGATCATCGGCCCCAACGGCGCCGGCAAGAGCTCGATGCTCAACGTGATCAACGGCGTCTACCACCCGCAGGAAGGGCAGATCCTGTACCGCGGCCAGCCGCGCCAGAAGATGGAGCCGCACATGGCGGCGACCCAGGGCATTGCCCGCACCTTCCAGAACATCGCCCTGTTCAAGGGCATGAGCGTGCTCGACAACATCATGACCGGGCGCAACCTCATGATGAAGAGCAACATCCTGCAGATGGCGCTGTACTGGGGCGCGGCGCAGAAGGAGGAGATCGCCCACCGCGAGAAGGTCGAGGAAATCGTCGATTTCCTCGAAATCCAGAACGTGCGCAAGACCCCGGTCGGGCAGTTGCCCTACGGGCTGCAAAAGCGCGTCGAGCTGGGCCGCGCGCTCGCCGCCGAGCCATCGATGCTGCTCCTCGACGAGCCGATGGCGGGCATGAACGTGGAGGAGAAGCAGGACATGTGCCGCTTCATTCTCGACGTCAATGACCAGTTCGGCACCACCATCGTGCTCATCGAGCACGACATGGGCGTGGTCATGGACATCTCCGATCGCGTCGTGGTGCTCGACTACGGCAAGAAGATCGGCGACGGCGCGCCCGACGAGGTGCGCAACAACGAAGACGTCATCCGTGCCTATCTGGGCACGTCGCACTGAGCGGGGACACAGTCATGGGCTTTTTTCTTGAAACCTTGTTCGGCGGACTGATGGCCGGCATGTTGTACTCGCTGATCGCACTCGGCTTCGTGCTGATCTACAAAGCCTCGGGGGTGTTCAACTTCGCCCAGGGCGCGATGGTGCTGTTCGCCGCGCTGGCGATGGCGCGCTTTGCCGAATGGATTCCGAAGTGGTTCGGCTTCGAGAGCCTGCTGCTCGCCAACCTGCTCGCCTTCATCATGGCGATGGCGATGATGGTGGTGCTGGCCTGGGCGATCGAGCGCCTGTGCCTGTCGAAGCTGGTGAACCAGGAGGGCATCACCCTGCTGATGGCCACGCTGGGCATCGCCTACTTCCTCGACGGCTTCGGCCAGACCCTGTTCGGCAGCGACATCTACAGCATCAACGTGGGCATGCCCAAGGACCCGGCGTTCATTCTCGAGGGCATGTTCGAGGGCGGCGTCATGGTCAGCAAGGAAGACCTCGTCGCCGCGGTCATCGCTGCGCTGCTGGTGATCGTGCTCGCGCTCTTCTTCCAGAAGACCAAGACCGGCCGTGCCTTGCGCGCGGTGGCCGACGACCACCAGGCCGCCCAGTCGATCGGCATTCCGCTGAACAAGATCTGGGTGATCGTGTGGTCGGTGGCGGGGTTCGCCGCGCTCATCGCCGGGATCATCTGGGGCTCCAAGCTCGGCGTCCAGTTCACGCTGTCGCTGGTCGCGCTGAAGGCGCTGCCGGTGGTGATCCTGGGCGGGCTGACCTCGGTGCCGGGGGCGATCATCGGCGGCCTGATCATCGGCGTCGGCGAGAAGCTGTCGGAGATCTACATCGGGCCCATGCTCGGCGGCGGCATCGAGATCTGGTTCGCCTACGTGCTCGCGCTCGGCTTCCTGCTGGTGCGGCCGCAAGGGCTGTTCGGCGAAAAGATCATCGATCGCGTCTGACCTCGTCACTGATACCCGGAGATACTGCGCATGCTGTACAGAGAAAACGGCCAGTTCAAGACGAGCTACGCGGCCGACCAACAGATTTTCCCCATCCTGCAGGACCGCTGGGCGATCGGCCTGCTGCTGCTCGTCGCCTTCGTGGTGATGCCGATGGTGGGCTCGGAGTATTTCTTCCGCGCCATCCTGATTCCCTTCCTGATCCTCGCCCTCGCCGCGCTCGGGCTCAACATCCTGGTCGGCTACTGCGGGCAGATCTCGCTCGGCACCGGTGCCTTCATGGCGGTGGGCGCCTATGCGGCGTACAACTTCATGGTGCGCATCGACGGCATGCCGCTGATCGTGGCGATGCTGCTCGGCGGCCTGTGCGCGACCGTGATCGGGGTGCTGTTCGGGATTCCGTCGCTGCGCATCAAGGGCCTCTACCTCGCGGTGGCGACGCTTGCCGCGCAGTTCTTCACCGACTGGGCCTTCCTGCGCATCGGCTGGTTCACCAACAACTCGAGTTCGGGTTCGGTGAGCGTGGCCAACCTCAACGTGTTCGGCATCCCCATCGATTCGCCGGTGGCCAAGTACCTGTTCTGCCTCACCGTGGTGTGCGTGTTCGCGCTGTTCGCGAAGAACCTCACGCGCAGTGCGATCGGCCGCCAGTGGATGGCGATCCGCGACATGGACGTGGCCGCGGCGGTGATCGGCATCCGTCCGGTGTATGCCAAGCTGACCGCGTTCGCGGTGAGCTCCTTCATCGTCGGCGTCGCCGGCGTGCTGTGGGCCTTCGTCTATCTGGGGGCGTGGGAGCCGGCGGCGTTCTCCATCGACCGTTCGTTCCAGCTGCTGTTCATGGTCATCATCGGCGGCCTTGGGTCGATCTCCGGCGCCTTCCTCGGCGCAGCGTTCATGGTGCTGCTGCCCATCGTGCTCGACCAGATGCCGCACCTGCTCGGCGTGCCGCTGTCGACGGCGACGGTTTCGCACCTGGTGCACATGATCTTCGGCGCGCTGATCGTGTTCTTCCTGATCGTCGAGCCCCACGGCCTGGCCAAGCTGTGGAGCGTGGGCAAGCAGAAGCTGCGCCTGTGGCCGTTCCCGCACTGAGCCCGCGTGCGCAGTGCTGTCAATGGATTGGAAGCCGGGTTTGTTCGTTGCACCTTCCGGGTACGCGGTACGTACCACTCACCAATAACACGAGGAGACACACCGATGAAATTCAAGCCTCTGGCTCTCGCCGCCACGCTCGTCACCCTGGGGGCCGCGGCCTTCGCCACTCCGGCGGTGGCGCAGGAACAATTCATCCCGCTGCTGTCCTACCGCACCGGTGCGTATGCGCCCAACGGCATCCCCTGGGCCAACGGCAAGCAGGATTACGTCAAGTACATCAATGCCAACGGCGGCATCAATGGCGTCAAGATCGCCTTCGAGGAGTGCGAGACCGGCTACGCCACCGACAAGGGCGTGGAGTGCTACGAGCGCCTGAAGGGCAAGGGCGCCGCGGTGTTCGACCCGCAGGCCACCGGCATCACCTTCGCGCTCACCGACAAGGCCCCGGTCGACAAGATTCCGCTCATCACTCTGGGCTACGGCCTGGCGGCGTCGCAGGATGGCGGCGTGTTCAAGTGGAACTTCCCGCTGATGGGCAGCTACTGGACCGCGGCCGACATCCTGATCCAGCACCTGGGCAAGAAGGAAGGCGGGCTCGACAAGCTCAAGGGCAAGAAGATCGCCCTCGTCTATCACGATTCGCCGTTCGGCAAGGAACCCATCCCCGCGCTCAAGAAGCGCGCCGAGATGCATGGCTTCGAACTCAACCTGCTGCCGGTGACGGCGCCGGGCGTGGAGCAGAAGGCGACCTGGCTGCAGGTGCGCCAGCAGCGGCCGGACTACGTGCTGCTGTGGGGCTGGGGGGTGATGAACTCGACCGCGCTCAAGGAAGCGGTGGCCACCGGCTTCCCGCGCGAGAAGCTGTTCGGGGTGTGGTGGGCCGGCGCCGAGCCGGACGTGAAGGACGTCGGCGCCAACGCCAAGGGCTACAGCACGCTGGCGCTCAATCCCAACGGCACCGAGTACCCGCTGATCCAGGACATCGTCAAGAAGGTGCATGACGCTGGCCAGGGCTCCGGTCCGCGCGACGAGGTCGGCTCGGTGCTCTACACCCGCGGCATGATCATCTCCATGCTCAGCGTCGAGGCCATCCGCACCGCGCAGGAGAAGTTCGGCAAGGGCAAGGTGATGACCGGCGAGCAGGTGCGCTGGGGCTTCGAGAACCTGAACATCGACGACAAGCGGCTCGAGGAGCTCGGCCTGAAGGGCGTGATCCGTCCGATCAAGACCAGCTGCGACGACCACATGGGTTCGTCGTGGGCGCGCATCCACACCTGGGACGGCAGCAAGTGGGTGATGGGCGCCGACTGGTACCAAGCCGACAAGAGCGTGCTCGACCCGATGGTGAAGGAAGCGGCCGACCGCTACGCCGCGGAGAAGCAGATCAAGCGCCGCGACGCGGCCGACTGCCAGTCCTGATCCCGAGCTTGTGCCGCATCCGCCGCGTTTCCCGGGGCTGTACCCGGGGGCGCGGACGGCGCGGTGTCGTGTATGACCCCGGTGCTGCCGCCGTGCGTGGCGGCGCCGATCTGACCGGATGAAGCGATGAACGCACCGAACCTCCTTCTCAATGTGAATGGCATCGAGGTGATCTACAACCACGTCGCGCTGGTGCTCAAGGGCGTCTCGCTGCAGGTGCCGGAGGGCCGCATCGTGGCCATCCTCGGCGGCAACGGCGCGGGCAAGACCACCACGCTGCGCGCCATCTCCAACCTGCTCAAGGGCGAGCGCGGCGAAGTCACCAAGGGCCTCATCGAGTACCGCGGCGAGCGCGTCGAGGCGCTGTCGCCGTCCGACCTCGTGCGCCGCGGCGTGGTGCAGGTGATGGAAGGCCGGCATTGCTTCGCCCACCTGACGATCGAGGAGAACCTGCTCGCCGGCGCCTACACGCGCAGCGACAAGGGCGAGATTTCCGCCAACCTCGACAAGGTCTATACCTATTTCCCGCGCCTGAAGACGCGCCGCACCAGTCAGGCGGCCTACACCTCGGGCGGCGAGCAGCAGATGTGCGCGATCGGCCGCGCGCTGATGTCGAGCCCGAACATGGTGCTGCTCGACGAGCCGTCGATGGGGCTGGCGCCGCAGATCGTCGAAGAAGTGTTCGAGATCGTCAAGGATCTGAACGCCAAGGAAAAGGTGAGCTTCCTGCTCGCCGAACAGAACACCATGGTGGCGCTGCGCTACTCCGATTTCGGCTACATCGTCGAGAACGGCCGCATCGTCATGGAAGGCGAGGCCAGCTATCTGGCCAACAACGAGGACGTCAAGGAGTTCTATCTCGGCCTCTCCGGCGAGGGCCGCAAGAGCTTCCGCGACGTCAAGCATTACCGCCGCCGCAAGCGCTGGCTGAGCTGAGCCCGCCGCGGCGCGCCGCTGTCGCACCCGTCCCAAACCCGGCACTACGGATGTCCCCATGACTTACTACGACGCCAGAGAAACCCGCGATGCTGCAGCCCGCGAGCACGACCTGTTCGCCCGCCTGCCGACGCAGATCGCCCATGCGCAGGCCCACGCTCCGGCGTTCGCGGCCCTGCTCGCGGGCGTGGACCCCGCGACCGTCAGCAGCCGCGAGGCTCTGGCCCGCCTGCCGGTGATCCGCAAGTCCGAACTGCTCGAGCGCCAGAAGGCGGCGCGCCCCTTCGGCGGCTTCGCCGCGGTGCGCTGGGGGGCAGCATGCCGGCGCGTATTCGCCTCGCCCGGCCCGCTGTACGAGCCCGAAGGCGCGCGCGCCGACTACTACCGCCTCGCCCGCGCCCTCTATGCCGCGGGCTTTCGCGACGGCGACCTGGTGCATAACACCTTCTCCTACCACTTCACGCCCGCCGGCTCGATGATGGAGACCGCCGCCCATGCGCTCGGGTGCACGGTGTTTCCCGCCGGGGTGGGGCAGACCGAGCAGCAGGTCGCGGCGATCGCCGACCTGCAGCCCAACGCCTACGTCGGCACGCCGTCGTTCTTGCGCATCCTGCTCGACAAGGCCGAGGAACTGGGCGTGAAGGCCGCGTTCACCAAGGCCTTCGTGTCCGGCGAGGCCTTTCCGCCGGCGCTGCGCGAGGCCTTCGCCGCGCGCGGCATCGCCGCCTACCAGGCGTACGCCACCGCCGACATCGGCCTGATCGCCTACGAGACCGCGGCACGCGAGGGCTTGGTGATCGACGAGGACGTGATCGTCGAGATCGTCCGCCCCGGCACCGGCGACCCGGTTGCCGAGGGCGAGGTCGGCGAGGTCGTGGTCACCACGCTCAATCCCGATTACCCCTTGATCCGCTTCGGCACCGGCGACCTCTCCGCTTTCCTGCCCGGGGCCTCGCCCTGCGGGCGGACCAACCGGCGCATCAAGGGCTGGATGGGGCGCGCCGACCAGACCACCAAGATCAAGGGCATGTTCGTCCATCCGGGGCAGGTCGCCGCGGTGGTCAAGCGCCATCCGGAGATCACGCGCGCGCGCCTGGTGGTGGACAATCCGGATCTCAACGATCGCATGACGCTGCACTGCGAGGCCGCCGTCGCGGCCGCCGCCGAGAGCGCGCTCGCCGAGGCGGTCGCGGTGTCGTTGCGCGAGCTCACCAAGCTGCGCGGTGAGGTTGCGTTCTGTGCCCCGGGCACGCTTGCCAACGACGGCAAGGTGATCGACGACCTCCGCAAGTACGAATAGATTTCAGCGTTTAGTGGGCGACCCTTGTGCGGCCCGGTGATCCGGGCCGTTTTTTCATCCTGCCGGTGATCCGACCTCATGCCGACCGAAGCCCGAACCCCGCCCCCTTGCCAGACGCCAGGCGCCGATGCGCCGCTTGCCGGGCTGCGCATCCTCGACCTCACCCGGCTGCTGCCCGGGCCGCTCGCCACCCAGCATCTCGCCGATTATGGCGCCGAGGTGATCAAGATCGAGGACACCGGCGCCGGCGACTATGCCCGCACCATGGGAGCGATGGCCGGCGACACCAGCTACTTCTACCAACTCGTCAATCGCAACAAGAAGAGCCTGCGCCTCGACCTCAAGCAGGAGGCGGGGCGGGCGCTGTTCCTGCGTTTGGTCGATACCGCCGACGCGGTGGTCGAGGGCTTTCGTCCGGGCGTCATGGACAAGCTCGGCCTCGGCCATGCGGCGCTGAGCGCGCGCAATCCGCGCCTGGTCACGTGCAGCATTTCCGGTTATGGCCAGACCGGGCCGTATGCGCAGCGCGCCGGCCACGACATCAACTACATCGGCTACGCCGGGGTGCTCGACCAGACCGGTGTCGCCGGTCAGGGGCCAGCCCTGTCCAACCTGCAGATCGGCGATCTGCTCGGCGGCACCATGGCGGCGACCATGGGCCTGCTGGTCGCGCTGCTCGAAGCCCGACGCAGCGGCCGCGGCCGCCACGTCGACGTGGCGATGACCGACGCCGTGCTCGCGCACATGATCTTTCCGCTCGCCGAGGTGCTCGCCCACGGCAGCGTGCGGCCGCGCGGCGAGGACCTGCTGAACGGCGGGGTGCCGTGCTACGGCGTGTACGAGACCGCCGACGGCGGCCACATGGCGGTTGGGGCGCTTGAGGAAAAGTTCTGGGATCTGCTGTGCGACACCCTGGAGCGCCCCGATCTCAAGCCCGCTCACCTCGCCACCGGCGAGGCCGGCGCGCAGGCGCGGGCGGCGCTCGCCGCGATCTTCCGCAGCCGCAGCCGCGCAGACTGGAGCGAGCGCTTCGAGGGCGTCGACTGCTGCGTGACGCCGGTGCTGCGGCTGGAGGAAAGTCTGGAGAATCCGCAGTTGCGCGCGCGCGGCATGGTGCGCGAGATCGACGGTATGCGTCAGTTCGGGCCGCCGGTGCGCTTGGCCGGGTTCGAACCGCAACCGCCGCGACCGGCCCCCGCGGCCGGTGCCGACAGCGCGGACGTGCTCGGCGAACTCGGCCTCGATGCCGCGGCGATCGCCGCGCTGCGCGCCGCCGGCGTGATCTGATCCGGCGCGTGATCGCGGCTCCTGACCGGGGCCGCGGTGCGCCGACGCCAAGGCCGGCAGGTTAAGCTTGCGCCGATGCAAAGCTTCCTCCTGCTCGCCCCCGACTTCTCCCTGATTCTCCTCGGCATGGCGCTGCGGCGCGTGCTGCTGCAGTCCGCCGAGTTCTGGCAGGGGGTCGAGAAACTGGTCTATTTCGTCCTGTTCCCGGCCTTGCTGTTCAATGCCATGGCCGGCGCCACGCTCGACGCCGCCGGCATGCTGCCGTTGTTCGTCGCCGGCCTCGCGGTGCTGGCCGCAGGGTTCGCGCTGGGCTGGGTGGGGCGGCCGCTGATGGGGTTGTCGGCGATGGGCTTCGCTTCGCGCCTGCAGTGCGCCTACCGCTTCAACACCTATATCGCGATCGCGATCGCCGGCCAGCTGCATGGCGCCGCCGGGGTGGCGACGATGGGCGCGCTGTGCGGGGCGATGGTGCCGTTCGCCAACATACTCGCGGTGAGCCAGCTCGCGCGCCATGGCCAGAGCGATCTGCTGCGCGAGTTGGCGCGCAACCCGCTCGTGCTCGCGACCCTCGCCGGGCTCGCGGTCAACCTCGTCGGGATCGAGCTTGCCGTGCCCGTCCAGGCCTTTCTGAAGCGTCTGGGCGATGCCGCGGTCGCGCTTGGCCTGCTCGCGGTGGGTGCAGCCCTGCGCTGGGGGCGGGTCGAGGGGCGCTGGGGCGGGGTGGCCTGGCTGGTCTGCGTCAAGCTCATCGCGCTGCCGGCGGTGGCCTGGGGCGCGGGGCGCGCGCTGGGCCTCACCGGCATCGCCTTCGACATGCTGGTGCTGTTCGCCGCGCTGCCCACGGCGAGTTCGGCCTACATCCTGGCGATGCGCATGGGCGGCGACGGCCAGGGGGTGGCCTGGCTGATTTCGGCGACAACCCTGCTCGCGGTGCCGACGCTGAGCCTGTGGCTATTGCTGCTCTGAGTAACCGTCTTCAGAGTCAAGTGCGGTGAAGCGAGTTTTCCCAGGGTTTGTTGGTGCGGACCATGGCGTTGAGGGTGGTCAGCAGCTTGCGCATGCAGGCAATCAGGGCGACCTTGGGCAGCTT
>JAEWVQ010000159.1 GCA_023459095.1 Pseudomonadota bacterium | reverse complement strand
GACCTCGACGGCCAGGCCGGCGCCGCGCTGCTCGCGCTGTGCGGCGGCATGCCGCTGGCCGCGCAGCGCCTCGCCGAGGCCGGCGGCGCGGCACTGCTCGAGCGCTTCGTGCGCGAGGTGGCGCTGCCGCGCGACGCCGATCCGCTGCGCCTGGCCGGGCAGTGGGAGGCGTGGCTGAAGTCGAAGGAGGCGCTCGCCGCCGGCTTCGGCCTCGTCCAGCTGGTCGACTGGATGCAGCGCTGGGTCGCCGATCTCGCCGCCCTGCGCCTGGGCGGGCAGGTGCGCTTCTTCCCCGGCGAGGAGGGCGCGCTCGCCGCGCTCGCCGCGCGCACGAGCGTGGCCGCGGCAAGCGCCTGCTACAATGAACTCGCCCAGATCCGGCGGGTGGCGCAGCATCCGCTGAACCCGCGCCTGTTTCTGGAAGACATGCTGTTGCGCTATGCGCGCGCGCTCGGCGCAGCGCGCTGAGGCCGCCGGCCGGCGCGGATCACCGGTTGCGTGGCGCCCGCCTGCGCAGCGATCGATCGAAACGAGACGAGGACAACAGGAGCCCGAGCATGAGCGAGCCTGTCCGGCCCGCGGTCGCACGCCCCGCCGTGCTGTCGCTGAACATCAATTCGAAGTCCGCGCTCTACGCGGCCTACATGCCCTTTCTGGTCAATGGCGGCATCTTCGTGCCCACGCCGCGGGCCTACAACCTGGGCGACGAGGTTTTCCTGCTGCTGCAGCTGATGGACGATCCGACCAAGCATCCGGTCGCCGGCGCGGTGGTGTGGGTCACCCCGCAGGGCGCCCAGGGCGGCAAGACCCAGGGCATCGGCGTGCATTTTTCCGCCGACGAGGCCGGCGCGGGGCTACGTCACCGCATCGAGCAGATTCTCGCCGGCAACCTCGGTGCCAACCGCCCGACGCATACCATCTGATTCAAGCCTTCTGGCCTAAGCCCCCTGACTTAAGCCCCCTGAACCACACGATCTGAGATTCGCCCCCGGATGTTCGTAGACTCCCACTGCCACCTCGATTTTCCCGGTCTGCTCGAACGCGAGCACGAGGTGCTCGCCGCGATGGCGGCCAAGCGCGTCACCCATGCGCTGTGCATCAGCGTGAAGCTGGAGGATTTCCCCGCCGTGCTGGGGCTCGCCGAGCGCCACCCCAATCTTTGGGCCTCGGTCGGCGTGCATCCGGACAACGCCGAGTGCGAGGAACCCGATGTCGAGCGCCTGTGCGCGCTCGCCGCCCATCCGCGCGTGGTCGCGATCGGCGAGACCGGGCTCGATTACTACTGGCACAAGGACGAGCCCGAGTGGCAGCGCGCGCGTTTCCGCACCCACATCCGTGCCGCGCGCGCCTGCGCCAAGCCGCTGATCGTGCACACGCGCAGCGCCGCCGCCGACACCCTGCGCCTGCTGCGCGAGGAAGGGGCAGAGGCATGCGGCGGAGTCATGCACTGCTTCACCGAGTCGCAGGAAGTCGCCGACGCCGCGCTCGAACTCGGTTTCTACATCTCGTTCTCGGGCATCGTCAGCTTCCGCAATGCCACCGCGCTCAAGGAGGTCGCCACCCGGGTGCCGCTCGACCGCCTGCTGATCGAGACCGATGCGCCCTATCTGGCGCCGGTGCCGCACCGCGGTAAGACCAACGAGCCGGCCTGGGTGGTGCACGTCGCCGAGGAGATCGCCCGCCTGCGCGGGGTGCCGCTCGAAACCGTGGCCGAGGCCACCACCGCCAATTTCTTCCGCCTGTTCCGCCATGCCCAAGCCTGAAACCATCCGCAATTTCCTGCTCGCCGCGGCGAGTTGCTTCCTGCTCGCCGGGCCGGCGGTCGCCGGCAGCTACGACGATGCGCTCAATGCCGCCCGCCTCGGCGACACCAAGGCCCTCGTCGGCCTGCTGCAAAAGGGGCTGGAAGTCGACACCGTCGATGCCCAGGGCAACACCCTGCTCATCCTCGCCGCGCGCGAAGGCAACGCGGACACGGTGAAGGCGCTGCTCGGCTTCCGCCCGAAGCTCGACTACCGCAACCCGGCCGGCGATTCGGCGCTGATGCTGGCGGTGCTGCGCGGCCACGAGCGTGCCGCCGAAGTGCTGATCGAGGGCGGCGCGGCGGTCAATCACGAGGGCTGGACGGCGCTGCACTATGCCGCGTTCGAAGGCCGCCTCGCGCTCCTCGAGCGCCTGATCGCGGCCGGTGCCGACCTGGGCGCGCTCGCGCCGAACAAGTCCGATGCGCTGATGCTGGCGGCACGCAATGGCCACATTGAGGTCGTGCGCCGCCTGCTCAAGGCCGGCGTCGCGCTCGACCGCACCAACGACGCCGGCTTCACCGCCGAGAGCTGGGCGCTGGCCAACGGCAACACCGACATCGCGGGCTTGATCAGCGAGGCGCGCAAGCGCCGCTGAACTCATTTTTTCTGCACAAAAGTGGTGCGAAACACGCGCGCTTGCGCGAAAATGCCCGCTTTTGGTGCAGATACCGGCAAGCCGGGAAAGGAATGATGATGAGGTACAAGCAGGCGCACGAATTTCTGGCCGTCGTGGCGGAACGCAATCCGGGCCAGCCGGAGTTTCTACAGGCGGTCACCGAGGTCGTCGATAGTCTGTGGCCTTACATCGAGAAGAATCCGCGCTACGCCGAACATGGCCTGCTCGACCGCCTGGTCGAACCCGAGCGCGCCATCCTGTTCCGCGTGTCGTGGGTCGATGACCGCGGCGAGGTGCAGGTCAACCGCGGCTACCGCATCCAGCACAGCTCGGCGATCGGGCCGTACAAGGGCGGCATCCGCTTCCACCCCTCGGTGAACCTGTCGATCCTGAAGTTCCTCGCCTTCGAGCAGACCTTCAAGAACGCGCTCACCACGCTGCCGATGGGCGGCGGCAAGGGTGGTTCCGACTTCGACCCGAAGGGCAAGAGCCCGGCCGAGGTGATGCGCTTCTGCCAGGCCTTCGTCAGCGAACTGTTCCGCCACATCGGTTCCGACACCGACGTGCCGGCCGGCGACATCGGCGTCGGTGGCCGCGAGGTCGGCTACATGGCGGGGATGATGAAGAAGCTGTCGAACCGCGCCGACTGCGTGTTCACCGGCAAGGGTCTGTCGTTCGGCGGTTCGCTGATCCGCCCCGAAGCCACCGGCTACGGCACGGTGTATTTCGCCGAGGAGATGCTGCGCAACGCCGGCCGCTCGTTCGACGGCCTCAAGGTCTCGGTGTCGGGCTCCGGCAACGTCGCCCAGTTTGCCGTGGAGAAGGCGATGGCGCTGGGCGCCAAGGTGATCACGGTGTCCGACTCGAGCGGCACGGTGATCGACGAGGACGGCTTCACCACCGAGAAGCTGGCCGTGCTGATGGAGGTCAAGAACCACCTCTACGGCCGCGTCGGCGATTACGCCGCGCGCATCGGCGCGCGCTTCGAGCCCGGTGTGCGGCCGTGGCATGTGCCGGTGGATGTCGCGCTGCCGTGCGCGACCCAGAACGAGCTCGACGGCCGCGATGCCGAGATCCTGGTCAAGAACGGGGTGATCTGCGTCGCCGAGGGCGCCAACATGCCGTCGACCGCCGACGCCGTGAAGGTGTTTGAAGGCAATGGCGTGCTGTATGCCCCGGGCAAGGCGTCGAACGCCGGCGGTGTCGCCACCTCCGGGCTGGAAATGAGCCAGAACGCGATGCGCCTGTCGTGGACCCGCGACGAGGTCGATGCGCGCCTGCTCGAGATCATGCGCGGCATCCACGCCGCCTGCCTGCAGCACGGCAAGCGTGCCGACGGTTCGGTGAGCTATGTCGATGGCGCCAACGTCGCCGGCTTCGTGAAGGTCGCCGACGCCATGCTGGCGCAGGGCGTGATCTAACAAGCATCCAGGTGTCGCCGACGGGCGGGAGCGGTGCTCCCGCCTTTTTTTCGCCGTTTGCGGCGGTTCAAGGCCACCGCTTCATGGCGTTGCGGGCAGCGCCCAGGGTTTCAGGTGTGCCGCCCCGCGCGGCTCAGCACAGTTCGCGTTCGCGGATCAGGCGTTCGAACAGCTTTTCCGCCGGTTCCGGGCGGCCGAACAGGTAACCCTGGTACAGCATTGGCGAGCGCTGGTCGAGGAAGGCCGCCTGCTCCGCGGTTTCCACGCCTTCGGCGACCACGGCGAGGCGCAGGTGCTTGGCCACGGCGAGGATGGCATCGATCAGCGCGGCGTCGTTGGGGTCGGTGGGCGCGTCCTGGATGAACGCGCGGTCGATCTTCAGTTCGTTGATCGGCAGGCGCTTCAGGTAGGCCATCGACGAGTAGCCGGTGCCGAAGTCGTCGATCGAGAAGTGGATGCCGAGGGTGCGCAGCTCGGTCATCGTCGCCACGGTCTGGTGCACGCGGTCGATCACCAGGCCTTCGGTAATCTCCAGGGTCAGCTTGCCGGGATCGGCGCCGGTGTCGGCGAGGATCTCGCGCACGGTGGCGACGAAGCCGGCCTGGTGGAACTGGCGCGGACTGACGTTGACCGCGAGGCGCAGGGTGATCTGCGCGCGCTCGGCGGCGACCAGCAGGCGGCAGCTCTCGCGCAGCGCCCAGTTGCCGAGGGCGACGATGAAGCCGTTTTCCTCGGCGAGCGGAATGAAGTGCGCCGGCGCCACCAGGCCGCGCTCCGGGTGCTGCCAGCGCAGCAGCGCTTCGGCGGCGACGATGGTGCCGTCGCGATCGACCTGCGGCTGCAGGTAGAGGCGCAGCTGGCCGCGTTCGATGGCGTGGCGCAACTCGCCTTCGAGCGCGAAACGCGCTTCCACCCGCTCCTGCATCTCCGGCTCGAAGAAGCGCACCGCGTTGCGTCCGGCGTCCTTGGCCTGATACATCGCGGTCTCGGCCTGCTTGAGCAGATCGGCGATGCTCGCCGCCTGGCTGTTGGGGATCAGGGTCACGCCTATGCTCGCGCCGACGCTCACTTCCTCCGCGTCCATCGGGTAGGGCGCGGCGATCGTGGCGCGGATCTGCTCGGCGACCGCGCGCGCGAGGTCGGCCGCATGCGCGGGGTGGGCGGCGAGCTCGGGCAGCAGCAGCACGAACTCGTCGCCGCCGAAGCGGCACACGGTGTCGGCTTCGCGCATGCAGGCGGTGAGGCGCTTGGCCACCGCTTCGAGCAGGCGGTCGCCCATCTCGTGGCCGCGGGCCTCGTTGAGCGTCTTGAAGTAGTCCAGGTCGACCAGCAGGATGGCGCCGTGGCGGCCGCTGCGGCGCGCCGCCGACACGGTGTTGGAGAGCCGGTCGAGGAGCAGCCGGCGGTTGGGCAGGTTGGTGAGCGGATCGAAGTAGGCCAGGCGCTCGATCTCGGATTCCGCCGCCTTGCTGTCGGTGATGTCGCGGCCGATCACCACCAGACCGCGGCGGCTGCGGTCGGGGTTGAAGAGCGGCACCTTGATGATGTCGAAGATGCGCGCGTTGCCGTCGGCGAGCGGAATCGTCTCCTCGCAGCGCACGCTGGCGGTGCCGGCGAGGGCCTGCTGATCGGAGCGCGCGCAGGCGGCAAGGGCGTCGTGCAGGAAATGGCCGGGGGGCGCCAGTTCGGTATCGGTCTTGCCGCGGAAATCGACGTTGTCGAGGCCGAACAGCGTACGCGTGAACGCGTTCGCCTCCTGCCAGCGCCCGCTGCCGTCCTTGAAACAAACGATGTCGGGCATGGCGTTGATCAGCGTGCTGAGCTGTTCCTCGCGGCGTGCGAGCGACTGCGCGGCACGGCGGCGATGCAGGTTGCTGACCAGCAGCAGCACGATGATCACCGACTGGATGGCGATTGCGCCGAGCAGCACGGAGCGCGTGTGCTGCTGGGCGGTGTCGAGTTCGCGGGTGCGCAGCTGGACCAACTCCTCCAGGCGTGTCTTGTAGGCGAGCAGTTCGCCGTCGTTGAGGGTCTTCGAGCTGGCTTCGTGGATCAGCGAGAACAGCACGCGATGGCCGTCGGCGAGCACCACCGGCGAGGAATAGACCTCGACCGTGCGCACCGTGCCGCCAGCGAGGCGGTGCGGAAACAGGAAGTAGTTGCGCGCTTCGGCCTGGGCGCGGCGGCGTTCGGCGGCGACCTCGGTGGCATCGAGCACGTTGAACTCTTCGATGCGGCGTCCGATCAGGCGCTCCACCGGATAACCGTAGAGTTTGCCGGCGGCGGCGTTGGCGTCGACGATGCGGCCCGAATCCGGGTCGATGAACAGCATCGCGGTGCCGTGTTCGCGGAACACCGTCGAGAGCAGGCTGAGGTCCGTTGCCGCACTGGCGGGCAGGAGCAGGGCGGCAATGGCCAGCGCCGCCGTGGCGAGGAGGGCGAGGACGTTGCGAAGCGACGGCGGCAGGCGGCGTGTCAGCGGCACGGGGTCGAGGTTGCGGTCGGTGCCGCGCGGTAGCGGATGATGCGCAAGGTGGTGAGGCTCACGGAGCTGGTGCCCAAAGTGGGTAGCATCAGACCATCCTGTACTGCCGAGGTCAAGGAACTATGCCCTCATGGGGTGCATAAGGCTATGCCAAAGATATAGACATGCCGGCGTTCGCCGCGCGGCTCGGCGTTCACGCGCTCGCCGCGGGTGCGAACAGGCGCGCGGCGGCGAGCACGGTGGCGAGGTGGATGGCCACCGTGTCGTCGATGTCGTGGGCGTAGCCGCCGGCCATCGCGATCGCCACCGCCACGCCGGCGTCGCGGCAGGCCGACAGCACGCGCCGGTCGCGCGTGGCGAGCCCTTCGGTGCTGAGTGAGAGGCGGCCGAGGCGGTCGCCGGCGTAGGGGTCGGCGCCGGCGAGGTAGATCACCAGTTCGGGGTGGAAGTCGTCGAGCGCGCGCGCCAGCGCGATGTCGAGCGCGGCGAGGTAGGCGGTGTCGGCGGTGCCGTCGGGCAAGGCGAGGTCGAGATCGCCCACCGCCTTGTCGAACGGAAAGTTGTTCGCGCCATGCACGCTGCAGGTGAAGACGTCGGCCTCGCCGGCGAGGATGGCGGCGGTGCCGTCGCCCTGATGGACGTCGCAGTCGATCACCGCGATGCGCCGCGCGCGGCCTTCGGCGCGCATCGCCAGCGCGGCGATCGCGGCGTCGTTGAACACGCAGAACCCGGCACCGAAGTCGCGGTGGGCGTGGTGTGTGCCGCCGGCCAGATTGACCGCGCAGCCCTCGGCGAGCGCGCTGCGGCAGGCCGCCAGGGTGGCGCCCGCGGAACGGCGCGCGCGCTCGACCATCTGCGGCGACCACGGAAAGCCGATGCGGCGGATCTCGGCGGCGTCGAGCGTGCCGGCGCACACCCGGGCGAGGTAGCCGGCGTCGTGCGCGCGCAGGATCTCGGCGTCGGTGGCGGCCGCCGGCACATGGAAGTCGTCCGCGGCGAACACGCCGCAGGCGCGCAGGCGGGCGCGCAGCCGGGCGTACTTGTCCATCGGGAAGCGGTGGCCGGCGGGCAGGGGCAGCACGAAGTGGTCGGCGTAATAGAGTTTCATGCGGAGTTCGGTGCGGGTCGGGCGGATTCGGTGCAGGGGCGGGCGCGGGCGATGCGGCGGTGCCCGTGGCCAGGGGCGCGGCGGCGAGCCCGCATGGTGGGCGCGGGTGGCGCGCGCTGTCCACCCCGGGGGGCCGCCGCCGGGTGCCGTCCTGTACTACACTCGGGCTTCCCCGCACGATTCGTCCGCCGTCCCGTCTCCGGGGCGTGTGCGGCCATCGCGGCGCAGCCCCACCACCGCAAGGCAAGATCATGAGCGTCATCGATATCGTCCGTCCCGCCCATGCCCGGCTGATGCAGATCCGGCGCGACATTCACGCCCACCCCGAACTCGCGTTCGCCGAGCACCGCACCGCCGAACTCGTCGCCCGCCATCTCGAGGCCGCCGGCCTCGAGGTGCATCGCGGCATCGGCGGCACCGGCGTGGTGGGCGTCGTGCGCGCCGGGCGCAGCCTGCGCGCGATCGGCCTGCGCGCCGACATGGATGCGCTGCCGATCACCGAGCGCAACGACTTCGCCCACCGTTCCACCCACGAAGGCTGCATGCATGCCTGCGGCCACGACGGCCACACCGCGATGCTGCTCGGCGCCGCCGACGCGCTCGCCGCGCAGCGCGATTTCGACGGCACCGTGTACCTCATCTTCCAGCCCGCCGAGGAAGGCGAGGGCGGCGCCCGGGTGATGATCGAGGACGGCCTGTTCGAGCGTTTCCCGATGGAGTCGGTGTTCGGCCTGCACAATTGGCCGGGCGTGCCCGCCGGCCAGTTCGTCGTCCACGACGGCGCGGTGATGGCGAGCGCCGACCGCTTCGACATCCGCGTGCTCGGCCACGGCGCGCACGCCGCGATGCCGCATCTGGGCGCCGATCCGGTGGTCGCCGGCGCGGCGCTGGTGCAGGCGGTGCAGGGCATCGTCGCGCGCACGCTCGACCCGCTCGACGCCGCGGTGGTGTCGGTGACCCAGTTCCATGCCGGCGAGGCCTACAACGTGATTCCCGACCGCGCCGAGCTGTGCGGCACCGTGCGCGCCTTCTCGGCCGCGGTGCAGGACCGCGTCGAGGCCACGCTGCGCCGCCTGTGCGAGGGCATCGCCGCGAGCTTCGGCATGCAGGTCGAGTTCGAGTACCGGCGCGGCTATCCGGCGACGATCAACACCGCCGACGAGGCCGCGCAGTGCGCTGCCGCCGCGCGCGCGCTGGTCGGCGCCGAGCGCGTCGCCACCGACCAGCGCCCGAGCATGGGCGCGGAGGATTTCGCCTATTTCCTGCAGCGCAAGCCGGGCGCCTACGTGTGGCTCGGCAACGGCCCCGGCGAGGGCGGCTGCACGCTGCACAATCCGCATTACGACTTCAACGACGACATCATTCCGGTGGGCGTGGCCTACTGGGTCGAGCTGGTGCGCCGCCTGCTTCCCGCGGCCTGAAGCCGGGCCGCGGACGGGAACCGTGCGCGCGCCCCGGCGTCGTAGCCAGGGTGCGCCGCGGCGCATGGCGGGCGCGCCGCTGTTCCGCCACGGCACGCGCTGCCGCGTGTGTTCGACCTTTCCGCCTCTCTGCCATCTTTCCACCCGGCGCCCGGCCTGCCGCCGCCCCGACACGATCCGCCCATGAATTCGATCCGCCTTGCCTTCCGCATGATGCTGCGCGACCTGCGCGCCGGCGAACTCCACCTGCTCGGGCTGGCCATCGTCATCGCCGTCGCCTGCCTGACCAGCGTCGGCTTTCTCGCCGACCGCGTCGGCCGCGGCCTCGACCGCGAGGCCAATCAGCTGCTCGGCGGCGACCTGCTGCTGCGCGCCGACCAGCCCTGGCCCGCCGGTTTCGCCGACGAGGCCCGCCGCCAGGGCCTCGAGGTGGTGACCACGGTGCTGTTCACCAGCATGGCGACCACGGCGGACAACGCGGTGCTCGCCGGCGTGAAGGTGGTCGAGGCGGGCTATCCGCTGCGCGGCGCGGTACGCATCGCCCCCGGCCCCAACCGCGAGGACGAGCCCGCGGCGCGCGTGCCGGCGCCGGGCGAGGTGTGGCTCGACGAGCGCCTGTTCGCCGAATTGGGGATCGCCGCCGGCGACCGCGTCGGACTCGGCAACGTCGAGTTCCGCGTCGGCGCCATGGTGAGCTTCGAGTCGGACCGCGGCGCGAACTTCTTCAGCCTGCTGCCGCGCGCGATCTTCAACGCTGCCGATCTGCCCGCCACCGGTCTGCTCACCGCGGGCAGCCGCGCCACTTGGCGCCTGCACGTCGCCGGTGCGCCGGCGGCGGTGGCGGCCTACGAGCAGTGGGCGCGCGCCAACCTGGGACGCGGCCAGGCGGTGGAGACGATCGACAACGCCCGCCCCGAGGTGCGCGCCGCGCTCGATCGCGCGCAGCGCTTCCTGCGCCTGGCGGCGCTGCTCGCGGTGATTCTCGCCGCGGTCGCGGTCGGCCTGTCGGCGCGCCGCTTCATGCAGCGCCACCTCGATGCCTGCGCGGTGATGCGCTGCCTGGGCGCGCGCCAGGTCCAGGTCATGGGCATCGTGGTCGGCGAGTTCATGGTGTTCGGCGTGTGCGCCGCGGTGGTCGGCTCGGCGCTGGGCTGGGCGGTGCAGTGGGGGCTGGCTGGGGGGCTTCGCGAGGTGCTCGCCACCGAGTTGCCCGCGCCTTCGCTGCTGCCCTTCGCGCACGGCCTGCTGGTGGGCGTGGTGCTGCTCGCCGGTTTCGTGCTGCCGCAGCTGCTGCGCCTTGCCAAGGTGCCGACGCTGCGCGTGCTGCGCCGCGAGTTCGCCGCTGCCGAGCCCTTGAGCGGCAGCGTGTGGGCGCTCGGGCTGGCGGCGCTGCTCGCGCTCATCTTCTGGATCGCAGCCGATCTGCGCCTGGGGTTGGCGGTCGCAGGGGGCTTTGCGCTCGCCCTCGGCGTGTTCGCCCTCGCCGCCTGGCAGGTGCTGCGCCTGGCGGGGCGGCTCAAGGGTCAGGGCAGCCTGCGCGGCGGCGGCTGGCGCTACGGCGTGGCCGCGCTCGGCCGGCGCATGGGCGGCAGCGTGATCCAGGCCGCGGCGCTGGGCCTGGGCATGACCGCGCTGCTGCTGCTCACCCTGATCCGCGGCGACCTGCTCGACAACTGGCGGGGGATGACCCCGGTGGATGCGCCCAACCGGTTCGTGATCAACATGCAGCCCGACCAGCGCGCCGCGGTCGCCGACCTGTTCGCTGCCGAAGGCCTGCCGCGGCCGGCGATCCAGCCCATGATCCGCGGCCGGCTGAGCGCGATCAACGGCGTCGCGGTGAATCCGGAGGCGTTCGAGGACCCGCGCACGCGCCGTCTCGCCGCGCGCGAGTTCAACCTGTCGTACGGCAGCGCGCTGCCCACCGGCAACCGCGTGGTGGACGGGCGCTGGCACGGCGCGGCGCGCGCGCCGCAGTTTTCGGTGGAGCAGGGCCTGGCCGAGACCTTCGGCCTCAAGGTCGGCGACGTGGTGCGTTTCGAGGTCGCCGGCCGCACCGTGGAGGCGCCGGTGAGCAGCGTGCGCGCGCTCGACTGGGACTCGATGCGGGTCAATTTCTTCTTCATCGCCGCCGAAGGCATGCTGGAGAACGATCCCGCCAGCCTGATCACCAGCTTCCACCTGCCGGCGCAGCAGCACGATTTCACCACGCGGCTGGTTAACCGCTTTCCCAACCTGTCGGTGATCGACGTCGCCGCGGTGCTGGCCCAGGTGCAGGCGATGACCGACAAGCTCATCGTCATCGTCCAGTTCGTGTTCGCGTTCGCCGTGCTCGCCGGGCTGGTGGTGCTCTACGCGGCACTGCAGGCCACCCATGACGAGCGCGAGTTCGAGCTCGCCATGCTGCGCACGCTGGGCGCGCGCAACCGCCAGGTGCGCCAGGCGCTGCTCGCCGAGTTCCTCGTGCTCGGCGGGGTGGCCGGCGCGCTCGCCGGGGTCGGCGCGAGCGCGATCGGCTGGGCGCTGGCGCATTTCGTGTTCAAGATGAGCTACCTGCCCGGGCTGGCGCCCTTGGTACTCGCCGTGGTGCTGGGCGCCGCGGGTGTGGTCGCCGGCGGCTGGCTGGGCACGCGTGGGCTGCTGTCGCGGCCGCCGCTGGCGAGCCTGCGTGCGCTGGCCTGATTCTGTGCCCGAGTCGCTCGCCCGCATGCAACGCATCGCCACCCCGCTGCACGGCGGGGCGGCTTGCGGCTCCGCTTGTCCCTATTTCTGAATGACGGAAACACCGATGTCCCTGCAACCCGAAGTGCTGGTCGCCGTCGTGTGCGGCGTGCTGCTCGTGGCTGGTGCCGCCCTCGCGCTGTGGCTGGGGCGGCGTCTGGCGCGCCTGGAGGAAAGCGTGGAGGACAGCGTCGCCGCGCGTCTCGACCAGCAACTCGGTGCCCAGCACCGCGATCTGCTGCGCGATCTGCACGACGGCCTCGGACGCCAGACCGACCGCATCTCCGAGCATGCGCGCGCCGACCGCGAATTGCTGCAGCGCGGGCTGGCGACGATGTCGGTGCAGCTGTCGCGCAGCATCGAGGCGCTCACGCAGAGCGTCGATGGCCGCCTGCATACGCTCTCCGGTCAGGTCAATCAGCGCCTGGACGAGGGCTTCCGCAAGACCAACGAAACCTTCGCCAGCGTGATGGCGCGGCTGGCGACGATCGACGAGGCGCAGAAGAAGATCGACGGCCTCACCACCAACGTCGTCAGCCTGCAGGAACTGCTCGGCGACAAGCGCGCGCGCGGCGCGTTCGGCGAAGTCCAGCTCGAGGCCCTGGTGCGCAACGTGCTGCCGCCCGACGCCTACGCCTTCCAGGTGACGCTGCCGAACAACGCGCGCGCCGACTGCGTGCTCACCCTGCCCGAGCCCACCGGGCGCGTGGCGGTGGATTCGAAGTTTCCGCTGGAAAACTACCACCGCATGTTCGCCGAGGGTGCCGGCGAGGCCGGCCGCCGCCTCGCGCAGAGCGCTTTCCGCGCCGACGTGCGGCGTCATGTCGATGCGATCGCCGCGAAGTACATCCTGCCCGGGGTCACCGCTGACGGCGCGGTGATGTTCCTGCCCGCCGAGGCGGTGTTCGCCGAGATCCACGCCTACCACCCCGAGGTGGTCGCCCATGCGCAGGCGAAGCGGGTGTGGATCGTGTCGCCGACCACGCTGATGGCGGTGCTCAACACCGCGCGTGCGGTGCTCAAGGACGTCGAGACGCGCAAGCAGATCCACGTCATCAAGGATGCGCTGGGCAAGCTGGCGAAGGACTTCCACCGTTTCGACGAGCGCATGAACGCGCTCGCCCGCCACATCGAGCAGGCGAGCCGCGACGTGCAGGACGTGCAGACCTCGAGCCGCAAGATCAGCGCGCATTTCAGCAAGATCGAGGCCGCCCAGCTCGACGAACTGCCGGGCGGCGCCGCGGCGGGCGCCGGGCTGGCGGACGCCACGCGCGCCTGAAGGCGCGCGCGGACCGCGTCGGGCGGGGGGGAGGTCGGGGCGGACTCAGCCGCCGATGTAGGACATCTCGATCTTGTGGCGGGCGGCGGTGGCGGCGCTGCGGATTTCCGAGTAGTGGTCGTCGCGCGCCTGCCACACCCCGGCGATCGCGGCGTCGAGGCTGCGGTCGTCGGCGCCGCTGCGCAGCAGGGTGCGCAGGTCGTGGCCGGTGTCGGCGAACAGGCAGGTGTAGAGCCGGCCTTCGGTGGACAGCCGGATGCGCGTACAGGTGGAGCAGAACGCCTGGGTGACCGAGGAGATCACGCCGATTTCGCCCGCGCCGTCCTGGTAGCGCCAGCGTTCGGCGACCTCGCCGCTGTAGTTCGGGTCCACCGGTTCGAGCGGGAACAGGCGGTGGAGGCGGGCGACGACCTCGCGCGAGGGCAGCACCTCGTCCATCTTCCAGCCATTCGACGAGCCCACGTCCATGAACTCGATGAAGCGCAGGATGTGGCCGCTGCCGCGGAAGTGGCGGGCCATGGCCTCGATGTCGTGGTCGTTGGTGCCGCGCTTGACCACCATGTTGACCTTCACCGGCCCGAGCCCGGCTGCCGCGGCCGCGGCGATGCCTTCGAGCACGCGGGTCACCGGATAGTCGGCGTCGTTCATGCGGCGGAAGGTGGCGTCGTCGAGCGCGTCCAGGCTCACCGTGACGCGGTGCAGGCCGGCGCGCTTGAGCGGCGCGGCGAGCCGGGGCAGCAGCACGCCGTTGGTGGTGAGGGTGAGTTCGACGCCGTCGAGCGTGGCGAGCATGCCGATCAGGCGCTCGATGTCCTTGCGCAGCAGCGGCTCGCCGCCGGTGATGCGGATCTTGCGGACGCCGCGGGCGACGAACAGGCGCGCCACGCGCAGGATTTCCTCGAAGCTGAGCAGTTCGGCGCGCGGCAGGAAGGGGTAGTCCTTGCCGAACACCTCGCGCGGCATGCAATACACGCAGCGGAAATTGCAGCGATCGGTGACCGAGATGCGCAGATCGTGCACCGCGCGGCCGCGGCGGTCGGCAAGGGGGCCGGCGGGCGGGGGCGCGGTGGCGGGGAGCGGCGAGCCGGCTGCTCGGATGGGGATGACCTTCATATCGGGGCGGGTCCGCGACTATCTTGTCGTTCGATCGATGGTGCCGCCAGCCGTTCCGGTGCGCCTTGTCGGCGGTCAAGCGGCCACCCGGCGCGCGCGGCGTGGCTGGGGGCGCGGCCTGTGATTATCGGCAGCGCCACCGGGGCTGGCAAGCCGCGGCGCGGGCGGGAGGTGGCGCCGGCTGCGGCTGCGGTGCTCATGGCGTATGGAAGAGTTGTTTCCATTGTTGTGCCGACATGAAAGACAACTTTCCGGCCGGGTGCCGTCCGGAGTCGCCGCGCATGCGCCCAGTACCCTGATTTCATGGCGAATTGATGCTCTCCGCCGAGCTGGCACGAAAGTTGTAATGCCTCGGCGCTATGCCCGGCCCGGCCTGCCGGGGGAGATGGCCAACGAGCCAGGGGAGACACCTCGATGATCGACACCTTTTACGACGTGCTGCGCCGCCAGGGCATCACCCGGCGCAGCTTCCTGAAGTTCTGCAGCCTCACCGCCGCCTCGCTCGGGCTGGGCTCGGCGGCGGCGCCGCGCATCGCGCATGCGCTCGAAACCAAGCCGCGCACGCCGGTGGTGTGGATTCACGGTCTCGAATGCACCTGTTGCACCGAGTCCTTCATCCGCTCCGCGCATCCGCTCACCAAGGACGTGATCCTGTCGATGCTGTCGCTCGACTACGACGATACGCTGATGGCCGCCGCCGGCCACCAGGCCGAGGCCCTGCTCGAAGAGGTCAAGCGCAAGCACAAGGGCAACTACATCCTCGCCGTGGAAGGCAATCCGCCGCTCAACGAGGACGGCATGTACTGCTTCCAGGGCGGGCGCCCGTTCGTGGACAAGCTCAAGGACATGGCCGCCGACTGCAAGGCGATCATCGCCTGGGGGTCGTGCGCCTCGTGGGGCTGCGTGCAGGCCGCCAAGCCCAACCCGACGCGCGCCACCCCGGTGCACAAGGTGATCACCGACAAGCCGGTGATCAAGGTGCCGGGTTGTCCGCCGATCCCCGAGGTGATGACCGCGGTGGTCACCTACATGCTGACCTTCGAGCGCCTGCCCACGCTCGACCGCATGGGCCGCCCGGCGATGTTCTACGGCCAGCGCATCCACGACAAATGCTATCGCCGCCCGCACTTCGACGCCGGCCAGTTCGCCGAGGCCTGGGACGACGAGGGCGCACGCAAGGGCTACTGCCTCTACAAGCTCGGCTGCAAGGGGCCGACCACCTACAACGCCTGCTCCACGGTGCGCTGGAACGAGGGCGTGTCGTTCCCGATCCAGTCCGGCCACGGCTGCATCGGCTGCTCGGAAGACGGCTTCTGGGACAAGGGCAGCTTCTACGACCGCATCACCGACATCAAGCAGTTCGGCATCGAAGCCAATGCCGACAAGATCGGCGCCACCGCGGCCGGCATCGTCGGCGCCGGGGTCGTGGCGCATGCCGCGGTTACCGCGCTGGCGCGTGCGCGCAGCAGCAACGGCATCGACGTCAAGCAGGGGGAGAACTGATCATGGGCGTGTACGAAACCCAGGGCTTCAAACTCGACAACACCGGCAAGCGCCTGGTGGTCGATCCGGTGACCCGCATCGAGGGCCACATGCGCGTCGAGGTCAATCTCGACGACAACAACGTGATCCGCAACGCAGTGTCGACCGGCACCATGTGGCGCGGCCTCGAAGTCATCCTCAAGGGGCGCGATCCACGCGACGCGTGGGCGTTCACCGAGCGCATCTGCGGCGTGTGTACAGGCACCCACGCGCTCACCTCGTGCCGCGCGGTGGAGGACGCCCTCGGCATCCAGATCCCGGAGAACGCCAACACCATCCGCAACCTGATGCAGCTGAATCTCTACATTCACGACCATCTGGTGCATTTCTACCACCTCCATGCGCTCGACTGGGTGGACGTGGTGTCGGCGCTCAAGGCCGATCCGAAGGCGACCTCGGCGCTCGCGCAGAGCATTTCGTCGTGGCCGAAGTCCTCGCCGGGCTATTTCCGCGACATCCAGAACCGGCTGAAGAAATTCGTCGAATCCGGCCAGCTCGGTCCGTTTGCCAATGGCTACTGGGGCAGCCCGGCGTACAAGCTGCCGCCGGAGGCCAATCTGATGGCGGTCACCCACTATCTGGAGGCGCTCGATTTCCAGAAGGAGATCGTCAAGGTGCACGCCATCTTCGGCGGCAAGAACCCGCACCCGAACTGGCTGGTGGGCGGCATGCCGTGCGCGATCAACCTCGACGGCGCGGGCGCGGTCGGGGCGATCAACATGGAGCGGCTGAACCTGGTCAAGAGCATCATCGACCAGACCAAGGAGTTCGTCGAACAGGTGTACATCCCCGACCTGCTCGCCATCGCCTCGTTCTACAAGGACTGGCTGCACGGCGGCGGGCTGTCGTCGCAGGCCATGCTGTCCTACGGCGACATTCCGCAGCGCGCCAACGATTACAGCGGCGCCAACCTGCTGCTGCCGCGCGGCGCCATCATCAACGGCGACCTCTCCAAGATCCACGAGGTGGACATCAAGGACCCGGAGCAGGTGCAGGAGTTCGTCTCCCACTCCTGGTACAAGTACGCCGACGAAACCAAGGGCCTGCACCCGTGGGACGGCGTCACCGAGCCCAACTTCGTGCTCGGCAAGAACACCAAGGGCAGCAAGACCGCCATCGAATCGCTCGACGAGGAGGGCAAGTACTCCTGGATCAAGGCGCCGCGCTGGCGCGGCCACGCGATGGAGGTCGGCTGCCTGTCGCGCATGGTGCTGGGCTATCTGCAGCCCAAGCAGTTCCCCTTCATCAGGGACACCATCGACGGCGTGCTCGCCAAGCTCGACGTGCCGGTGCAGGCGCTGTTCTCCACCCTCGGCCGCACCGCGGCGCGCGGCATCGAGACGCTGTATTGCGCCGACCTCCAGGTGCAACAGTTCGACAAGCTGATCGCCAACCTGAAGGCGGGCGACCTCACCACCGCCAACATCGACAAGTGGGAGCCGGCGACCTGGCCGAAGGAGTGCAAGGGTGCCGGTTTCACCGAGGCGCCGCGCGGCGCGCTCGGCCACTGGATCAAGATCCGCGACGGCAAGATCGACAACTATCAGGCGGTGGTGCCGACCACCTGGAACGGCAGCCCGCGCGACCACAAGGGCCAGATCGGCGCCTTCGAGGCCAGCCTGCTCGACACCCCGCTGGCGCGCGCCGACGAGCCGCTGGAAATCCTGCGCACGCTGCACTCCTTCGACCCTTGCCTGGCGTGCTCGACCCACGTGATGAGCCCGGACGGCCAGGAAATGGCCCAGGTCAAGGTGCGCTGAACGCGCGACGGCCCGGTGCGCGGGCGCGGCCACTGCGGCTGCCCGCGCCCGGCGCCTCACCGGAGGAGATAACAATGACCGTTGAACAGAATGCCTTCGATGCCGAGCGCAGCGCGCGCATGGTCAAGGCGGTGTACGTCTACGAAGCGCCGCTGCGCCTGTGGCACTGGGTCAATGCGCTCGCCATCGTGGTGCTGGGGATCACCGGCTACTTCATCGGCAAGCCGCTGCCGTCGCTGGCCGGCGACCCCAGCGCGCAGTACCTGATGGGCTGGGTCCGCTTCCTGCACTTCGCCGCCGCCTATGTCTTCGCCATCGGCTTTCTGGGGCGCATCTACTGGGCCTTCGTCGGCAACCACCACGCCCGCCAGCTGTTCCTGCTGCCGGTGTTCGACCTCAACTGGTGGAGCGAGGTGCTCTACGAACTGCGCTGGTACCTGTTCCTGGTCAAGGAGCCGAAGAAGTACGTCGGCCACAACCCGCTCGCCCAGCTGATGATGTTCCTGTTCTTCACCGTCGGCTCGGTGTACATGATCCTCACCGGCTTCGCGCTCTACGGCGAGGGCCTGGGCGCCGGGAGCTGGGCCGACACGCTGTTCGGCTGGGTGATCGCGGCGCTCGGCGGCAACAGCCTGCAGGTGCACAACCTGCACCGGCTGGGCATGTGGGTGACGCTGTGCTTCGTGATCGTCCATGTCTATGCGGCGATCCGCGAAGACATCATGAGCCGCCAGAGCCTGATCAGCACCATGATCAGCGGCTGGCGCATGTTTAAGGACTGAGCCATGGCCGACGACGACCGCATTCTGGTGCTGGGCATCGGCAACCTGCTGTGGGCCGACGAGGGCTTCGGCGTGCGCTGCGTCGAGGCTTTCAACGCGCGCTGGCGCGTGCCCGAACGCGTCACCGTGCTCGATGGCGGCACCCAGGGCCTCTACCTGCTGCCCTACCTGACGGAGGTGCGGCGCCTGATCGTGTTCGACGCCATCGACTACGGCTTGCCCGCCGCCACCCTGCGCCTGGTCGAAAACGACGAGGTGCCGCGCTTCATGGGGGTGAAGAAGATGAGCCTGCACCAGACCGGCTTCCAGGAGGTGCTGGCCTCGGCCGAACTGCTCGGCGAACTGCCGCGCGAGATGCTGCTGATCGGCGTGCAGCCGGTCGAACTCGAGGACTACGGCGGCAGCCTGCGGCCGGCGGTGCGCGCGCGCGTCGCCGAAGCGGTGGATATCGCTGCCGCGCGGCTGCGCGCCTGGGGCGTGGACCTGCATCCGGCCGCACCGGCTCAAGAGGAGGGCGCAGGGGCCACCGACGCCCTTGCCCTCGACGGCTACGAAGCCGGCCGCCCACCCCCGGAGGCCGCCTGGCGCATGGGCGACCTGCGCTTTCACCCGGACGCCGCCGGCTGATGTGCGTCGGCCTTCCGATGCAGGTGGTGAGCGGTGACGCGGTGCGCGCGCTGTGCCGCGGCGGCGACGGCGCCGAGGCCTGGATCGACCTGCTGCTGGTCGGCGCCCAGCCGCCCGGCACCTGGCTGCTGTGCTTTCTCGGCGCCGCGCGCGAGGTCATCGACGCCGCGCGCGCGGCCCAGGTCGGTGCCGCGCTCGCGGCGCTCGACGACCTCATGAACGGCCGCAGCACCGATGTGGACGCGGCCTTCGCCGACCTCATCGAGCGCGGCCCGCAACTGCCCGACTTCCTGCGCAAGCCCTGAGACCATGAGCGACGACGCCTTCCTCACCCAGCTCGAACGCCTGGCAAGCCGCCACGGCTTCGTCCGTGTCGACGCCGATGCGGTGGCCGCATTCGCCGCCGCCGGCGACAGCGTGCTGCTGCTCACCGACGATCCGCGCGCCTGCCCCGAAGCGGGCGACCTCGTCGTCGTGCTGCCCGAGGCGCTCAAGCCCTGGGCCGGGCGCTATCGTGCCGGGGTCGCCGACCCCGGCGCGAGCCGGGCGATCGCCGCCGCGTTCGGCGTCGGCCGCCTGCCGGCGCTGCTGTTCCAGCGCGACGGCGCGTGGGTCGGCACGCTCGAAGGCATGCTCGACTGGGCGACGCTCGCGGGCGCGCTCGCGGCGATGCGGAGCGCGCCCGTCCGCCGCCGCCCCGGCATCGGTATTCCGCTGCGCGCAGCCTCCGCCTCATCCTGTCACTGAAGGAGCTTCGACCCATGAAAGCTTTTCCGATCCCGGTCGTGGCCCTCGCCGGCGCCTTTTCGGGCCCCGGCTCGCAGCCCTCCGAAGACGACGATTTCGGCTATTTCCCGCTGCCCAGCGGCATGGACCGCTTCGACGTGCCGCGCCTGTCGGGGCGCGCCGACACCGCCGCCACCCTTGCCGCGATCGACGCGCTGCAGGCCGTGCTCGACGGCCTGCGCGGGTGGACCTTTGGCGTCGGCGCCAATCCGGTGTTCGACTTCAGCGCCTTGTCGGCCGCCGCGCTCGGCGTGGTGAACGAAGCCCTCGGCCAGGGCGAGGTGTCGGCGATCGTGCGCGCCACCCCTGCCTCCCCCGCGCTCCACATTCAGGAGACGGTGTTCGCCGGACTGTGGCGGGTGCAGTGCGTCGCCGCCGATGGCCACGTGCTCGCCGACACCCTCGAAGCCGGCGCCATTCCGGCCGCGGTGGCGGCCGCTGCCGCCGCGGCGCCGGTCGCCGACCCGGCGCTGCCCGCGCTTGGCGACGAGGTCATGAACGCGCCCGCGGTGGCGCACGAACTGTTCGCCGCCGCGCGCAGCCACCGCCCGGGCGCCACCGCCCATGTCGTCAACCTCAGCCTGCTGCCGATGACCCCGGCCGACCTCGCCTGGCTCGGCGCCGCGCTCGGCGACGGCGCGGTCACGGTGCTGTCGCGCGGTTACGGCAACTGCCGCATCACCGCCTGCGCGGTGCCGGCGACCTGGCGCGTGCAGTACTTCAACAACGACGACAAGCTCATCCTCGACACCGTCGAAGTCACCGACATGCCCGAGGTTGCGCTCGCTGCCGCGGAGGATTTCGCCGACACCCTGTTGCGGCTCGACGAATGGCTCGCTACCCTGCGCGCCGGCGTGGAGGACGATATCCGTGTTTGAAGGCAGCTATCTTGGCGACGACAGCCGCCTGCCCGCCGAGGCCGTGCTCGAATGCGGCATCTGCTGGTGGGTGTACGACCCCGCGCTGGGCGACGATCTCGGCCAGATCGCCCCCGGCACCCCGTTCGCCGGCCTGCCCGCGGACTGGGCGTGCCCGAACTGCGAGGCGCCGCGGCACAAGTTCCTCGTGGTCGGCGAGTAAGGGGCTGCCGTGTCCGCTGCCGCGTCGTCTGCTGCACTGCTCCCTCCAGGCGCCGTTCCGGTTGCGCCCGTGGCCGGGACGTTTCACCCCCACAACCCGCAGCACGCGCTCGCCGCGACCTTCGCCGGCATTGCTGCCACCCGCATGGCCGGGTTGCCGGTGTTCAACCCGGCGCTGGCGGTCGCGGTGCCCGCGATGCGCGCCTGGGAGGGCGAGTGGCTGGGCGTGCTGGTCACGCCCTGGGCGGTCAATCTGGTGCTGCTCCCCGGCGAAGGCGGGCGTTTTCAGCCCATCGAAGTGGGCGGCACGCAGATCTGGCATTTTCCTTCCGGGCGCTACGCCTTTCTCGGCAACCGCGAGGCCGGCCTCGGCCACTACCAGAGCTGTTCGCTGCTGTCGCCGGTGTTCGAGCTTGCCAGTCAGGACGCCGCCGAGGCCTTCGCATGCGCCGCCCTCGATGCCTTGCTGCGCGCCCCCGCGGAGCCTGCCGCCGGCGCGTCGCAGGCCTTGTCGCGGCGCGCCTTTCTCGGCGGCAGCCGGCGCCGGGAGGAGGCATGAGCGCCGGCGGCCGGGGGCGCGTTCAGTGAGCGCGGCCGGCGAAGTCCGCATCGACGCCGACTGGGATGGCCGCGGCGTGACTGGCGTGCGCCTGCGCAACCTCCGCCCGCAGGTCGCGCGGCTGTTGATCGGTTGTCGCGCCGACGAGGCGCTGGCGCGGGTGCCGGCGCTGTTCGCGCTGTGCGGCAA
>JAEWVQ010000158.1 GCA_023459095.1 Pseudomonadota bacterium | reverse complement strand
CCGGATGACGGCGTCGCAGCCCAGGGTGGCGGCGCCGGCCGGCATGGCGGGCTGAGGCGTGCGGCGCGGTCGCGCGAACGGGCCGCGCTGCGCCGTCCGGCGGGCGCGCCGACGATATATTGCGGTCATGAAGCTGGAATAGAATGGCGGGCTCGCCGACCCTGCCTCGGCCTTCGCGTCCGGAATCGCCCCATGTACCCGCCACCGCTCCACCGCTGCGCCCGTCATGCTCGCCGCCGCTGAACTGCTGGGCGGGCTCGGCCTGCTGTTCGTCGGCCTGCGGCTGCTCGGCTTTCATCTGCAGCAGACCACCGGGCGGCGCATGCGCCGCATCCTGCAGTCGGCGACGCGCTCGGCCGGGCTGGGCTGGATCGCGGGGGCGGCGGCGGGGGCGGCGACACAGTCGAGCAACGCGGTGACGGTGATCGTCGGCAACCTGGTGCGCGGTGGCGTGTTGAGCGTGCGCGCCTCGGTGCCGGTGATCGCGGGGGCGAACGTGGGTACCGCGGTGCTGGTGTTTCTCGCCGCGGTCGACTTCCATCTGGTGGTGCTCTATCTGGTGGCTCTGGTCGGGCTGCTCTACCAGGCGCGTGTGGACCGCAACCCGCAGTGGCGCGACTGGACCGGCGCCGGGCTCGGCCTCGCACTGCTGTTCCTTGGCCTCGATTTCATCAAGGGGGCGCCGGCGCAGCTGCCGGCGGAGGTGCTCGGCGGCCTGCTCGACGGCGGGCTCGGGCTGATCGCCGCGTTCGCTGTCGGCCTGGTGGTGGCGACCATCACCCAGTCGGCGTCGACCGCGACCATTCTCGCTGTCGCCGCGATCCAGACCGGGGTGCTCGGGCTGGGCGACGGCGTCAGCATCGTGCTCGGCGCCAACGTCGGCAGCGGCGTCGCGCTGTGGCTGACCGCCGGCGATCTCACCGGCAGCGGTCGTCAGCTGTGTCTCGCCCAGGTCGCGATCAAGCTCGCCGGCAGCACGCTGGTGGCGCTCGCCGGCGGCGGTGTGCTGCTCGCGCCGGAGGCGCTGGCGGCGAGCGGGCTGGGCGCCGTGGCCGAGGCGCGGCCGGCGTTCGCCCTGTCGGTGCTGTTCCTGGTGCTGCAGGTTGTCGGCGGGCTGTGCGTCGGCCTTGCTCGCGACCGCTGCGGTGTGGTGCTCGCGCGCCTGTGTCCGCCGTCGATCGAGGAGCGCGCCTCGCGCCCGCGCTACATCCACGAGCGCGCGCTGGAAGATCCGCTGAACGCGATCGAGCTCGCCACCCTGGAGCGCAACCGCCTCGTCGGCCTGCTGCCGGAAGTGCTCCCCGACCTCGACCGCGGGCACGACGACGCGCCCGCGCGGCGGGCGCGGCATCAGGGCGCGCTCGCCGTGCTCGCCGAAACCGAGGCGTTCGCGGTGGAGCTGATCGACCAGCACCTGCAGCGCGAGGACCTCGACGTCGCGCTGCGCCTGCAGGCTTCACTCGGCGCCCTGCGCCAACTCCAGCTCACCCTCCACGATTTCGCCGAGACGGTGCAGGGCTTCGCTGCGGACCGCCCGCCGCTGGTGTTTACGCTGTCCGAATCGCTGCGCACGCTGACCATGCTGCTCGCCGACGCGGTGGCCCACGCCGCCGCCGATCCGGCCGATTTCGCGACCCTCGCCGAGCTCACCGGCGATCGCGGCGAGCTCCTTGAGCGCTTGCGGCGCGATCTGGCCGGGTCGCGCTACGATCCTGAGCTGATCCGCCGCCTGTTGCTGGTCGCCGCGCTCTTTGAGCGCGCGGTGTGGCTGCTCGGCCGGCTGTCGGCGGCGACCGCGCCGGGGATCGAGCCGGCGCAGGCGGGGCTCGGCGAGGCGGTGCTGCAGGGGCGTTGACGCGGGCGTTGCGGCACCGCAATGGTGCCCGGGCGCCGCCATGGTGCGGCCGTGCCCCGGCGGCGGCGCGGATTTGCCCCAGGGCGGGGCGCCGTGGCGGCCTGGCATGCGGCTTGCGTAGCGTGCGCGGTGTTGTCTGCGCAGGTCGTCCCATGACTGATTCCGCCCGTCGTCCGTTGCTGTGCTCGCCGCGCCCCCCGCTTGCACCTGTTGCCACTTGGTGAGGCTGGGCGCGCCATGGAAGCGTTGGTCCCGCTGTTGTGCCTGGGCGTCGCGGTGGCGCTCGGATATGCGCTGTGGCGCCGGTTCGCGCGCCGCGCGCCCGACTGGCGAGGCGAGGCGCTGCAGGCGCTCGCCGATTGCGGCCAGCTGCTCCAGCTGCTGGCCGCGCTGCAGCAGCATCGCGGCATGAGTTCGGCCTGGCTCGCCGGCGGCGGCGAGGATTTCGGGGCCGCGATGCGGGCGCGTCGCGCCGAAATCGAGGCTGTGCTGCCCGAGGTGCTGCGCATCGCCGGGCGCGAGGCGCGCCGGTCGCGGCCGGCGTTCACCGTGCATGAGGCGCATCTGTTGCGGCACCGCTGGCAGGAACTGGCGAGCGGCCTCGGGCAGGTGTCGGCCGAGCTCAATCTGGTCCGCCACAGCTGGCTGATCGAGCGCCTGCTGGCGCTGCTGTCGGCGCTCGGCGAAGCGTACATCGAGCGCCCCGGCGCGGCGCTGCTGCCGCGCGGCTTGGCGCGCAACTATGTCGGGCGGCTGCCGGCGCTCGCCGAATGCCTGGGGCAGGCGCGGGCGATCGGCAGCAGCGTGGTGGCGGCCGGGCAGTGTCCGGCGGTCGACCGGGTGCGGCTGATGTTTCTCGTCGCGCGTGCCGAGTCCCTGCTGCTGCGTGCCGGCGAGGTCGGCCGGGGCGGCGGCGCGGCGGCGGCGCTCGCCCGGCGCCATGTCGAGCTGCTCGCGGCGACGGTGCGTTCGCGCGTGCTGGGCAGCGGCGAGATCGACATCCACGCCGAGGACTATTACGCCACCGCCAGCCAGGCGATCGACAGCGTGTTCGCCTGGCTGTGCGACGCCGGCGAGGCGTTGCGCAGCGGCTTGGGCAGTGCGCCGCGGATGGAGGGAGGGCGATGAGGGCGCTGGTAGCGCGGGCGCAGGCGGGCTGGCTTGGGCGCCTGCGGCGCCGGCTGCAGCACTGGCT
>JAEWVQ010000157.1 GCA_023459095.1 Pseudomonadota bacterium | reverse complement strand
GCCTGGCGTGCGCGCCGCAGCGCGCTGCGCGCTGGTCTGGCGGCGGTGCAGGTGTGAGCCGAGGGCCGCGCAGGCCGCGACGCAGGAAGGATGCGCGTCGCGCGCGCCGGGGAGGGCGGGCTGGCGCTTGCCGTGTGGTACGGGCGGTCGAAGGCTGGGGCGTCAGAGGGCTTCGAGGCGCGCGACCCAGCCATCGAACCGTGGGCATCTTGCCCGCATCGCAGGCAGACCGATCTGCAGCGCGATCAGGGCACCATAGAGCGGTTTTGACTTTTCGTAGGTCGGCCAGTGGGCGATCAGGCGTTTGGAGGGCGCGGTCGTCGGCGAATTGTTGACTGCTTCCGGCCCGTCAAACCGAGCCAGCTCGGTTTGCCACCGTGCGATGGTCTGCGCCGGCACATCCGCGTAGGCCAACGCGTTCAGGTCACTGAACAGCAGGGCCTCGTCTTCAGGGCCCTTGCTCTTCCTCTTGACTTCGCCGCAGCGCGACCTACACTCCCGCTCCATCAAGGGGAGTAGCTTTTTCGCCCCGGCATCGTCAATACGGCAGACCGGTCAGCAGACCGTCTCCCGGTGCCGGGGGCAACGAAGGTGCCATGTTCGTTGCAAGCGAGACCTTGCCCGAGGGGCAAGGTCCGTGCACTGCAGTACGCCAGGGTCTGTGTCCGTCGGGAGCAGGCCCTTTTTGTTTTTGTGCGGAGTGCGCGATGGAATCGATCGGAACGTGGTGGATGTGGGCGGCCTTTGCCGCCATCGTGGGAACGATGCTGCTGGTGGACCTGTTCGCCTTCGGCGGTGGCAAGCAGCACCGGGTGTCGCTGAAGGAGGCGGCGGGCTGGTCGCTCGCCTGGGTGACGGTGGCGATGCTGTTCGCCGCCGGGCTGTGGTGGTACCTCGACGGCACGCTGGGTCGTGCGGTCGCCAACGAGCAGACGACCGCCTTCGTCACCGGCTATCTGGTCGAAAAATCCCTCGCGGTCGACAACGTTTTCGTGTGGATGCTGATCTTCAGCTTCTTCGCGGTGCCGCTCGAGTTGCAGCGCCGCGTGCTGCTGTACGGCATCGTCGGTGCGATCGTGCTGCGCACGATCATGATTTTCGCCGGCAGCTGGTTGATCAGCGAGTTCCACTGGCTGCTCTATGTCTTCGGCGCGTTCCTGGTCGTCACCGGCATCAAGATGGCGTGGTTTTCCGAGCACGATCCGGATCTCGAGAAGAACCCCCTCATCCGCTGGATCCGCAACCACTACCCGGTCACCGAGAAGCTCGAGGGTGAGCGCTTTTTCGTGATGCGCGACGGGGTGCGCATGATGACGCCGCTCTTTCTCGCCCTCGTGCTGGTCGAGATTTCGGACGTGATCTTTGCGGTCGACAGCATTCCGGCGATCTTCGCGATCACCACCGACCCCTTCATCGTGCTGACCTCGAACCTGTTCGCCATCCTCGGCCTGCGCGCGATGTACTTCCTGCTCGCCGACCTCGGCGACCGTTTCGAGCTGCTGAAGTATGGCCTCGCCGCGATCCTCGTCTTCATCGGCACCAAGATGCTGATCGTCGAGTGGATCAAGATCCCGGTGCTGGTGTCGCTGTCGGTGGTTGCCACCATCCTCGCCTGCTCGGTGTTCGCGAGCCTGTGGTACACGGCGCGCAAGGCAAAAACCGGCGCCTGAAAAGGCTGGGGTGCGGCCCCGATCAGGGGCGGCACCCCGGGTTTCCGTTCCGCTCTTCCCCATCTTCGTTCGAGATCATGGTCGATACGCTTCAACGCTTCATCGAATCTACCCGCTTCCAGCGCTTCATCATTGCCGTCATCGTCATCAATGCCATTACGCTGGGGCTTGAAACCTCGCCAGCGGTCATGGCTCAGGCAGGCGGTGTGCTGCTTGCGTTCGACCGCGCGGCCCTGATCATTTTCGTGGTCGAGATCGCCATGAAGCTGGTCGTCTATCGGCAGCGCTTCTTCCGCAGTGGCTGGAATGTGTTCGACTTCACCATCGTCGCGATCACCCTCGCCCCCACCGGTGAAGGCCTGCAGGTGCTGCGTGCGCTGCGCATCCTGCGTGCGCTGCGGCTCATCTCGGTGGTGCCCTCGATGCGCAAGGTGGTGAGCGCCCTGCTCAGGGCCATCCCGGGCATGGGGTCGGTGGTCACGCTGCTGCTGCTGGTGTTCTACGTGGCCTCGGTGATGACCACGAAGCTCTTCGGCAGTGACTTCCCGGAGTGGTTCGGCAGTATCGGGGCGTCGTTCTACACCCTGTTCCAGGTGATGACCCTGGAGTCGTGGTCGATGGGCATCGCCCGTCCGGTCATGGATGTGTATCCCTACGCCTGGGTCTTCTTCGTCGTGTTCATCCTGCTTACCTCGTTCGCGGTGCTCAACCTCTTCATCGCCATCGTCGTCGATGCGATGAGTGCGGTGGAGCAGGAAGAGCAGGCGAAGACGCGAGACCGGGTCGACATCGATCACGACGAGGTGCTGGTCGAACTGCGGGCGCTGCGCGCGGAGCTGGCTGCACTCCGGAGCGAACGAGCCGTGACGCGACAGGGCGTTCTATCTTGACGAGTGCAGGGCACGCCCTTGCCGCCGACCGCTGGCGGGCGCTCTGATGAGGGGCGCCAGGGATGGGCCGTTGCGCGTGGTGCTGATCCCAGGCTCGAACAGCGGATCTGACGACGGGGGCGCAACCCGCAGCGCTCACGGGCGCTCAGCCGGAGAGCGGGGCGGCTCCTCGAAGGTGCGCGTCGGCTTGGGCGGCCCGTGACAAACGCAGCGCAAAACGGTGACAAAGGCGGCGCGCCGTTCCAGGGGGAGGCCGGGACAGCGGCCGGGCACGGTCCCGGTCCGGCGCTGCGGTGGCAACAAAAAAGCCGCTGACCCTTGCGGAATCAGCGGCTTACGTCTGGTGGTGGTGATGGGCAGAATCGAACTCATCACCACCAAGAATTGTAGGCCCTTGAGCTATAAGGCCCGATCAGGCTGCCTCGGTGTCGAGGTTGGTCAATGTGTATCACCTCGGTGATACACGCTGAGGGCAGTGTGCCGCCCCGCTGTCCAGTAGTCAAACCCCTGTGACGCTACAGCATCTTCGATCTAGCGATTTTCAGATTTCCGTCGGGCGATGTACAAGGTTGGGCATCAAGGAAGTCCGTGTTTTCTAAGACTTTCACTCTGCCAACAACACGCCAAGTTCGCGCCGGTATTGATATGCTTACGTCACCAAAAGGGTATGAGGGGGCGTTGTGTCGCTACGGGATTGCATTGGCCGTGTTTGTCATGGGTATCTGGCTGCGAGCCAACAGGGGTTTGCGCAGCATCCGCTTGCTGATTTCATCCGCAACGAGTTCCGTGATTCAGTCCGCCAAGCTGCTGGTGACAATGAGCGGCTGATATTTAAGGGCAGTGCGGGGCAGGGGACATGGGCGCGCGGGCCATGGGTGGGGATCTTCGACACGTTGGTAACGACTGGTGCTCAGAGTGGCTTTTATCCGGTCTATCTGTTCCGTGAGGACATGAAGGGGGCCTATCTGAGCCTGAACCAAGGGATGACCGAGGCAAGGAAGCTGTACAAGTCCGACGCTAAGACCGCTCTTCTGGCGCGTGCATCCAACTATCGGGCAATGCTGGGCAGCCAGATAGGGGGTTTCCCCGAGCTGACAATCGACCTGGCCCCGTCAGCACCGACCAACGACACTGCGTTTTATGAAGCCGGGAACATTTGTGCAAAGTACTACAGTGCCGACAAGTTGCCAGACGAAGCTGCACTCGTGAGTGATCTCGTCCGGATGTTGGCTCTCTATGAGTTGTTGGCAACCGGGGCGATCAATACAGAGGCTGCATCAATCCAAGAAGGAGATGAACCGGACGGGATTGACTTTGAGGATGCAACCAAGTTTCGGATGCACAAACGCATTGAGCGTAACGCGGCCTTGGCAAAGAAGGTCAAGAAGCAGCTTGGATTTACTTGCGAGGTCTGCCGGACGAACTTTGAGGAACGATACGGGGCTATCGGACGGGATTTTATTGAGGCCCATCATCTGCGCCCGCTGGCGTCACTGAAGGGCAAGAAGGTGGCGATGGACCCCAGCAAGGATTTTGCGGTCTTGTGTGCTAACTGCCATCGCATGATCCACCGTAGTGGGTGTGTCGATGATGTTGAAAAATTTAAGCGGGATCACTTCCGCGGTTAGGGGCCATGCTGGGGCGTCAGCTCCGGCTGGTATCAGGCCAACGTTGCTTCGTCTGCTTGCTCGCATCGGAGCTTTGCAATGTCCTCGTTCGTTAGCTCTTGCACGATCAACTCGGGGAGTTCCTTGTCTGCATCGTCGATCGACTGCTCGAACCGCAGGCTATGGCGGAGCATGTCAGAGGTATTCTTAAGCGCGGTTGAGTAAGCAGCAGCCGCACGCATGATCAAAGCTGCGTCCTTTAGTGACGTGGCTCGAAGATGTTCGGAGGCGTCGATCATCAACTCCCGCAGGTGCCGGGCGTGTGCCAGATCGTCGTTGATTATCTTAGCTGCTTCTTCCTTGATGGTTTGGTCTGAGGTGACCCGCTTCAGCAGGTCGGCCCTGGCAGTTGCCAGTACCTCATCTTTGATGCTCCCCTTTTTCACGCCATGCACTGCAAAGTGACGCTGCAACGACCGCACGCTGATCCCTAGGCGCTGGCTGATCGAGAGGGCGGTGAAACCGGCCTCTCTCAATGCCAATGCCTCGGCGATCTCTGCGGGTGTTGCGGTCTTCTTCATCATGGTCCTTTATTGGGTGAGGTAAGGATGATTTCAGGTTGAAGACCGAAGGTCTGAAAACCTAAAGGTTTTGATACCCATGGGCAGGCTGAGGCGTAAAACCCCCTTACCCAATCGCGTCGATTAGGTTCGGTGGCTGCCGTGTCTGCCCGGAGAGTGGGTACCCCCATGGTATAGGCTAGAAGCCTCAGTCTTGGCCGCAGCTATGTGTTGCATTGATCGATAGGACTGAGTCCGGCTCTACCAATCAAGCTCACTGGCACGGCCTGCGGCGACTTTACAGCCAACCCCACCGTTGGGACTTTGCCAGCTACTTCTGATCCCTTGCGGTACTTGGTACCGCCCAGTCACGTCCGAACGTTGGGTCACCCGGTAAGACGTGACGGAGAAAGTTATTTGGTTCGCGGTGCCTCCTGTTGTGCTTCCTCTGCGGGAGCTATGGGAGCCGAAAACGCTTGGCGCATGACGGACTGAACTTCATCCATCGAAGCGCCATCTGTGAGCATCCGATCGGCTTTGGTGACGGTGCTCTGAACGATGTGAATCGCCATGTCCAGAAATTCTTGGACTACGGCGGCGCGGGATACGCCGTTGCTCTCGGCCATCTGACTGACGAACTTCAGTGTTTCGCCAGACAGCGAAATCATGAACTCGGCCCGCGTTCCTTCGAGCACCTGGCGGGCGCGACTACGGCGCTTCCTTTCGGCCGCAGTCATCGGCGCGCCGCCAATCGGCTTGGGGCCGCGTTTTCTAGGGGTCGGGGCTGCTTTCGTATCCATAGGAAAAGACTATCACAAAATGAGTGACATGTCACGCTAAATTAGCTAGGATGCGCACAATAAGTTGTAAGTTGTGAGCCATGTCTGTTTGCGGGTGTGAGCTTGGGTCACAACTTATGAAACTGATTTATGAGCCCGGTTCGTTACTGAAGGGTAACTTCTGAGCCATCAAAGAGAGCACACACTGATGAGCGCACGTATCGCCTATTTCCGAGTCAGTACTAACGATCAAAGCATCGAGGCCCAACGTGCCGCGCTTGGTGAGTCCTTTGACAAAGAGTTCTGTGATGAAGGTGTCAGTGGAGCTACCCCGGCAGCAGAACGGCCTGGGTTTGCTGATCTGCTGAAGTTCGTCAGAGAGGGGGATGTCTTGTTTGTATATGCGGTTGATCGCCTTGGTCGTGATGCGTTGGACGTTCAATCGACCGTCCGTGCCTTGCTTGAGAAAGGCGTCAGCGTGCATGTTCATGGCCTTGGGGTGATTGGCCGCGGCGTGGGGGAATTGATCCTAGCGGTATTGGCTCAAGTTGCCGACATGGAGCGCCAGCGCATCAGGGAGCGTTGTGAGTCAGGTCGTTCTGCTGCCCGTGCTGCTCTCGCTCAAACGGGCAAAACCCACAAGGGGAAGGCTGGTCTGGGACGGCCGTTTGCAAACGATGCTGAGAAGGTCAGGCGCTGGCGTGAGGAAAGCTCTGCCAGCATTGCCGAAACCGCTAAGTTTTTTGGCTTGTCGGTTAGCACCGTAAAACGATACTGCGCTAGCGTCGCTGTGTGAGGCTGATAATAGGGGGGGGTACGTCCAGGGCTGAGAGCGCCGCGTATGGCCCGTTCTAAGGGGGTTGGCGGGCTCTCGGCGCTTCGGGAGTCAGTGTTTCGGGGGGGTGCGGTTCCTGGCCTTCTTATAAGCGGCGGTATCGCTGAACTTTGGGTGTTCAAGTCCGAACGACACGCGGGACATTACCTCGGCCGCGCGCTCCATTGGGATGCTCGCTGCTTCCAGGTAGGTGCCTGCATGCACATCCGCTGGTGCATGCCCAAGCAGGCGGCGGCGTAGGTCGGCATCGCTCGTCAGGGGGAATAGTTTGCCTGCTAACGTCGCGCGGAATGAATGGAAGACCTTTCGAGAGCGCTCTCCCTCGTCTTTGCCTACGCCGACTGATCGCCGGTAGGCCGTGAAGTCAGTTGTGGCGCGCTTGGCAAAGCCGTCACGGGCAGCGGCCCCTATTTCAGGAAACAGGCGTTCATGACCCTCGGCGCGGAGCAATTTAACGTAATCAAGGAGTCCCGCCTTGATCAGCTCCGGGTGGATAGGCACCTCCCGTGGAGCGTGCTCGTTCTTGCCTTCGTCGGTGGTGTCGTGATCCGAAAGCCTCATAGAGGGAAGGCCATCGACCGTAGAGAACGAGGACAAGTGGAGTCCGGCTAGCTCTTCTAAGCGCGCTCCTGTATAAATGCCCAGCATCGGAAGCCAAAACTGCGAAGCTTTCTTGAACGAGTTCCCTTTGTAGGCTTCAGAGTGAAAAAGCAACTCCAGTTCGCTGGCCGTGAAGGGTAGGTAGCTCTTCACTTTGCTGCCGCCGCTTCGCTTGCCCTTGGGGGATTTCAGGGGCGCGAGGATTCTCGGGTCTAGTTCGTGATGATTAACGCCATGCTGCACCACGGAATGGACTCGATAGAGATTGCGCTTCTTGGTTTCGGCGCTGTCTTGCTCACGGGACATTACTTCGGTCCGGTAGGCTTTTGCCGCAGCTACAGTTAGCCCGAGCTCCTTCGCATGCGCGGCAAACCGTTTCCAAATGGGCCCGTAGTCCCGATTCCTGGTGGTTTCCGGATCTTTCCAGCGGCCGCAGGCGATCCCTTCGCTCAGGAAGTCTTCAAATAGTTCGTCGGCCGTGATGCTCGGGGTAGGCGCGATCGGGGCGGGTGCAATTGGGGTGGGTGTGGCTGCTCTCGCCACAGTTCCCGCCGCCATGATGGCCACCTCCAAGTCGCGAGCATGGCGTTTTGCTTGCTCGTCAAGCTGGTAGAGCCCTTCCACGACTTCGAGCTCTAGCTTTTGCCGTTCGAGTTCGGCTTCTTCGAGCCGCACCTGTACCCCTGCGCGTCTGATCCGTTCTTTGCAGTCGGGCAGTTTGGCGAAATTGTCGAGGAGTTCCCTGGCTGTGAGCTTCTTCTTCTCAGGCATGGTGCGGAGCTGGGCAAAGGCAAGATCGGTTTGTGCCGCGTAGGCGCGGGCCAAAATGATAGCCGTGTTGCGCTCGCTGGTGCCGAGTGAGCGGATCAGATAGGGCTGGGCTATGGAAGAGCGTAGATCATCAGGCACTCGGCGGCGGAAATAGTAGACAGTCCTGTGCCGGGAGCGAGTCAGAAAGTTGCGGGCCATGTGTTGCACCTGTGTGCGACACCTGGAGGCTTTCTGGAAACGGAAAAGGCCGTTGAACCTTACGGATCAACGGCCTTCGAAATATTTGGTGGTGATGGGCAGAATCGAACTGCCGACCTACGGGTTATGAATCCGTCGCTCTAACCGTCTGAGC
>JAEWVQ010000156.1 GCA_023459095.1 Pseudomonadota bacterium | reverse complement strand
CCGCGTAGAGTGATCTCTCCGGTCATTGCCACGTCGCAACGCACCGGGATGCCGGTGAGCACCGACACCAGCGCGGTCGACATCGCGATGCCCGCGGACGGCCCATCCTTCGGAATCGCACCTTCGGGCAGGTGGATGTGGATGTCGCTCTTCTGATAGAAATCATCCTCGATACCGAGCGAACGGGCGCGCTTGCGCACGACCGACAACGCCGCCTGGATCGACTCCTGCATTACCTCGCCAAGCTTGCCGGTGGTCATCACCTTGCCCTTGCCCGGCAGCACCACGGCCTCGACGGTGAGCAGTTCACCGCCAACTTCGGTCCATGCCAGCCCTGTGACCTGGCCAATCTGGTTTTCCTTCTCGGCGATGCCGAAGCTGTACTTGCGCACCCCCAGATACTTGTCCAGATTCTTGGCATTGACCACGATCTTGCTCGCTCGCGGCTTAAGCACCAGCGCCTTCACCACCTTGCGGCAGATCTTCGACACATCGCGCTCGAGGCTGCGCACACCAGCCTCCCGCGTGTAGTAACGGCAGACGTCACGCAGCGCATCCTCGGTGACGGTGAGTTCCTCGGGCTTGAGGCCGTTGTTCTTCATCTGCTTGGGCAGCAGATAGCGCTGGGCGATGTTCACCTTTTCGTCTTCGGTGTATCCGGACAGCCGGATCACCTCCATACGATCGAGCAGCGGCGCGGGGATGTTCAGCGTGTTCGCCGTGGCCACGAACATCACGTCCGACAGATCGAAATCAACCTCGACGTAGTGGTCCTGGAAGGTGTGGTTCTGCTCGGGGTCGAGCACCTCGAGCAGCGCCGAAGACGGGTCGCCGCGGAAATCCATGCCCAGCTTGTCGACTTCATCGAGCAGGAAGAGCGGGTTCTTGACGCCGACCTTGCTCATGTTCTGCAAGATCTTGCCCGGCATCGAGCCGATGTAGGTGCGGCGATGACCGCGGATCTCGGCCTCGTCGCGCACGCCGCCAAGCGCCATGCGCACGAACTTGCGGTTGGTCGCCTTGGCGATCGACTGGCCGAGCGAGGTCTTGCCGACGCCCGGAGGCCCGACCAGGCACAGGATCGGCGCCTTCACCTTGTCGACGCGCTGCTGCACGGCAAGATACTCGAGGATGCGTTCCTTGACCCGTTCGAGGCCGTAGTGATCCCTGTCGAGGACCTTCTCGGCTTCAGCGAGATCCTTGCTGACGCGCGACTTTTTCTTCCACGGCAGGCCGATCATGGCCTCGATGTAGTTGCGCACGACGGTGGCTTCCGCCGACATCGGCGACATCAGGCGCAGCTTCTTGAACTCGGACTGCGCCTTGGCGAGTGCCTCTTTGGGCATGCCCGCGGCCTTGATCTTCTTGTCCATCTCCTCGAGGTCGGCGCCTTCCTCGCCTTCCCCGAGTTCTTTCTGAATCGCCTTGACCTGCTCGTTGAGGTAGTACTCGCGCTGGCTTTTCTCCATCTGGCGCTTGACGCGTCCACGGATGCGCTTTTCGACCTGCAGGATGTCGAGTTCAGTCTCGAGTTGGTTAAGGAGTTTCTCCAGACGCTCGCCGGTGTCGAACATTTCGAGCACGTCCTGCTTCTGCTCGAGCTTGAGCGGCAGGTGGGCGGCGATGGTGTCGGCGAGCCGGCCCGGCTCCTCGATACCGCCGAGCGAGGTGAGGATCTCCGGCGGAATCTTCTTGTTCAGCTTAACGTACTGGTCGAACTGGGCGATGATCGCCCGGCGCATGGCCTCGACCTCGTTGTTGTCGATCTCGGGCACCGGAACCGGCGTGGCCTTGGCGACGAACAGATGGCGCAGGTCTTCGACCGAATCGATGGTCGCGCGCTGCACGCCCTCGACCAGCACCTTGATTGTGCCGTCAGGCAGCTTGAGCATCTGCAGGATGTTGGCGACGCAGCCGATCGAGTACATGTCCTCGATCGCGGGCTCGTCCTTGGCCGCCGATTTCTGCGCCACGAGGAGGATGTTCTTGCCCGCCTCCATGGCGTTTTCCAGGGCCTTGATCGACTTCGGTCGTCCTACGAAGAGAGGGATGACCATGTGCGGGAACACCACCACATCGCGCAGCGGCAGCAGCGGGAGTTCCATTTGTTCGTTGGGGAGGTCGACAGCGCCCGACATTTTGGTTTTCCTTCCGATAAAGGTCACACCCATATGCGGGCGTGACCTCGAAATTCAAGCGGCAGGTCGAAACAGCTCAGTTCGAGCCGGACACCTTCTGCTGCTCGGCGTAGATCAGCAGAGGTTTGGCGCCATCCTCGATGGTCGGTTCCTCGATCACCACCTTCTCGACGCCGACCATGGTCGGCAGGTCGTACATGATGTCGAGCAGCGCCGCCTCGAGGATCGAGCGCAGGCCGCGAGCGCCGGTCTTGCGGCGGATCGCCTTGCGCGCCACCGCATGCAGGGCCGCGGGGCGGATCTCGAGTTCGACCCCCTCCATCGAGAACAGCTTCTGATACTGCTTGATCAGTGCGTTCTTGGGCTCGACGAGGATCTTGATCAGCGCATCCTCGTCAAGTTCCTGCAAGGTGGCGACCACGGGCAGACGGCCGATCAATTCGGGAATCAGGCCGAACTTGATCAGATCCTCCGGCTCGACCTGGCGGAAGGTCTCGGTGATGGTGTTCGATTCGCGGCTCTTGACCTCCGCACCGAAGCCGATGCCGACCTTTTCGGTACGATTGCGGATCACTTTTTCCAGACCGTCGAAGGCGCCGCCGCAGATGAACAGCACGTTGGTGGTATCGACCTGGATGAAATCCTGATTCGGGTGTTTGCGTCCGCCCTGCGGCGGGATCGACGCGATCGTGCCTTCGACCAGCTTGAGCAGTGCCTGCTGCACGCCCTCGCCCGAAACGTCGCGGGTGATCGAGGGGTTATCCGCCTTGCGCGAGATCTTGTCGATCTCGTCGATGTAGACGATGCCCTGCTGGGCCTTGTCGACGTCGTAGTCGCACTTCTGCAGCAGCTTCTGGATGATGTTCTCGACATCCTCGCCGACGTAGCCAGCTTCGGTCAGCGTAGTGGCGTCGGCCATCACGAAGGGCACGTTGAGCAGGCGTGCCAAGGTCTGCGCAAGCAGCGTCTTGCCCGAGCCGGTGGGGCCGATCAGCAGGATGTTGCTCTTGGAGAGCTCGACATCATCACCCTTGTGGCCGCCGAGGTGGCGCAGACGCTTGTAGTGGTTATAGACCGCAACGGCGAGATTGCGCTTGGCCTGCCCCTGCCCGATCACGTACTGATCGAGGATCTCGCAGATTTCCTGTGGCGTGGGCAGCTTGCCCTTGATGCTGTCGGGCTCGGCACCTTCGGCGATCTCGTCGCGGATGATGTCGTTGCACAGCTCGATGCACTCGTCGCAGATGAAGACGGAGGGGCCGGCGATGAGCTTGCGGACTTCGTGCTGGCTCTTGCCGCAGAACGAGCAGTACAGCAGCTTTTCGCTGCCCGCCTTCTTTTCCGTCATGGTCGTGTTCTCCTGGTTCAGGTGTCGGCGCGGCTGGTCAGCACCTTGTCCACGAGGCCGTATTCGACGGCTGACGCCGCGGACATGAAGTTGTCGCGGTCGGTATCCTTCTCGATGCGCTCGATGCTCTGCCCGGTGTGCTGGGCCAGCATGCCGTTGAGGCGTTCGCGCAGGTAGAGGATCTCGCGGGCGTGGATCTCGATGTCCGACGCCTGCCCCTGGAAGCCGCCCAGCGGCTGATGGATCATCACCCGAGAGTTGGGCAGGCAGAAGCGCTTGCCCTTCTCGCCCGCGGCGAGGAGAAAGGCGCCCATGCTCGCCGCCTGGCCGATGCACAGCGTGCTCACGTTCGGCTTGACGAACTGCATGGTGTCGTAAATCGCCATCCCCGCGGTGACCGAGCCACCGGGCGAGTTGATGTAGAAATAAATGTCCTTGTCCGGATTCTCGGACTCGAGGAACAGCATCTGGGCAACGATGAGATTCGCCGTGACATCGTTGACCGGGCCGACGAGGAACACCACCCGCTCCTTGAGGAGGCGCGAATAGATGTCGTAGGCGCGCTCGCCGCGACCGCTCTGTTCGACCACCATCGGAACCAGGCCGAGGCCGACCGGATCCCAGGTACTGTTTTGCTGCGGTGTTCCGTGCATCATTCGTCAGCCCTCTTGCAGCATCACGCTGCGTTGTTGCCCATCAGTTCGTCGAAGCCGACCGCCTTGTCGGTGGTCTTGGCCTGTTCGGTGACCCAGGTGACTACGTTGTCTTCGATCACCACGGCTTCGGCCTGCGCCAGCCGCTCAGGCTGGGCGTAGTACCAACGCACCAGTTCGGACGGATCCTCGTAGCTCTGCGCCATCTCCTCGACCAGCGCGCGGATCTGTTCCGGCTTGGCGTTCAATTCCTTCGACTTCACCAGTTCGGCCATGATCAGCCCGAGCTTGACACGGCGCTCAGCCTGCTCGACGAACCAGGCGGCCTGCACCGGAATGTCCTTGGTCGGCATGCCGCGCATTTCCATGTCGCGCCGCGCGTTGTCGGCGAGCTGCTGCGACTCGGCCTCGATCAGCGCCTTCGGCACCTCGATCGGCGTCACCGCGAGCAGGGCATTCATCACCTGCTCCTTGACCTTGGCCTGGACGCGACGCTTCACCTCACGCTCCAGATTCGCCTTGACCTCTTCCCGCAACTTGGCGACGTCACCATCGGCCACGCCCAGTGCCTTGGCGAAGTCGGCATCGACCTCGGGCAGTACCGCCGCCTCGACCTTCTTGACCGTCACTTCAAACTGCACCGTCTGCCCCGCCAGATGCGCGGCGTGGTAGTCCTCCGGGAAGGTCATGTCGAAGGTCTTGCTCTCGCCCGCCTTCAGCCCGGTGACGGCCGTCTCGAAGTCCTTCAGCATCGCGCCCGCGCCGATGACGAAGGGGAAGTCGCTCGCCTGGCCACCGTCGAACAGCTCGCCATCCTTGCGCCCGGCGAAGTCGATCTGCACACGGTCGCCTTCTGCGGCGGCGCGATCGGCAGCTTCGAACGAGGTGCGCTGCTTGCGCAGCACGTCGATAGTCTTGTCCACCTCGGCATCGCCCACGCTCAGCTGCGGACGTTCGATCGCCTGCTCGCCCAGCTCACCCACGGTCACGTCCGGATAGACCTCGAACACGGCGCTGAATTCCAGCACGCCTTCGCTGGCCGCTTCCTTCGGCTCGATCCGCGGATAACCAGCCACACGCAAGTTCTGTTCCCGCACCTGTTCACCAAAAGCCTTCTCGACCGCGGCGCCAATCGCTTCGGAGCGCGCCTGCGGGCCGTAGGACTGGGCGACGATCTTCATCGGCACCTTGCCAGGACGAAAACCGGGCATCTTCACGGTGCGGGCCATTTTCTTGAGGCGGGCGTCCACTTCCTTTTCGATTTCCGCCATCGGAACGGACATGTCGATGCGGCGCTCGAGGACGCTCTGGCTTTCCTGGGTGGTCATTAACTCGATCCTGATAGGTCAAAAACACAACCGGACCGTCGGGCACCCCATCTCGCGGGAGTTTGCCTTCGATGCCGGCATCTTTCGGTAAAGCGGCGATTCTAGCACAGCGCACCAGCCTTCCTTCCAGCCCGATTCCGGCGTAAAAATGCGTTGCGACGAGTGAAAAAATGCACAACGCGGCAAGGAACTCACGCCATGCCGCGACCTCTGATGGGTGAGGCCAGCCCGGGGCGACAGGTCGGGCATCACGGCACGCCGCCGATGACGGCGCCGCTCGCTGGCGAGCCTGCATTGCCGGGTCTTTGCAGACCCGTCTGACAAGGAGACGTCCCGATGAGCATCTTCAACGCCTACCAGGCCCGCTACGAAGCCGCCCGCGAAGACGAGATGTCGATCCAGGAGTACCTGGAGCTGTGCAGGAACGACCGCTCGGCCTACGCCACCTCCGCGGAACGCATGCTGATGGCCATCGGCGAGCCGGAACTGGTCGATACCCGGCTCGATCCCCGTCTGTCGCGCATCTTCTCCAACAAGGTGCTGCGCCTCTACCCGGCCTTCCGCGACTTCTACGGCATGGAGGAAGTCATCGAGCACATCGTGTCGTACTTCCGACACGCCGCGCAGGGGCTGGAGGAAAAGAAACAGATTCTCTATCTGCTCGGCCCGGTCGGCGGCGGCAAATCCTCGCTCGCCGAGAAGCTCAAGAGTCTGATGGAGAAGGTGCCGTTCTACGCGATCAAGGGTTCGCCGGTGCACGAGTCGCCGCTCGGCCTGTTCGACGTCGAGGAAGACGGTCGCATCCTCGACGACGACTACGGCATCCCGCGGCGCTACCTGAACACCATCATGAGCCCGTGGGCGGTCAAGCGCCTGCATGAGTTCGGCGGCGACATCACGCGCTTTCGCGTGGTCAAGCTCAACCCCTCGGTGCTGCGCCAGATCGCGGTCGCGAAGACCGAGCCCGGCGACGAGAACAACCAGGACATCTCCTCGCTGGTCGGCAAGATCGACATCCGCAAGCTCGAGCAGTACTCGCAGGACGACCCCGACGCTTACAGCTACTCGGGCGGGCTGTGCCTCGCCAACCGCGGGCTACTCGAGTTCGTCGAGATGTTCAAGGCGCCGATCAAGGTACTGCATCCGCTGCTCACCGCAACCCAGGAGGGCAACTACAAGGGCACCGAGGGCTTCGGCGCGATCCCGTTCGACGGCACCGTGATGGCGCACTCGAACGAATCCGAATGGGTGGCGTTCAAGAACAACAAGAACAACGAGGCCTTCCTCGACCGCATCTACACGGTGAAGGTGCCGTATTGCCTGCGCGTCACCGACGAGATCCGCATCTACGAGAAACTGCTCACCCACAGCTCGCTGTCCGAAGCGCCATGCGCGCCCGACACCCTGAAGATGATGGCGCAGTTCTCCACCCTGTCGCGCCTCAAGGAGCCCGAGAACTCGAGCATCTTCTCCAAGATGCGGGTCTATGACGGCGAGAACCTCAAGGACACCGACCCCAAGGCCAAGAGCTTCCAGGAGTACCGCGACTACGCCGGGGTCGACGAAGGCATGACCGGACTCTCCACCCGCTTCGCGTTCAAGGTGCTGTCGCGGGTGTTCAACTTCGATCACCGCGAGGTCGCCGCCAACCCGGTACACCTGATGTACGTGCTCGAACAGCAGATCGAGCAGGAGCAATACCAGCCCGAGACCGAGGCGCGCTACCTCGGCTTCATCAAGGAGTACCTGGCCCCGCGCTACGCCGAGTTCATCGGCAAGGAAATCCAGACCGCCTACCTCGAGAGCTACTCCGAGTACGGTCAGAACATCTTCGACCGCTACGTGATCTATGCCGACTTCTGGATCCAGGACCAGGAATTCCGCGACCCGAACACCGGCGAAATCCTCGACCGCGCAGCGCTCAACGAAGAACTCGAGAAAATCGAGAAGCCGGCCGGGATCAGCAACCCGAAGGACTTCCGCAACGAGGTGGTCAACTTCGTGCTGCGCGCACGTGCCAAGAACGAAGGCCGCAACCCGAGCTGGACCTCGTACGAGAAGTTGCGCGCGGTGATCGAGAAGAAGATGTTCTCCAACACCGAGGACCTGCTGCCGGTGATCAGCTTCAATGCCAAGGCCAGCGCCGACGAGCAGAAGAAGCATCAGGACTTCGTCAACCGCATGATCGAAAAGGGCTATACCGAGAAGCAGGTCCGCCTGCTGTGCGAATGGTATCTGCGGGTACGGAAGTCCTCGTGACCGCCTGTTGAGCGCGTGAGGAAGGCGGCCGGCCGCGTGCGCGCGGCGCGGCCGCCGGCCGGGGAGCAAGCATGGTTCGCATCATCGATCGACGCTTCGACAGCAAGAACAAGAGCGCGGTGAACCGCCAGCGCTTCGTCCGTCGCTTCAAGCAGCAGATCCGCCGCGCGGTGTCGGAGGCGATCCAGGGGCGATCGATTCGCGACCTGGACAACGGCGAGCAGATCTCGATTCCCGCCCGCGACCTCTCCGAACCCCATTTTCAGCACGGCAAGGGCGGCATCTGGGAGCAGGTTTTCTCCGGCAATGACCAGTTCCTCGGCGGCGACCTCATCAACCGCCCGCTGGGCGGCGGCAGCGGCGGCAAGGGCGGCGGCAAGGCGAGCAACGAGGGCCAGAGTGAGGACGACTTCGTCTTTCAACTGTCGCGCGAGGAGTTTCTCGACATCTTCTTCGACGACCTCGCCCTGCCCAATCTGGTGCGCACGCAACTCGCGCGCGTCACCGACTTCAAGACCCGGCGCGCCGGCTTCACCACCAGCGGGGTGCCGGCCAACATCAACATCGTGCGTTCGATGCGCGGCGCCCTCGGCCGCCGCCTCGCGCTCGGCTCGCCGTCGGCGGCACGCGTGCGCGAACTGCAGCGCGAACTCGAAGAGGCCATAGCGCGCGATGGCGAGGACAGCGACACCGCACGCGCGCTGCGCGACGAGATCGCCCGCCTGCGCGCGCGCATCGACAACATTCCGTTCATCGACAGCTTCGACCTGCGCTACAACAACCGCGTCCGCGAGCCACAGCCGACCACCCAGGCGGTGATGTTCTGCGTGATGGACGTCTCCGGCTCGATGGACGAAGAAAAGAAATCCACCGCCAAGCGCTTCTTCATGCTGCTCTACCTGTTTCTCAACCGGACCTACGAGCACATCGAAGTGGTCTTCATCCGCCACCACACCGTGGCCAAGGAAACCGACGAGAACGAGTTCTTCCACTCGCGGGAGTCAGGCGGCACCGTCGTCTCCAGCGCGCTCAACCTGATGCACGACATCATCGTCCAGCGCTACGCCGGCGGGCAGTGGAACATCTACGGCGCGCAGGCCTCCGACGGCGACAACTGGGACAACGACTCGCCGATCTGCCGACAGATTCTCGCGCGCGACATCCTGCCATGGTGCCAGTACTTCGCCTACATCGAGATCACCCCGGGCGAGCCGCAGAACCTGTGGCGCGAGTACGACAAACTCGGCGGCCACCACCCCAATTTCGCCATGCAGCGCATCGAGAAACCGGCCGATATCTATCCGGTGTTCAGAGAACTCTTCAAGAAGAGCCTCGTATGAAACGGACGCTGAAGAAAAAGCCCCTGCCGGGTGGATCGGAATGGTCGTTCGAGAGCATCGACCAGTACCACGCCGAAATCGCCCGCGTCGCCGCCGGCTACGGGCTGGACACCTATCCGGTCCAGATCGAGATCATCACCGCCGAGCAGATGATGGATGCCTACGCTTCGGTGGGCATGCCGGTGAACTACCACCATTGGTCGTTCGGCAAGCACTTCCTCGCCACCGAGAAGGGCTACCGCCGCGGCCAGATGGGGCTGGCCTACGAGATAGTGATCAACTCCAACCCCTGCATCGCCTACCTGATGGAGGAAAACACCCTGCCCATGCAGGGCCTGGTGATTGCCCACGCGGCCTACGGCCACAACAGCTTCTTCAAGGGCAATTACATGTTCCGCACGTGGACCAATGCGGACGCGATCATCGACTACCTCGTCTTCGCCCGGCACTACATCGCCAGCTGCGAGGAGCGTTACGGCGAGGAGGAGGTCGAGCTGCTGCTCGACTCCTGCCACGCGCTGATGAATCTCGGCGTGGACCGCTACAAGCGCCCGCCGCCGCTGTCGATGGCCAAGGAGAAGCTGCGCCAGCGCGAACGCGAGGAGTATTTGCAGACCCAGGTGAACGACCTGTGGCGAACCCTGCCACAGCACGAGATTCGCGCCGCGACCGGTGGCGAGCGGCGCTTTCCCGCCGAGCCCGAGGAGAACCTGCTTTATTTCATCGAGAAGAACGCCCCGCTGCTCGAACCCTGGCAGCGCGAGGTGGTGCGCATCGTGCGCAAGGTCGCGCAGTATTTCTTCCCGCAGCGCCAGACCCAGGTCATGAACGAAGGCTGGGCCACGTTCTGGCACTACACCCTGCTCAACACGCTGTACGACGAGGGCCTCCTCGCCGACAGTTTCATGCTCGAATTCCTGCAGTCGCACACCAATGTGGTCTACCAGCCGCCCTACAGCGCACGCTGGTACAACGGCATCAACCCCTATGCGCTGGGCTTCGCGATGTGGCAGGACATCCGCCGCATCTGCACCGACCCCAGCGACGAAGACCGGCGCTGGTTCCCCGACATCGCCGGCAGCGACTGGCGCGCAACGATGGACTTTGCGATGCGCAATTTCAAGGACGAGAGCTTCATCGCCCAGTATCTGTCGCCGCGGGTGATGCGCGACTTCCGCCTGTTCGCGGTGCTCGACGACGACCGCCAGGACAAGCTCAGGGTCTCCGCCATCCACGACGACAGCGGCTACCGCCGGGTACGCGAGATCCTCTCCGACCAGTACAACCTCGGCAGCCGCGAACCCAACCTGCAGGTCTGGAACGTGGACCTGCGCGGCGACCGCTCGCTCACCCTGCGCCACCAGCAGTACCGCCGCCGGCCGCTCGGCGACAGCGCCGAGGAAGTGCTCAAGCACGTCGCCCGCCTGTGGGGCTTCACCGTCCGCCTCGAGACCACGAGCGAGGACGGCAGCGTCGAACTGGTGCACGAGCAGCGCGTCGAAAAACGCCGCGAAGGCAACCACGTGCGCTGAAACGCGCACCGCGCCGGGCCGCGGCAAAACCGCGGGCGCGCCCGGCAGCGGATTACAATCGGGCCCTTCTTTCACCACGGACCCGCCCATGTTCGCGCCCGCCCTGCCCATCTACGCCGTCGCCGGCATCCGCGAAATCGAGGGCAAGCTGATTCCGAGCGCACGACCTTCGCTGATGGAGCGCGCCGGGCGCGCGGCTGCCGAAGACGCGGTGCGCCTGATCATGGATAGGCCCGGCCCGATCCTGATCGCCTGCGGCCCGGGCAACAATGGCGGCGACGGTTTCGTGATGGCGCGCCAGCTGCGCCAAGCCGGGCGCGAGGTCGTGGTCGCCTTCGCCGGCGAGGCTGCTGCCCTCCCCGCCGAGGCCGCCAAGGCGCACGCAGATTTCGTACACACCGGCGGCACCACCGTGTCCGACCTGCCGGCAGCGCCCGCCGAAGGCTGGGCGCTGGTGGTCGACGCCCTGTTCGGCATCGGCCTCAAGCGTCCGCTGGAAGGCCGGCTCGCCGCCTGGATCGACAGCCTCAACGCCCAGCACGCGCCACGCATGGCGCTCGACGTGCCCAGCGGGCTCGACGCCGACACCGGCCGCCCGCTCGGACACACCTTCCGCGCCACCCACACCACCACCTTCATCGCGCTCAAGCCCGGCCTGCTCACCCTCGACGGCCCCGACTACTGCGGCGAGATCTCCGTCCAGCGTCTGGACATCGACGCCCCGGCCTGGCTGCCCATGCGCGGCCAGGCGATCCGGCCGAGCCTGTTCCGCCCGTGGCTCGTGCCGCGCCCGCGCAACACCCACAAGGGCCGCCACGGCGACGCCGGCGTGCTCGGCGGCGATCACGGCATGGCCGGCGCGGCGCTGCTCGCCGGACGCGCCGCGCTGTGGCTGGGCGCCGGCCGCGTGTTCGTCGGCCTGCTCGACCCCGCGGCGCCGAGCGTCGATCCGTTCCACCCCGAGCTCATGCTGCGCCCGGCCGCTGCGCTGCCCGGTGCACTGAGCGCACTCGCCGCCGGCCCCGGCCTCGGCACCGGCGCGACCGCAGCCGCCCTGGTCGCCGCGGCGATCGCCCGCGACACCCCGCTCCTGCTCGACGCCGACGGGCTCAACCTGCTCGCCCACGACCCGGTCCTCGAAGCCGCGCTCGCCACCCGCAATGCCGCCACCGTGCTCACCCCGCATCCCGCGGAGGCCGCCCGCCTGCTCGGCTGCGACACCGCTTCGGTACAGGCCGACCGCCTCGGCACCGCGCTCGCCCTCGCCGCCCGCTACCGCGCCCATGTCGTGCTCAAGGGCTGCGGCAGCGTAATCGCCACTCCCGATGGCCACTGGTACATCAACGGCACCGGCCACCCCGGCATGGCTACCGCCGGCATGGGCGACGTGCTGAGCGGACTCGCGCTGAGCCTGCTCGCCCAAGGCTGGCCCGCAGAGCAGGCGCTGATCGCCGCCGTCCACCTGCACGGCGCCGCCGCCGACCGGCTGGCGCGCGAAGGCATCGGCCCGATCGGCCTGACCGCCGGCGAAGTCATCGATGCCGCGCGCGGCGTCTTCAACGGCTGGATCATCGAGGCGCAGCGTCACGGCGGCGCGGGCTAGACACTGCGCTTACAATCGCTCCGTCCAACGAAACACCTCACCATGCAGAAAGTCAGCATCGACCGCCTCCAGCCGGGCGTCTTCATTTCCCTCGCCAACCTGGGCTGGATGCGCCACCCCTTCCTCCTCAACGAGTTCTGCCTCGCCAGCGACAAGCAGATCCGCACCCTGCGTGAGCTGGGCCTGCACGAGGTCGACTGGGACCCCGCGCGCAGCACCGCCGACCCCTTGCCCGCGCCCCAGAGCGCAGCGGAGGGAGAAGGCGACTTCGCCGCCGCCGCACTCGAGGCCATGCTCGACGACAAGCGCGAGCGTCTGGAGCACCTGCGCCGCCAGCGCGAAGGGCTGGCGCGCTGCGAGCGGCGCTACGAGGAAGAGGCGGTCGCCGCCGGCGACATCCTGAAATCGATCACCGCCCGCCCGGCCGAAGCCCATGCGCGCTCCAACGCCCTCGTCGGCCGCGTCGTCGACAGCCTGGTCGGCGCCGAAAGCATGGTCATCCATCTGGTGAACCAGAAGTGCCGCGAGGCCGGCCTTGCCTTCCACGCCATGAACGTGATGGCGCTGGCGCTGCTGCTCGGCCGCGCCGCCGGGCTCGGCGCCGCCGAACTGCGCCAGCTCGGCCTCGGCGCCTTGCTCCACGACGTCGGCAAGGCCGAGATTCCGCCGCGGGTGCTGCGTGCCTCGCCGCGCACCCCGCCCGAGGAGGCCTTCTACCGCGCGCACATCGGCTACGGCATCAAGATCGTCGCCGCCTTGCGCGAGCTGCCGGTGCCGACCCGCAACGTGCTCGCCTGCCACCACGAGCACTGGGACGGCAGCGGTTTTCCGAACGCGCTCGCGGGCGAGAAGATTCCGCGCCTGGCACGCATCGCCGCGATCGCCAACCGCTACGACAACCTGTGCAACCCGTTCGACCTGCGCGAGGCGAAGATGCCCTCCGAAGCCCTGCGCCAGATGTTCAGCACCGAGCGTGCGCATTTCGACCCGACGCTGCTGCAGCTCTTCATCAAGACCCTCGGCGTCTATCCGCCCGGCACCTTCGTCGCGCTCTCCAACGGCGCCACCGGCCTCGTCGTCGAGACCCGGCCGGAGCAGTTGCTGCGCCCTCTGGTCATGCTCCATGATCGCGACATTCCGCGCCACGAAGCCATGCTGCTCGACCTGCAGGAGGTCGACCTCGGCATCGACAGCGCGCTCGACCCGGCGAAGCTGCCGGTCGAGGTCGTCGAATACCTCGCCCCGCGCGGCCGCCTCGACTACTACGTCGAAGGCTCGGGCTGATTGCCCCGCGCGCCGATCCATAACAACAACAGTCCCCCCAATGTCCTTTTCCACCCCCACGCTGGCGCGCAGCGTCCTGCTGCTGCTCGGCGCGCTGTTCCTGTTCGTGCTCCTCGACGCCACCGCCAAGCATCTGGGCCAGACCTATCCGGTGCCGATGCTGGTGTGGTCGCGCTACGTGGTGCACTTCCTGCTGATGCTGGTGTTTCTCGCGCCTTCGATGCGCTCGCGGCTGATCGCCACGCAGCGCCCCGGCCGCCAGGTGGTGCGCGCGCTGTGCCTGCTCGGCACCACTTTCTTCGGCATGGCGGCGCTCGCGCGCATGCCGCTCGCCGAAACCACCGCGATCGTGTTCGCCGCGCCGCTGCTGGTGACTCTGCTCGCCCGCCCGGTTCTCGGCGAGCACATCGGCGCGCTACGCTGGGCCGCGGTCGTGGTCGGCTTCGTCGGGGTGCTGCTGATCGCGCGCCCGGGCAGCGGGCTGGTCGCCGAGGGCATCGCGCTCGCGCTGGGCGCGGCGCTCACCTACGCGATCTACCAGATCCTCACCCGCCAACTCTCGCCCACCGAGAATCCAGTGACGATGCTGTTCTACACCGCGCTCATCGGCACCCTGGGCATGAGTCTGGTACTGCCCTGGATCTGGGGCGGACCGATGCCAGACGTGCTCGACGCGGCGATGATCGTCTCGCTCGGCATCTACGGCGGCACCGGCCACTTCCTGCTCATCCGCGCCTTCCGCGGCGCTCCCGCCTCGGTGCTGTCGCCCATCCTCTACATCCAGCTGGTATGGGCGACCCTGGTCGGCGTCCTGGTGTTCGGCCACGTGCCCGACGGCGCGGCGCTTGCCGGCATCCTCACCATTGCCGCGGCGGGTGCGATCATCGCCCTCGACAGCCGCCGGCGGCCCGCGCCGCGCCAGCCCTGAGCACGCAGCCGCCACGGACAAGGCCTACAATCGTCGACCTCGGCTGCGCCGCAGCATGCCCACCTTCTCCGAGCCCCTGCCGCCATGCGCAACGCCGCCCCCGCCCTGATCCGCGACCTGCTGCGCCCCTACCGCCGGCGGGTGGTGTGGGCCGGGTGTGGCCTGGTGCTCGCCGCGGCGGCCATGCTCGGCGTCGGCCAGGGGCTGCGCGCGGTGATCGACCAGGGCTTTTCCGCCGGCGACCCGGCCTGGCTCGACCGCACCCTGGCGGCGATGTTCGGCGTCATCGCGCTGCTCGCCGCCGCCACCTGGGTGCGCTTCTACAACGTGTCGTGGCTCGGCGAGCGCGTCACCGCCGACCTGCGCCGCCGCGTGTTCGACCACCTGCTCGCGCTGCCGCCGTCGTGGTTCGAGGCTGGACGCACCGGCGAGGTGATCTCGCGCCTCACCGCCGACACCACCCAGCTCGAAAACGTGATCGGCTCCAGCCTGTCGATCGCGCTGCGCAACACGCTGCTGCTGATCGGCGGCCTGGCGATGTTGTTCACCACCAGCCTCAAGCTCACCTTGCTCACGCTGGCCGGAGTGCCGCTGGTGGTCGCCCCCATCGTCGTGTTCGGGCGCAAGGTGCGGCGACTGGCGAAGGAGAGCCAGGACCGCGTCGCCGACCTCGGCAACCGCATCGACGAGACCATCCACGAGATCCGCGTGGTGCAGGCCTGCGGCCACGAGGACGCCGACCGCGCTGCCTTCGCCACGCTCGTCGAGCGCGGCTTCGCCACCGCCCGCGCGCGCATCCGCTACCGCGCCGCGCTGGTGGTGGCGGTGATGGTGCTGGTATTCGGCGCGATCGCCTTCATCCTCTGGATCGGCGGCCACGACGTGCTCGCCGGCCAGCTCAGCGCCGGCGAGCTGTCCGCCTTCGTGTTCTACGCCGCGCTGGTCGCCGGCAGCGTCGGCGCGCTCTCCGAAGTCTGGGGCGATCTGCAGCGCGCCAACGGCGCCACCGAACGCCTGCGTGAAATCCTCGACGCCCGCCCGGCGATCCGCGCGCCCGCGCAGCCGACCCCGCTGCCCGCGCCGGCGCTCGGCACCGTCGACTTCGACGCGGTCCGCTTCCGCTACCCGGCGCGCCCGGACACCGCGGCGCTCGACGGCTTCAGCCTGCGCATCGGGCGCGGCGAGAGCGTCGCCCTGGTGGGACCGTCGGGCGCCGGCAAGACCACGGTGTTCCAATTGCTGCTGCGTTTCTACGATCCCGAATCGGGCACCGTGCGCCTCGACGGCGTCGCGCTCACCGAGGCCGACCCCGCGGCGGTGCGCGCGCGCATCGCCCTGGTGCCGCAGGAGCCGGTGATCTTCGCCACCAGCGTGCTCGAGAACGTGCGCTACGCCCGCCCCGAGGCCGGGCTCGACGCCGTGCGCGCAGCCTGTGTCGCCGCCCACGCCGACGAATTCATCCGCACGCTCCCCGAAGGTTATGCCACCGATCTCGGCGAACGCGGCGTGCGCCTCTCCGGCGGCCAGCGCCAGCGCATCGCGATCGCCCGCGCCATCCTCGCCGACCGCCCCATCCTGCTGCTCGACGAAGCCACCTCGGCGCTCGACGCCGAGAGCGAGCGCATGGTGCAGGCCGCGCTCGGCGCGCTGATGCGCGGGCGCAGCACCCTGGTGATCGCCCACCGCCTCGCCACCGTGCAGCGCGCCGACCGCATCATGGTCATGGACCACGGCCGCATCGTCGAAACCGGCACCCACGCCGAACTGATCGCGCGCGACGGGCTCTATGCCCATCTCGCACGCCTGCAATTCACCGCCTGAGCGCGCACCGCCAACGCACACGCCCGCCCCTCAACCCCAGCCCGCCTTCACACCGACCGTGCTCCGCGCCCTGTTCTGGCTTCTCGTCCTGCCTCTCATCGTCGTGCTCGGCATCGCCGTCACCGCGCTCGACCCCACCCCGCTGGTGGTACGCGACGCGAGTATCTCGCCGGCCTCCATCGCCCAGGCCCGCCTCCTGCTCAAGCGCCACGACCCGCGCCGGCTGCGCGACGGTGAAGAAGCGCGCGCGCACTTGCCGGTGGGCTTGATCGACGACGCCGCCAACCACTTCGCCAGCCGCCTCGGCGGCCGCGCCCAGGTCAATCTCGACGGCGAGGCGCTGGCGCTGCGCGCGAGCCTCGCCGTGCCCGGCCTCGTTCCCGCGCGCTTCATCAACCTGCGTGTCACGGTCGGCGCCGGCGACGGCCCGCCGCGGCTGACTTCGGCCGCGCTCGGCAGCCTGCCGCTGCCCCCGGTGCTGGCCGAATTCCTGCTAGACGCCGGCCTGCGCATCGCCGGCTACGGCGAGGCGTGGCCGCTCGCGCGCCAGACCGTGCGCGGCGTCGGTATCGACAGCGCTCGCCGCCACGTCGAGGTGCGCTACGTGTGGCAGGCCGAGTTGCTCGAGCGCGCACGCGCGATCGCCCTCGACGACGCCCACGTCGCGCAGCTCGAAGCGGCGCAGCGCGACCTCGCCGCGTTGCTCGCCCACCGTGCGCCCCGCCAGCCGGTGCCCCTGCTCGCCGTGCTGCAGCCCATGCTCGCCGCCGGCGACGGCGAGCGCGCCGACCCGGCGCGCCGCCGCGCCGCGCTCGCGGTGCTCGCCAGCTACATCGCCGAACGCAGCCTCGCCCCGCTGATTCCCGCGGCGCGCGACTGGCCGCGTCCACGCGCGCACGAACTGACCCTGCTCGGCCGCCACGACAGCGCCCAGCACTTCGTGATCTCGGCGGCGCTCGCGGCCTGGGCGGGCGAGCCGCTGGCCGACGCGATCGGGGTGTACAAGGAACTCGCCGACGCCCGCCACGGCAGCGGCTTCTCCTTCGCCGACCTCGCCGCCGACCGTGCCGGCGCGCGCTTCGGCGAACTGCTGATGCGCGAGCCCGCGCGCATCGACGCCCTGCTCGCCGCGCCGCTCACCGACAGCGCGCTGGTGCCGCCGCTGCACGGGCTGCCGGAATTCATCTCCGCGCGCGAGTTCGCCCGCCGCTACCTCGACACCGACAGCCCGGCCTATCGCCAACTGATCGACGAAGTCGAGCGCCGCGTCGGCAGCCTGCCGCTCTATCGGGCAGACTGAAACGGCGCGCGTACAGCCGCGTTGCAGACCGCCCCTGTGCTCAGGGCAGCACCACGGTGGCCGCGCCGCGCACCGCGCACAGGCGCTGCACCACCGCCGGCCGCGGCTGGGCAATCTCGCCCTGCTCGAAGGCGACCACGGTCCACCCGGCGGCAACGCGCTGCAGCAGTTCGTTGGGGGCGAGCAGGAAATCGGGATTGCTCGGCTTGCCGAAGCGCTCGTTGCCCTGCATGAAGGTCTCGTAGATCAGCACCCCGCCCGGGGCGAGCAATTCGAGGAGCTGCGCCAGACGCGGGCGGAACAGGTAATTGGTCACCACCACCGCGTCGAAGCGCCGGCCCGCGTAAGGCCAGGGCCCGTCCTCGAGATCGGCCTGGAACGGCTTCACGTGCGGCACGCCGTGGAGCAGTTCGAGGGCGACGCCATCGCGGTCCACGGCTTCCACCCGGAAACCGCGCTGCGCCAGCCAGCGCGCATGGCGGCCGCTGCCGCAGGCCAAATCCAGCACCTCGCCGCCGCCGGCGATCAGCGGCGCAAAGCGCGCCACCCAGGGCGACGGCGCGCCCAGTGTCGTATGCAGCATCCCTCGTTCTCCGCTCACCGGTCGATGCCGCCGATGCACAGCAGCTTCATCTCCAGATACTCGTCGATGCCGTAGCGCGAACCCTCGCGCCCCAGCCCGGACTGCTTGACGCCACCGAAAGGCGTGACCTCGCTGGCGATGAGACCTGCGTTGATGCCGACCATGCCGTACTCCAGCGCCTCGCCGACACGGAACACACGGCCGACGTCGCGCGTGTAGAAGTAGGCGGCGAGGCCGAACTCGGTGGCGTTGGCCATGCGCACGGCCTCCTCCTCGGTGTCGAAGCGGAACAGCGGCGCCACCGGGCCGAAAGTCTCCTCGCGCGCGATGCGCATCGCCGGCGTCACCCCGGCGAGCACCGTGGGCTCGAAGAAGCCGCCGCCGAGCGCGTGGCGGCGGCCGCCGGCGAGCAGCTGCGCGCCGCCGGCAAGCGCATCGGCGACATGGCTTTCGACCTTTTCCACCGCGGCGTCGTCGATCAGCGGCCCGATCGCCACCCCGGGCTCGGCGCCGGCGCCGACCTTGAGGCCCTGCACCGCCTCGGCAAGGCGCGCGGCAAAGCGCTCGTAGATGCCGGACTGCACCAGCAGGCGGTTGGCGCACACGCAGGTCTGGCCGGCGTTGCGGTACTTGGAGGCGATCGCGCCCTCGACTGCGGCCTCCACATCGGCGTCGTCGAACACGATGAAGGGCGCGTTGCCGCCGAGTTCGAGCGACAACTTCTTGATCGTCGGCGCGCACTGCGCCATCAACAGACGGCCGACTTCGGTCGAGCCGGTGAAGGAGAGCTTGCGCACCACCGGATTGGCGGTCAGTTCGCCGCCGATCGCCACCGGATCGCCGGTGACGACGTTGATCACCCCGGCGGGGAAGCCCGCGCGCTCGGCAAGCACGGCGAGCGCGAGCGCGGTAAACGGCGTCTGCTCGGCGGGCTTGACCACCACCGTGCAGCCGGCAGCGAGCGCGGGCGCGATCTTGCGCGTGATCATCGCCGCGGGGAAATTCCACGGCGTGATCGCCGCGCACACCCCGACCGGCTGGCGGATCACCAGCAGGCGGCGATCGGCGGCGGTGGTCGGAATCGCGTCGCCATAGGTGCGCTTGGCCTCTTCGCCGAACCACTCGACGAAGGACGCGGCATAGCGCACCTCGCCGCGCGCCTCGGCGAGCGGCTTGCCCTGCTCGGCGGTCATCAGGCGCGCGAGCTCGTCCTCGTGCTCGACGATCAGCTCGTACCAGCGGCGCAGCACGAGCGCGCGTTCGCGCGCAGGACGAGCGCTCCACGCCGGCAGCGCGACGGCAGCGGCATCGATCGCGCGCCGGGTCTC
>JAEWVQ010000155.1 GCA_023459095.1 Pseudomonadota bacterium | reverse complement strand
CTTTTATACAGCAGCATCTGGTCTTTTAACACGCGTAAGTTATGATGTTTCAAGACGTCATATTAAGAAGTATGGTTATTTAGCATATATGATGGCTGCAGTTAAAGATTTATCTAATGAGTATCGTTATCCTGTTCGTATTACATACGATGGAAAAACAGAATCATGTGAGTGTGCCATGATTTTAGGTTTAAGTTCAAATCGCGTTGGTGGAATGCGGTTAATGAATTTTTCAAAGTCTCACTTAAATGACGGTTTATTTGAGCTAAGACTTTTTAGACGTGCAAAGTCTTTTTGGCGTTTTAGACTTTTATCATCTTTTATCAGAGGTGGTAAGAAGTTAAGAGAAGATTTTCATTTAGCAAGTAGTCGTTTTGAAATTGAAACGAGTTCAAATGTGGATTGGAATGCTGATGGTGAATTTGCATGTAAAGGTAGTGTAGTGATTGAAACTTGTAGGGAAGCGTTAAGTATTTATGCACATCCTAAAGTGAGAAAGAAGTATTTCTTGCCGAAATAGCTCAGGTGGTAGAGCAGCTGTCTCGTAATCAGCAGGTCGTAGGTTCGAGTCCTATTTTCGGCACCATTGATTTCCGCGCATCATGTCCTATATGATGCGATAATTTTTACACTTCAATACAACACATCGTATGTATAATTTAAAAATACAACATTACGTATGTATTTGTCAAGCAAAGGAGCTGATTTTATGAAAGAAGTAGCTTTTAATCTAAAAGAAGTTCGACGTAAGAAAAATATTACACAAGTTGAACTAGCTGAAAAATTAGGTATTCATCAGCAAACGATTTCTAGGTATGAATCAGGTGGGAAGGTACCACAGGTTGATACTGCTGCATTGATTGCTGAAGCTTTGGGTGTTACGCTTGATGAACTTGTCATTATACGTGAAGCAAAAAAAGAAGTAGCGAAAGATTTAAACAAGCTCATACATTCTAAATAGTTTTTTTTGTGATCCTTATTTTGCTTTACTGTATTTGAGAAAATGATAGATGCCTCATGATATCTTTTGTGTACTTCTTCAATACCTTCTGATATATAAATTTCAGTGGTTGATATTTCAGCATGTCTCAAGAGTTTTTGTACAAGTCTGATTTCATTTGTTTTCTTATAGATCATCGTTCCATATGATTTTCTGAATCTATGAGGATGCAGTCTATCCAATCCGGTCTTATCCTTTAATCTCCTCATAAAATTACGCACATCATTGGTATAATTCATTTGACGATCTTTTAATTTATTCCAGAATAAATAAATATCATCATATCTTAAATCTATTACTTCTTTTATTATCGGAGAACTAAAATCTGAAAATGGTATAGGTTCCTTTTTGCCGTTTTTTGTATGTTCTAAAAAAATAATCTGATTATCTAGATCAATATTGGGTATTTTTATATCAAGTAATTCACTGATCCGCAGGCCAGTATCAAGTAACATGTAAATCATAAGTTTATATAAAATCGTATTTAAAGTAGCTGAAGGTGATTCCATTGATAAGTCGATGAACTTAAAAATACGCTTAAGTTCGTTGTCTTGAAAACGTCTGTAAGGTAAAGTGTCTTTTTTTAGAAATGATAAGTTGTAAAAAGTGGTTTCCACTTTGAAATATCGTAGCACTCTTTTAAGATGTGCCATTCGTTTGTTGATTGAATTATTGCTGTTATTAGTATTTTCTCGATACCAGGTAATCATCCGATAGCCAACATCTTCACTAATATCTTGTAGCTCTGATATATTTAGAGCATTTAGACATCTCTCCAGGCTTATGACATGTCCTTCCTCTGAATGGATTGTCCCCCTGGACTTGATAGCTGTTGATCGTGCGTGATACTTGTTAAGCATTTCGAATAAATTCATTGTTTGTTATCCTTTCATTTAAAATGAAAGATGCGCATCTAACATACTTCAGTATAATAGAATATTTAACAAATATAACCCACAAAATTCGTGGATTTATGTTTGATGAACATAGCTGTGGTATAATTTATATAAATTAAAGAGAATGAGGTGTTAAAATGAAAATTTTTCCTTTTCCTTGGAAGAATGTCTCAAATGTAAGTGGTAAACAATATGTTTGTGGTCATTGTAACAACAATGTTGCTCCATCCTTTGCATTTACTGCATATCAACGTAACAGAGGTATGGATGTTCCCCATATTTTTATATGTCCTCTATGTAATCTTCCCACATTTTTTGATGAGTCTGAACAGCAGATACCAGGTTATAAATATGGTGACGATGTTAAAAAACTACCTAATGAAATTCTAAATTTATATAACGAAGCAAGAAAATCATTTAGTATTGGTGCATTTAACGGAGTTGTAATGTTAACTAGAAAATTACTTATGCATGTTTCAGTTAATCATGGTGCATCTACAAATTTGAAGTTTGTAGAGTATGTTGATTATTTAAATGATAATCATTACATCCCAGTAAAAGCAAAATCATGGGTTGATCGAATTAGAAAAACAGGAAATATTGCTAACCATGAAATAGAACACATTAATGAAACGCAAGCTAAAGACATCTTGAATTTTACCTCTGCTATGCTCAAAAATTTATATGAGTTTCAAATTGATAATGAAGAAGATTAAAATTTCAGTAAGATGTACTTTCGCTAGAGTTGCTAAATTATTTGATTAGACATATAATAATGTCGTGGGGATGTAACAATTAACAGATGCTCAGGATGAATTCCACCTGAGCTTTTTATTTTTGGAGGTATTATGTCAATAGCGAATAATTTAGCAATGAAATTATGGGATGATGTATATGGTAGTAAAATGTGGGCACAAGATTGTTTTGGAACTTGGATTTATCGTGATGATCATGGAGTTTATGATAAAGAACGAGTCAGACCCGATGGTGATGGTAAAAGACATGTATATGGTTGGGATGTAGACCACATAAGACCTAAGGCAGATTTTTCAAGCCCTAACGATGCTGACTTTTGGAATAATTATGAACCCATGCATAGACAAAACAATGAAATGAAATCAGACAATTTTCCACATTTTGAGTTGGGTAATCGGAAGTATAAAGTAATAAAGTGTGACATATGTTCCAATCACAGTCTTCAAGGATATGGAATTATTGATATTCAAACAAACAAGCGAATCGATTGGAAAGGAACTCAAAATCAGTATTACACTAAGTAGTTAGATTTTCTTAACATCTCCATGAGCAGATTCTATCTGCTCTTTTTTCTTCCGAAATCATAGTTATGCGTATCTTAAACAACCTCACTTATGGCCTCTTCAGATGCTTCTGATGTGGTCTTTTTCTTCCCCTTGTTCTTGGGTTTATTCTTTTTAGCTACATCGATATCATCAGCTGTGTTCTTGATGTCCTGGACAAGATCTTCCAAGATGTTTTTTTGTCTCTTGATTTCTGATGAGTTGTCTTTGATCTCTTGAATCTGTCTATTGATGATGTCTTGAAACTTGGTATTTGATTTGAAGAAGATTGCTTCCTCTACGACCTGGATGTTATCCTCCATAATCTGTTTAGCTGTGTCGAGTCTCGTCTTCTTGTGGAGGATGGGTGGGAGGTATAAGACAAAGATGGGAAGTGCGAAAGCTAAAGAGAGAGCGAAAGAGATCATGAGCACGTTTAAAGAGATCGAAACGGTCCCGGTGAGTGTGTATCCAAGTTTATTCATCAGAAGCGCGACACCTCCGACGATGATGATAAAGATAAGTAAAATGCGTTTTGTCATAGCTGTTGTCCTTTCTTGTTTATCTTGCTAAAGGGAGATGATCATAGGCACCGCTCATGGAGTATGTGTCATAGTAGTCAAAGTCAGCCCAATCGTTTTTGAAGTACCACGTTTTATAGAGCACCTTGTCGGTATCAGATAAGGCGTTGATGGTGTATGAATCGACGTACCATCCGAGGATCTTAAAGCGAAACGCACCCGTTTCAACGAGCCAATCCTCATAGTCAAAGCCGATATTGATCCTCACGACATGGAAATACTTTGCGAGTTGCATCAACTGTTTATCGACACGCTCCATCTGAGTCGTCGCGATGATCTTCTTGATGTAGTGTCTCACCACGACAGCATAGTCTCTAAAGGGATTAAACTTCGATTTGTACTCACGGGTCATGGTCATCCGATAATCAAGTTCACGATGCATCTCATCGATCACGATCCCACCGTATCTTTTGTGATTGGGGAGTGCATACATCTTCCAGTTGCTCCAGAAGTCTGTAAAATTGTAAAGCTTGTGATATAAAAACTTGATACCACGCTCAAAGTCTTCCTTCGGTTTTTCAAAGGGTGAATTGATGTACCACGGTTTATGGTTGAGCATGCGGTCTCTTTCAATGATCGCGTAAGTTAAAGACGTCTTTCCTGATCCAGTGTTTCCTGATATGATCTGGAATCCCTCTTCATCAAAAAGGATTCTTTCATAACTCTTGGTCGAGATCATCCACATCCAGATGATCACCCAGTGCCATGGGTAGGAGAGATGTCTAAACGCCTTATAGATCTCATCTGATAAGATCCATGACTTATAGGCTTGTGACAGCTGGTAGATCTTAACGAGTGTTTGATTCCAGGAGAGATAGATCTTCTCATACGAGCACGTCGATTCTCTCTGCGATCATCTCACGTTTATGATATGTCATAGCCACTCACCTCCAGGAATTCAAGCACCTTTGAAACAGGAATCGCGTAGCTTTGAATGAAGAGACCGTCTCGATCCTTCACGGCGTAGTTGATACCGATAAGTTTCCCATGACCATCGATTAAAGCTCCGCCTGAAGATCCATGGGATATCTCGGCCGAGTGATGAATCACCTGGAATGTTAAACTGTTTTCTAGCACCATGGTGCGTGTGATCGTGCCATCAGATGATTGAAAGATACCTCCAGGATAGCCCATGGCCGTGATCTGATCTCCATGTTGATAAGTGGTTGACATCTCCATGACATGAAGATCCACAGAAGTCTCAAAACGGATTAAAGCTAAGTCATAGCTTGCCATGGCGTTGATGAGTTCTCCAGAATAGGATGTGCCATCATAGATCGTAAGTGTGATGGTGTTTGCGTCCACGGTGATGTGGTGATTGGATAAGATCAGATAAACATCCTCATCATGATCAATGATCACACCGGATCCATAGCGTGTATAAAGATCCGTGATAGCTGTGACTTGAATAATTGCTGATTCTAAAGCTATAGGGTTATCCGTTGGATCTTCATCACCCATGGGCTCATCTTTCAACATCAGCACATAAAGGATGCCCATGGCACCCAGAATTAAGATAAAGTATAGATATTTTTTCATAAGGTCACCATTTCAAAATGAAGTAAATATGAAAGATTTAAGATGGGTAAGATATAGCTAAACCAGATATAGAGAAGTCCACCTGCTACGATAACGAATAGCCCAATCATGATGGGATCCTTGGAGATCTTCGACCACGCTTTGGAGATCCTTTGCATCCAGGTTAAAACACCATAGAGCGTGAGCAAGCTTAAGATGATGATAAAGACTGGACCAAGGATCTTGATGAGCAGTTTGAAGTAATAAGCGATCGTCTCGAGGATGCTTAAAGATTCGGGTAAGCTCATACGAACAGAATGAAGTAAATCAGTGCACCGATACCGACCAAAAAGAATAAGCCCTCCGGTGTAAAGATGAGCTTCGCACCACGCTTGATCTTACGGTACTTCTTCACCATCCATGGAACGATGACGAAAAGAGATCCGACGGATGCGAGTGCGACCCATTTCCAATGAAGCTCAAGGAACGGTAAGACCTCGCCTTTCCATCCCTCTTTTATCAGGCAAAAGATATCACAGTTTGGTGGTGTATCAGATGGCTCTAAATCGTCCGTTTCAACGATCGTGTTGATCTCTTCACCTTGGATGGTGTAAACTTGGCCATCGGTCATGTATTTAAACTGAATCACCGAGACGGATTCCTCGTCCACCTTAAACTCATGAAATGTCTTATTGAATGTTCCAAGGTGTAACTTAAAGAGGTTAAACATCTCTAAATCAAGACCGCTAAAGGCTTCATACTTATTGGTATACGCTTGATTGATCTCGTTTCGTAACGTTGTTGATGGGTTAAGTCGTTCAATCTCATTGATATCACCCGTAAAAAGCATGTTGCCATCGACGAGCTCTTTAAAGGATAAATACTGAAGATAGATCGTGATCGGTGTGCCGATGAGTAAGACGGGAAGTCCGATGCCTGGAATCGCTGATCCGATCGCTGTGACCAAGGTTGACACTGCTGCAGCTTTGAGTTGCCATGAAACAGATCCAGGATTGACGTTGCCATCCTCAAGGATCTTCACATAGTCGATCCAATCGGTGGTTGTACCTACAACGGACTCATAACGATAGGTCATGGCAACGCTCACAGATAATAAGTGATCGATGACAAACTCGTCCACGTAAAAATAACCATAGACGTTGTTACCATCCTCATTTTTGATATACATATACACATTAAACTCATCGATCGATGAGAGTTCGTTCGTGTTTAAATTCCACGTCGTATAAGGCACGAATGTCTGTGCTTTCCAGTTCGTAGCTGTAAACATCGATTCATCACCGCGATTAAAAACGATGAAGCGTTCACCCTCATGCGTATAATAAAACGCCTCATGAGATTCTGTGAAAAGTGAGAGATCTATTCCCTCGGCCAAGGTGTACTCAATCTCATAAATAGAATCATAAGTAACGACCAAGTGTAG
>JAEWVQ010000154.1 GCA_023459095.1 Pseudomonadota bacterium | reverse complement strand
CTCCCAGGCCACCTGGGCTTCGGCCGGCGAGCGCGGCAGATCGCGCAGCGCGCGCTCGGCGAACGCGATGTCGCGCGCCGGAGCGTTGTTCAGGCGCATCTGGTTGAGGCGCTCGATCAGCACGCGGCGCTCGTCGTCGAGCGAGTCCGGCAGTGCGGCGATCTTGGTCGCGTAGTTGTGCGCGCGCTGCGCGTACTGCGCGCGCGCGTCGATCTCGCCCGGGGCCTCGAACAGCTCGGTCTCGCGCTGCGACAGCTCGCTCAGCACCTGGCCATACACCGCCTGCGGAATCGGCACCCCGGTGAGCTTGTACGACAGGATCACCACCGGCACGAGGTAGGCGATGATCAGGATCACGTACTGCGCGACCTGGGTCCAGGTCACCGCGCGCATGCCGCCGAGAAAGGAGCACACCAGGATGCCGGCGAGGCCGACGAACAGGCCGATCTCGAACTCCACGCTGACGAAGCGGCTGGTGACCAGGCCAACGCCGTAGATCTGCGCCACCAGATAGACGAAGCTCGCCAGCACCGTGGCCCCGAGCCCGACCAGGCGGGCGACGTTGCCTTCGTAGCGCGCGCCGAGAAAATCCGGAATGGTGTATTGGCCGAACTTGCGCAGATAGGGTGCGAGCAGCAGGGCGACGAGGACGAAGCCGCCGGTCCAGCCGGTGACGAAGGCCAGGCCCTCGAATCCGGCAAAGTACAGGGTGCCCGCCAGGCCGATGAACGACGCCGCGCTCATCCAGTCCGCGGCCGTGGCCATGCCGTTGAACAGCGCCGGCACGCGCCGCCCGGCGACGTAGTACTCGGTGACGTCGGAGGTGCGGCTCATGACGCCGATGCCGGCGTAGATCGCGATCGTGACGAACAGGAAGACGTGGCCGATCACGTAGGGCGACAGCCCCATCTGCTCGGCGATCGCCAGCAGCACGACGAAGAACACGAAGCTGCCGGTGTACCAGCCGTAGTAGCGGCGCAGGCTGCGGGCGAAGGTCTTCATCGCGCGCGCGCCCGGCCGCGGGTGGCTGCCACCACCATCAGTACTTGATCCGCGCGTAGTAGGTCTTCTCCGCCGCCTCGCGCGCCTCGCGCAGCGTGCGCACGCCCTTTTCGGCGAGCAGCGGAATGAGCTTGAGGAAAACCTCGGCGGTGACGATGGCGTCGCCGAGCGCGGTGTGGCGGCCGTGGATCACCAGGCCGAGGCGCTCGGCGATGGCGTCGAGGCGGTGCGATTCCTGGTTCGGATGCACCACCGCCGACAGCAGCAGGGTGTCGAGCACCGGCTGATCGAAGCGCAGCCCGGTGGCGGCCTCCTTCATCTGCAGGAAACGCATGTCGAAGGCGGCGTTGTGCGCGATCAGCACGGTCTCCGCAGCGAAGGCGTGAAACGCCGGCAGCACCTCGCCGATCACCGGCTGGCCGCGCAGGCGGTCGGGGGTGATGCCGTGGATGCGGATCGACTCGTCGCTCATCGGCCGGCGCGGATCGACCAGTTGCTCGAAGGATTCGCTGCGCAAGAGCTTGTTGTTGAGCACGCGGGCGGCACCGATCTGGATGATTTCGTCGCCCTGGGACGGGTTGAGGCCGGTGGTCTCGGTGTCGAACACGGTGTAGGCGAGATCGGTGAGCAGGCGGTCGTCGAGCGCGTGCGATTTCTCCGACCAGCTGAAGAGGTCGAAATCGTAATACTCCGGCCGCCCCTCGGCGGCGGGAGCGGCGGCCTCGGCGACTTCCTCCTGCGGCACCGCGGCCGGCAGCAGGAGGCGGAAGAAGGCGCGGTGGCGCACCTTCTCGCGCTCCAGCCACATCTCGCCATCGTGGCGTTCGATCACGTCGCGCACCGCCAGCGGCGTGCTCTCGCCGGCAAAGCTCATCTGCTCCAGCTCCCAACTCATCACCGTCTCGGTGCTCATCGCCTGCCCCGACCAGATCAGGTCGAGGTGCACCAGGCGGCCGGCGGCGGTGAGGCGGAAGCGCACCTCGCGCACCTCGAACTCATCGGACAGGCGGCTGGCGAGATAGGTCAGGGCCTGGATCAGCGAGAAGCTGTCGACCCGCACCCACAGGCTCTCGTCGACCTCCTCGAGCTTGGTCGGCAGCTTGATGCGGCTCTCGATGCGGCGTTGTGCGGCGGCGATGAGGTCGGCGCCGAGCATCTCCTCGAGCGGCCAGCGCGCCTTCAGCGAATCGGCGAATTCGTTGGCGGTCTGGTCCAGACGCGCGCTCATCGCCTGCACCTCGTCGCGAATCACGGTGCTGAAGCGCGCACGCAACTCATCCTGAAGGTCGGGGTATTCGAGCATTTCGGCGGCGGCGCGCACATTGGCGAGCGCGGCGCGGTTGCCCTCGGTGAGGGTGTGCAGCATCTGGTCGCGGCGCGACTCATTCTCGAAATTGCGCGTGATGTTGTCGAGCATCAGGATGAAGCCGGTGAGCGTGCGCTCGCCCCTGCTCTCCGCCGCCTCCGCGCCCTGATCTTCGCCGGCAAGGCGATCGCCGGCGGCGCCGGCGAGCACCGGCGCCATCTGCACGCGCAGCAGCTGCCCGGACGCGGTCGTGGTGACGAAGTTGGCCACCGGCTGCGCGCCATGGCGGCGCAGGCGCTGCTGGATGGTCTCGAGCGCATGGCCGACCAGATTGCGCTCGAACACGGTGTAGATCGAGCGCCCGAGCCCGATCAGCTCGCCGCCGCCGGCGACCCCGGGGGCCGCCGAGAGCGCGCGGAACTGCACGCGGGCGCGGTTGTTGTAGAGCAGCACGCGACCATCGAGATTGCACACCACCACGCTCTGGGTGAGCTCCGACATGAGCGCGGCGAGGCGGTTCTTCTCCTGCTCCACCGAGTCCTTGGCGCGCGCGATCTGGGCTTCGACGTCGGACAGCAGATCGTCGCGCTGCTGTGCCAGCTCGTTGGCCGCGACCGCCAGCGCGCGCACCTCTGGCGGGCCCTGCGGTTCGACGCGAAAGCCGCGGTTCGCGCCCAGCATCAGCCGCAGCTGCTCGCCCATGCGCCACAGGCCGTCGACGTACTGGCGGAACAGGGCGCGCAGCACGGCGATGCCGAGGCCGAACGCGGTCGCGGTCATCAGCGCGCCCAGCGGCAGGTGCGGGCTGACCGCCTGCAGCAGGGCGGCGCGCGCGTCGGCGGCGGTCTCCACCCAGACCAGCAGCGCGGTGAGCACGAACGGACCGGTCATCAGCAGGCCGAGCACGAGCGCGGCGAGCGCGAAACGCAAGCGGGCCGCCATCGCTCACGACTCCAGCAGGCTGCGCACCCGATCGACCAGCTCGCGGGTCGAGAACGGCTTGGTCATGTAGGCATCGGCCCCCAGCGCCAGCCCCTTGGCGACCTCGGTGTCGCGGCCCTTGGCGGTCAGCATCAGGATGCGCACGCCCTGCAGCGCGGGATCGGCCTTCACCTCCTGGCACACCTCGAAACCGCTCTTCTTCGGCATCATCACGTCGAGCAGCACCAGATCGGGGCGCTCGGCGCGGATCCGGCGCACGGCCTCGTCGCCGTCGTTGGCGACCAGCACCTCGAATCCCTCGCGTTTCATCAGGAATTCGAGCGAGATGACGATGTTGGCTTCATCGTCGGCGATCAGAATTTTTTTGGTCATGCTTTTCTCCCCTCCCCCAATTCTATGTCATCAGGCGGGCACACCCGCAGCCGCGTCCGGACGCGGCAGCACGAACGAGAAGGTCGCGCCCTCCCCCGGCGTCGACTCGACCCACAGCCGGCCGCCGAAATGCTCGACGATCTGGCGGCTGATCGGCAGCCCCAGACCGGTGCCCTGCGGCCGCCCGTCGTCCTCGCCGCCCTGATGCCCGCCCTGGCGGAACTTCTCGAAAATCACCGTTTCCTGCCCGGGCGCGATGCCGGCGCCATTGTCGCTGACATCGACGCGGATCTGGCGCGCATCGCCCTGCAGCCGCACCCGGACCCGCCCGCGCGCCGGCGGCACGAACTTGGCCGCGTTCGACAGCAGGTTGAGCAGCACCTGCAGCAGACGGTCGCGGTCGGCGCGCAGCAGCGGCCCGCGCTCGGGCAGTTCAACCTCGACCTCGGCGCCGCGGTCGCGGAACAGCTGCGCGGTGGCCTCGACCGCATGGCGCACCAGCTCGCGCATATCCACCTCGGAATTGTGCCATTCGGCGTGGCCGGACTCGATCTTGGCCAGGTCGAGCACCTGATTGACCAGCCGCGTGAGACGCTCGGCCTCCGACACGATGATCGCGAGAAAGCGCTGACGGTCGGCGAGGTCGATGCGCGGATCGTCGCGCAACATCTCCGACAGCGCCCTGATCGAGGTCAGTGGGGTGCGCAATTCGTGCGTCACCGAAGACATGAAGTCGTCCTTGAGGCGGTCGAACTCCTTCAACTGCTCGTTGGCCGCGCGCAGCTCCTGGGTCACCGCCTCGAGCGCGCGCGACTTGTCCTCGAGCTGGCGCGAATAGGCGCGCACCTGCGAGGCCTCGTCGAGAATGTTCATGACCTCGTCGAGACCGAAGGGCTCCTGCTGCACCACGGTCGACACCATGACCCGCGCCGAGGCGCTGCCGATCGCGCCGGCAAGCAGGGTTTCGGCGAAATGCACGAGCTCGGGGTCGGCCTTCAGCTGCTCGGTGGACGCCAGCCCGTGCGAGCGCGCGTAGGCGGCGAACGCGGCGCGCGTGCGCTGCTGACCAAGAAAGCGCGCCACCAGCGGGATCAGCTCGCGCACCTCGGCGCCGGTACGCCAGAAGCTCGCCGGCGGCGCCGTGCCGCGGCGGAACACATCGACGAACAGCGTCGCCTGGGTCGCTTCCGCCGCGCTCGGCGCGCGCAGCAGCGACACCAGCACATAGCTGCCGATATTGACCAGCAGGCTCCAGAACAGCGCATGGCTCAGGCTGTCCAGCCCCGCCATGCCGAACAGTTGCTCGGGGCGCAGCCAGCCCAGGCCGAACGGCCCCTGGTCGACGAAGGCGGGATCGATCCACCCCGAGCGCGCGAACGAGGGCAGCAGCAAGGTGTAGGCCCACACCACGAAGCCGCCGCTCAGCCCGGCGAACGCGCCTGCACGGGTGCCGCCGCGCCAGTACATGCCGCCGAGCATCGCCGGGGCGAACTGCGCCACCGCGGCGAAACTCATGAGGCCGATGCTGACCAGCGCGTAGGCCTCGCCGGCAAGGCGGAAATACACGTAGCCGAGCAGCAGCACGAGGACGATCGCGCCGCGCCGGATGCCGAGCAGCAGGCCGGTGAGGTCGCGGCTGGCGTCACGCGCGAAGCCGGCCTTGCGCAGCAGGATGGGCATCACCAGGTCGTTGCACACCATGGTGGAGAGCGCGATGGTCTCGACGATGACCATGCCGGTGGTGGCCGACAGCCCGCCAAGGAACACGAACAGCGCGAGCAGCGACTGCCCGGTGGCGAGCGGCAGCGTGATGACGAAGGTGTCGGGGTCGACGGTGCCGGCGCCGAAGTGCAACAGGCCGCCGAGCGCGATCGGGATCACGAAGATGTTGATCGCGAACAGATAGGCCGGAAACAGCCAGATCGCGCGGCGCAGGTGCTGCTCATTGACGTTCTCGACCACCGCGACCTGGAACTGGCGCGGCAGGAAGATCACCGACAGCATTGCCAGCAGCACCAGCGAGAACCAGCCGCCGTAGCCGGGCTGGCCGGCGGCGTCGAAGCGCAGCAAGTCGGCGAGATCGGGCACGCTCGCGGCGCGCGCATAGATGTCGCCGATGCCGTCGTAGAGCACATAGGTCACATAGATGCCGACCGCGAGGAAGGCGAGCAGCTTGACCACCGACTCGAACGCGATCGCCGCCACCATGCCCTCGTGGCGCTCGGTGGTGTCGAGGTGGCGGGTGCCGAACAGGATCGTGAACGCGGCGAGAGTGAGCGCGATGTACAGGGTGCTGTCGCCGAGCCAGGCGCCGAGTTGGCCGCCCTCGAAGTGCGCATCGTGGCCACCGGTCATCAGCAGGTAGCCGCTCGAGATCGCCTTGAGCTGCAGCGCGATGTAGGGCACGGTGCCGACCACGGCGATGATCGTCACCAACCCGCCGAGCAGATGGCTCTTGCCGTAGCGCGAGGCGATGAAATCGGCGATCGAGGTGATGCGGTAGGTGCGCGCGATGCGGATCATCTTCAGCACCACCAGCCACGACAGCGCCAGCCCCAGCGTCGGCCCCAGATAGATCGGCAGGAACCACACCCCGCCCGACGCCGCACGGCCGACGCTGCCAAAATAGGTCCACGCCGTGCAATACACCGCCATCGACAGCGCGTAGATCCAGGCATTGGCGATGATCGAGCGCCCCTGGTCGGCGCGGCGGTCGCCGTAATAAGCCACCGCGAACAGGATCAGCAGGTAGGCGAAGGACGCACCGACGACGACACCGCCCGGCAGCATCAGGCCGTGCTCCTCATCGCCCGCCCCGCTCGGCAATCCACGCCACGAGCGCGATCAGGCCGCCCCAGGCGGCAAACAGCCACAGATGCAGCAGCGGCACCCCGAACACCGAGCCCGGACGATCGAACAGCGACAACAGCGGAAAATTGAACAGCAAGAGGCCGGCGGCGAACACCGCGACCAGACGCTGACCGGCAAGACCCTTGCGCATCATGCTCCCCGATGATGACGGTGTTGCCCGGATTATAGGGCGGTGCCGCCATCCCGCTCTTGAGGGCGGGATTGGCGGCTTCCGCAACGCAACAGGCGCCTCTGACGTGCGCCTTCTCTCCTCCGCGGCGCCGGTGCAGACCGGTCGCCGCTTCCTTACATTCCTCCTGACATTCCTTGCCGTCCGGTGATCGCCGGGCAGGCGTCCTTGCTCAGCGGGGAGCGCCGGGTTCTGCCTTGCGGCAAGACCCGGAACAGGTGCTTAGCCCTTCAATTGCGCCAGGATCGCCGGGTTCTCCAGCGTCGAGGTGTCCTGGGTGACTTCCTCGCCCTTGGCGAGTTGGCGCAGCAGGCGGCGCATGATCTTGCCCGAACGCGTCTTGGGCAGGTTCTCGCCGAAGCGGATGTCCTTGGGCTTGGCGATCGGGCCGATCTCGTGGCCGACCCAGTTCTGCAGTTCCTTGATCATGGCCTGCGCCGCCTCGCCGGTCGGGCGCTCGCCCTTGAGCACGACGAAGGCGACGATGGCCTCGCCGGTGAGGTCGTCGGGACGACCGACCACCGCGGCTTCGGCAACCTTCTCGTGGGCGACCAGCGCCGACTCGATCTCCATCGTGCCCATGCGGTGACCGGAGACGTTGAGCACGTCGTCGATGCGGCCGGTGATGGTGAAGTAGCCGGTGTCCTTGTCGCGGATCGCGCCGTCGCCGGCGAGGTAGAGCTTGCCCTGGAAGTCGGCGGGATAGTACGACTTCACGAAGCGCTCCGGATCGCCCCAGATGGTGCGGATCATCGACGGCCACGGACGCTTGACCACCAGGATGCCGCCCTGGCCGTTGGGCACCTCGGTGCCGGTCTCGTCGACCACGGCGGCCATGATGCCGGGGAAGGGCAGCGTGCACGAACCCGGCACCAGCGGCGTGGCGCCCGGCAGCGGGGTGATCATGTGGCCGCCGGTTTCGGTCTGCCAGAAGGTATCGACGATCGGGCAGCGGCCGCCGCCGACGTTCTCGTAGTACCACTCCCAGGCCGCCGGGTTGATCGGCTCGCCCACCGAACCGAGGATGCGCAGGCTGGAGAGATCGTACTTCTTGGGGTGCACTGCCGGGTTGTTGTCCGCGGCCTTGATCAGCGAGCGGATCGCGGTCGGCGCGGTGTAGAAGATGTTGACCTTGTGGTCCTGGATCATCTTCCAGAAACGCCCGGCGTCGGGATAGGTCGGCACGCCTTCGAACACGATCTCGGTCGAGCCGCAGGCAAGCGGGCCGTAGGTGATGTAGGTGTGGCCGGTGAC
>JAEWVQ010000153.1 GCA_023459095.1 Pseudomonadota bacterium | reverse complement strand
CGCCCGGCCCGCGCGTGCGCCACCAGGCCGGCGCCTGCGCCGCCATGCTCAGCCCGTCACCGCGACGCGGCCTGGGTGGCGAAGGTGATGTGCGCCAGCCCCGCGCGCTGCGCCGCCTGCATGACGTCGATCACGCTCTGGTGCGCGGCCTTGGCGTCGGCATTGATCACCACCACCGGCTCGCGCCCGCCCGCCGGCGCAGCCTTGCCGAGCGCGGCGGCGATCGCCTCGATGCTCTTGTCGCCAACCGGCTGGCGATTGACCACGATGTCGCCGTCGGCGGTGACCGCCACGGTGATCTCGTTGCTGACCGCCTCGCCGCCTTCGGCCTCGGCGGTCGGCAGGTTGATCTCCAGCCCGCCGACCTTGGTGAAGGTGGTGGTCAGCATCAGGAAGATGATGATCACCAGGACCACGTCGATCAGCGGGATCAGGTTGATCTCGGGCTCCTCCCGAGAATTCGTGTTGCGCCGGAAGTTCATCGCGGACGGTCAGGCACTGCGCTCGCCGTGGGCGACTTCGACCAGACGGATCGCCTGCTGCTCCATCTCGACGACGAAATCGTCGATCAGGCGGCGGAAATGGCGCCAGAAGATGGTCGCCGGAATCGCGATGATCAGCCCCAGGCCGGTGGTGTACAGCGCGATCGAGATGCCCTGCGCCAGTTGCGCGGGATTGGCGCCGCTCACGCCCTGCGAGGCGAAGATGTCGATCATGCCGACGATGGTGCCGAACAGGCCCAGCAGCGGGCTGATCGAGGCAATGGTGCCCAGCGTGGTGAGGAAGCGCTCGAGCTCATGGACAACGGCGCGCCCGGCCTCCTCGATCGACTCCTTCATCACCTCGCGCGAGCTGCCAACGTTGCGCAGCCCGGCGGCGAGCACGCGGCCCAGCGGCGAATGGGCGGCGACGCGCACGATCATCTCGTTCGACGCGCCCTGCTTGCGCAGATCGGCAACCACGTTGTCGAGCAGACCCGCGGGCACCACGCGGGCGCGGCGCAGCGATACGGAACGCTCGATGATCAACGCCACGGCGATGACCGATGCAAACAACAGTGGCCACATCGGCCAGCCGGCAGCCTGGATGATCGAAAACACGCGTACAGCCCCTTCGCTGGGAAAGGGCGCACTCTAGCGCCGCGTGCCACGCAGGGCAAGAACCATGACAGCGCAATGAAAGCGCAGGCGCGCCGCCCCGCCCCACGGAGGCCGCGATGAAGCCGCAACGGCTGTCCGCCGGGCGCCATGCCGAGCAATCCACAAAACCTGTGGATAAGTTTGTGGGTTATTCGACGGGATGCGCGCCAAGCCCACTGGAACCAAGCCTTCCGCTACTCCGATGCAAAATTGTGCAACACAATTTTCCCTTTAAAAACAAATATATACCAACCAACTCCTGACACATCAAGGACTTGCGGGCGGCGGTCGGATTCGCCTTGACAGCGGCCGCCGCCTGTGGATTCCGTTACAATCCCGCCATGCAGGACGACGCCTTCTTTTCCTCCTCCCGATCGCCTTCGGCCGCCGGAACCCTGTCCGCTCAGGTGCTTAGCGTCGCCGCCCTGAACCGTCTGGCACGCGAGACCCTCGAACGCTCGATCCCGCTGCTGTGGGTCGGCGGCGAAATCTCCAACCTCACCCGCGCCGCCTCCGGCCACCTCTATTTCACCCTCAAGGACGACCAGGCCCAGGTGCGCTGCGCGATGTGGCGCAACCGCGCGCAACTGCTCGCCTTCCGCCCGGAAAACGGCATGCGCGTCGAGGCCCGCGCGCTGGTCACGCTATATGAAGCGCGCGGCGATTATCAGCTCAACGTCGAGGCCCTGCGCCCAGCCGGTGTCGGCAACCTGTTCGAGGCCTTCAACCGCCTCAAGGACAAGCTTGCCGCCGAAGGCCTCTTCGACCCCGCCACGCGCCGCGCCCTGCCGCGCTTTCCGCGCGCCATCGGCATCGTCACCTCGCCGGCGGCGGCTGCGCTGCGCGACGTGCTCGCCAGCCTGAAGCGGCGCGCCCCGCACCTGCCAGTCGTGCTCTACCCCGCGCCGGTACAAGGCAGCGAGGCGCCGCCGCGCCTCGTGCACGCCTTGCAGCAGGTCGGCGCACGCGCGCGCGCCGACGCCATCGACCTCGTCCTGCTGGTGCGCGGCGGCGGCGGCATCGAAGACCTGTGGGCGTTCAACGACGAAGCCCTGGCGCGCGCGATCCGCGCCTGTCCGGTGCCGGTGGTGAGCGGCGTCGGCCACGAGACCGACTTCACCATCGCCGATTTCGCCGCCGACCTGCGCGCTGCCACCCCCACCGCTGCCGCCGAGTTCGCCAGTGCCGGTTATCACGCCGCCCACCAGCAACTCGACACGCTCGCGCCGCGACTCGAACGCGTCATGCGCCGCCAACTCGAGACTCTCGCCCAGCGCCTGGATCGCTGCGCCCTGCGCCTGGTGCATCCGCGCGAACGCCTGCAGCGCGGCGAGCGCGAGCTCGCCGCACTCGCCGCGCGCCTCGACGCCGCGCTCGCCCGCCAGCTCGAACGCAGCCGCTACCGCCATGCCCAGCTCGCAGTCCGCCTGCACGCATTGCGCCCGCATCCGGCGCGCGAACACGAGCGCTGCAGCGCGCTCGCCGAACGCCTCGCGCGCGGCTTGGGCGCACTGCTGCGCCGCCGCCACGAGCGTCTGGACGCCCTCGCCGCCCACCTCCAGCATCTGGCGCCGCAGGCCGTGCTCGCCCGCGGCTACGCGATCGCGCGCGCTGCCGACGGCAAGGTGCTGCGCTCGGTCGGCGGCGTGCACGCGGGCGACGCAGTCAGCGTCCAGCTCGCCGACGGCGCGCTCCACACTCGTGTCACCGGCACCACCGACTAGGACTCCGGCGGCCACCGAGCATGCTGCGCGCGATTCCGCATTTGGCACGGAACGCTTAACATTGCACGTTTCGAGGATTGTCGCCGGTCGCCAATCCTGACTAGAATAGTCGGACTTTCCCCACCGAACCCAGACAGGAGAATCACATGGAACACACCCTGCCCGCCCTGCCCTATGCCAAGGACGCGCTCGCCCCGCACATCTCCGCCGAGACCCTGGAATTCCACTACGGCAAGCACCATCAGGCCTATGTGACCAACCTGAACAACCTGATCAAGGGCACCGAGTACGAAAACCTCGAACTCGAAGCGATCATCAAGAAGGCCCCGGCCGGCGGTGTGTACAACAACTCCGCCCAGGTTTGGAACCACACCTTCTTCTGGAACAGCATGAAGCCCAACGGCGGCGGCGAGCCCAGCGGCGCGCTGGCCGACGCGATCAAGGCCAAGTGGGGCTCGTTCGACGACTTCAAGAAGGCCTTCCAGGCGTCCGCCGTGGGCAACTTCGGCTCCGGCTGGACCTGGCTGGTGAAGAAGGCCGACGGCTCGGTCGACATCGTCAACATGGGCGCCGCCGGCACCCCGCTGACCACCGGCGATACCGCGCTGCTCTGTATCGACGTGTGGGAGCACGCCTACTACATCGACTACCGCAACCGTCGTCCGGACTTCGTCGCCACCTTCCTCGACAAGCTGGCCAACTGGGACTTCGCGGCGAAAAACTTCGCCTAAGGGCCTCGCCCTCCACGCGCGGGTCACCGGCCCGCGCCCCGAAAACGACCGCCGCGCGCGGTCGTTTTCGTTTTCCGCACGCTGCGCCCCTCGCTGCCATGTCCGCCTCCCCGCCGCTCGACATTCTGTACCGCGACGACCGCCTGATCGCGATCCACAAGCCCTCCGGGCTGCTGGTGCACCGCAGCCTGCTCGACGCCCACGAGGAGCGCTTCGCGGTCCAGATGCTGCGCGACCAGATCGGCCAGCACGTGTATCCCGCTCACCGCCTCGACAAGGGCACCTCCGGCGTGCTGCTGTTCGCCCTCGACCGCGACACCGCAGCCAGCCTGGGCGCACTGTTCGAGACCCGCGCCATCGACAAGCGCTACCTCGCCATCGTCCGCGGCCATCCCGCCGAGCACGGGGTCATCGATCATGCGCTGAGCCGCCGGCGCGACGCCACCGAGCGCGTTGCCGCCACCGACGAGCCCGCACAACCTGCGCTCACTGTCTTTCGCCGCCTCGCCACCGCCGAACTGCCGCATCGCGTCGATCGCTATCCGAGCAGCCGTTACGCGCTCGTCGAACTCACCCCCGAAACCGGGCGCCGCCACCAGATCCGGCGCCACCTCAAGCACATCGCGCATCCCATCATCGGTGACGCGACCTTTGGCAAGGGGCGCCACAACCGGCTGTTCCAGGTGCTGTTCGGCAGCACCCGGCTGCTCCTCGCCTGCACCCGCCTGGCATTCCGCCACCCGCATTCGGGCCAGCCCGTCGTCATCGACTGCGCCCCCGCCACCGATTTTGCGGAAGTCGCCACGGCGCTGGGCTGGCAGCCCGCGCTGGATGCGCTTTCGATGCCGGTCGATTCATAGCAGAATGAGGTCTCCCTACCGCCACCCCCGCTTCGACCGCACATGAATCCGCTGCTTCAAGTCCGCCAGCAGGGCCAGCAGATCTGGCTCGACAATCTCTCCCGCACGCTGCTCAACGACGGCCACCTCGCCCGCCTCATCGCCGACGACGGCATCGCCGGCGTGACCACCAACCCGGCGATCTTCCACAAGGCGATCGCCGGCGGCCGCTATTACGAGGACGAGCTCGCCGCCCTGAAGCGCGAGCCGCTCGACGCCGAGGCGCGCTACGAGCGGCTGGTGATCGCCGACGTGCAGCGCGCCTGCGACCTGCTCGCGCCGACCTATCGCGACAGCGACGGCAACGCGGGCTACGTCAGCCTCGAGGTGTCGCCCGCGCTCGCCGACGACGCCGAGGCCACGGTGGCGGCCGGCCTGCGCCTGAAGGCCGCGGTCGAGCGCCCCAACCTGCTGATCAAGGTCCCGGCCACCGCCGCCGGCATCGTCGCCATCGAGCGCCTGGTCGGCGCCGGCGTCAGCGTCAATGTCACACTGATGTTCTCGCTCGCCCACGTCGACGCGGTTGCCGCCGCTTACGTTCGTGGCCTTGAGCAATTGCACGCCGCCGGCGGCGATCCGGCGACGGTGATGTCGGTGGCGAGCCTGTTCCTGTCGCGCGTCGACACGCTCATCGACAAGCAGCTCGACGAACACGGCGGCGACGCGCTCGGGCTGCGCGGCAAGACCGCGGTGGCGACCGCAAAGCTCGCCTACCAACGCTATCTGCAACGTTTCCACGGCGCCGGCTTCGCCGCACTCGAGGCCGCCGGCGCCCGCCCCCAGTACATGTTGTGGGCAAGCACCGGCACCAAGAATTCGGCCTACAGCGACCTGCTCTACGTCGAACCGCTGATCGGCCCGGAAACGGTCAACACCCTGCCCGACGCAACCCTCGACGCCTTGCGCGACCACGGCCGCATCGCGCGCAGCCTCGATGTCGATGTCGCCGCCGCGCAGGCACAACACGCCGCGCTTGCCGCGCTCGGCATCGATCTCGAGCGCGCCGGCGAAATCTTGCAGCAGGAAGGTCTGCGCCAGTTCGAACAGGCTTTCGCGCAACTGCTCGAACTCACTGCCTGAGAAGGCCGGCCCGAGGTGGCCGGCCCGGGCGGAAAGATCAGCGGCGCCCCCGCCTAGGCCAGCGGATCGAAGCGGGCGGTGACGCGGCGCAAGGTGGCCGAGGCGCTGTCGAGTTCACGACCGCGTTCGCGCAGGAGGCTCAGATGGTCCTCCATCATCACCGCCATGCAATTGACTGCGCGCATCGGCGAACCGGAGGCCGCGCGGATGCAGTCGATGAAGCGCTGCATCTCGCGCAGGCGCCGTGCCTGCGGAGCCGGATGGGAGGCGATGAAGCCTTCGAGCACTGCGCTGCGGGCCTTGAAGAATGCCGCCGGGTCGCGCTGCGCGAGATCGCGCCAGTAGTCGAAATCGAAGCTAGCCATACCGCCTCCCCGCCGGAGGGAGCCGATCTGCGCCCCCGGATTTCATCCTAGGTCAGGGCTGGCAGGGCTACAAGCGGGCCACTGGAGGGCGCTGGCGATAGAAAACGGGGGCGGCCGTTACCGGCCGCCCCCGTACGCATCGACGCCTCGCCGGATCAGGCGATTGCGGCCTGCGCGGGCTCGCGGATCAGCACCGAGCGCGGCACGCCGCGCTGCTCGCCGGCCCCGCCGAGCACTTCCTTCATGTCGAGGATCAGCACGATCTGGCCGTTGGACAGCGTGGTCACGCCGGCCACGCCCTTCGGCCGGAAATCGTCGAGCGACTTGATCACTGCGTCCTCGCGCCCGGCGAAGCTGTCGATGGCGAGGATGAACGACAACTCCGCGGTCTGCATCAGCACGCCGTATTCGGGGGTCGCCTCCTGCGGCCAGCCGAGCAGGCCGGAGAGCGGCAGGATGGGCAGGACCTCGCCGCGCACCACCATGGTCGCCCGCCCGCCGACCTCCTGCACCTCGCCCGGGTCGATCGGCAGGATCTCGCGCACCATCGACAGCGGCACCGCGAACGGCTGCTCGCCCAGCCGCACCAGCAGCACAGGCAGGATCGCCAGGGTCAGCGGCAGACTGATGACGAAGGTGGTGCCCTTGCCCTGCTGCGAGCGGATGTCGATCGAGCCGTTGAGCTTCTGGATGTTGGTGCGCACCACATCCATGCCGACACCGCGCCCGGAGACGTCCGACACCTGCTGCGCGAGTGAGAAGCCGGGCAGGAAGATGAGGTTGTAGCTCTGGCGCTCGTCCATGGTATTGGCCTCCTCGTCGGTGATGAGGCCCTTCTCGACCGCCTTCGCGCGCAGTTTCTCGGCGTTCATGCCGCGCCCGTCGTCGGCCACCAGGATGACGATGTGGTCGCCCTCCTGACGCGCCTCGAGGCGGACGATGGATTTCGTCGGCTTGCCCGCGGCACGGCGCTCGTCACCCGGCTCCACGCCATGGTCCACCGCGTTGCGGATGAGGTGGATGATGGGATCGGACAGATCCTCGATCATCGTCTTGTCGATCTCGGTTTCCTCGCCGGAGAGCACCAGTTCGACATCCTTGCCCATGTTGCGGGCGAGGTCGCGGGCAATGCGCGGATACTTCTGGAACAGGCGGCCGATGGGCTGCATGCGCGTCTTCATCACCGCGTTCTGCAGATCGGACACCAGCAGATCGAGTTGGCTCACCGCGAGGTCGAGCGCATGCAGGGTCTCGGTGTCGTTGCGCCCGGAGAGGATGTCGCTGCGCAGGGCGTTGAGCCGGTTCTTGGTGAGGCCGATCTCGCCCGACAGGTTCAGCACCTGGTCCAGACGCGCGGTATCGACGCGGATCGAGTTGTCGCGCTGGCGTTCGCCTTCACGCCGCCCCACCGGCGCCGAGCTGCCCGGACGATCGGTGCTGCGCCGCCCGATCGCCGCCGCGATCACCTGCTCGGGCGCGGCCTCGAGCACCACCGGTTCGGCGACCGGCGGCGCAGCCGGTGCGGTCACCGCGGGCACGCCGGCCACCGCGGAATACAGCAGGTTCCAGTCGGGTTCGTGGGCCGCACGCGCGCCCTCCTTGGCCGCGGGCACCGCCGCCGGCTTCGTCACCGCGGGAGCGGCGGCCGGTGCCGCCACCGGCGCACCGGCCAGCGCGGCCTTCAGCCGGGCGATCAACGCCGGATCGGCGGCTGAAGGCTGCCTGCCTTGCTCCAGATAGCCGAACATGTCGCGCACCGCGGCGGTGGCACCGAGGATCACGTCCATCGATCCCTGGGTCACCGACAGCTCGCCGTTGCGCAGCTTGTCGAACAGGTTCTCGGTCAGGTGGCACAGCGTCACCAGTTCGGAGGCGTTGAGAAAGCCCGCCCCGCCCTTGATGGTGTGGAACCCGCGGAAGATGTCGTTGAGCAGACCGCGATCGTCGGGAGAACGCTCTAGATCGACGAGCTTGTTGTCGACGCCCGACAGCAGGTCTCCGGCTTCGATCAGGAAGTCCTGCAGCAGCTCTTCCATACCGGCAAAGTCACTCATGGCGCTAACGCTCCAAGTTCTTGTTCACGACGGGGCGACAACGCGCCCGCCTGCGCCCGGCCGGCAATGCCGGCGCAGGCTGGTGGGTTTCAGAACCCCAGGCTTTCGAGCAGGTCGTCGACCTGGCCCTGGCTGGTCACGACATCGTCGCGCCCGCTGCTGCTCACCACCGGCCCGTTCATCAGCCCGCTGTGCTTGAGCGAACGTTTTTCCGGCGGGGTGACCTCGAGCAGCACCTGCAGCAACTGGCTCTCGAGGGTGTTGGCCATGTCCACCACCTTCTTGATCACCTGCCCGGTGAGATCCTGGAAGTCCTGCGCCATCATGATTTCCATCAGCTGGGCATTGGTCGCCCGGCTGCTGTCGGCGGCCTGCGCGAGAAAACCGCGGGTCTCCTCGGCGAGCGCCTTGAACTCGTCGACCGACAGCTGATTGGCGTAGAGACGGTCCCACTTCGCGCGCAGCGCCTCGGCACCGGCCTCGACCTTGTCCTGGATCGGGCGCGCGATGTCGGTGGCGTTGAGCACGCGGCTGGCGGCCTGTTCGGTCATCTGCGCGATGTAGCTGAGGCGCTCGCGCGTGTCGGGCATGGCTTCGGCGACCTCCTGCAGGGCGCTGTCGACGCCGAGTTCGCGCAGGGTGTCGTGGACCTGACGGGTCATCTGGCCTATCCGGGTGAAAACGGCTTCGCAACTGTGCTCGGGGTGGGCAGCGCTGGCCGCGACGGGCGCCGCTGCGCTCGGCGGTGCGGCAGGCGCAGCCTCGGGTTCGCTGAATTCGGCCGCAACGGCGTCGAACAGCGCCTGAAGTTCATCGTTGTCGCCGGTGGCGGCACGTTCGGGTGCGGCCACCGCCGCCGCGACCGGCGCAGCCGGCGCGACCGGGGCTTCGGCGGTGGTCGACGCGATGCTGTCGAACAACGCCTGCAACTCGTCGGAGTCGCTCGATTCGTCCATTTTCGTCCGCTTCGCCATGTTCTGCTGGCTCCCTGTTTCCGGTTCGACCGCGCTCAGGCGGTCGCGCTCTTGCCGAGCTTTTCGAAGATCTTCTGCATCTTTTCCGCCATCGTCGCGGCGGTGAACGGCTTCACGATGTAGCCGCTGGCGCCGGCCTGGGCGGCGGCGATGATGTTTTCCTTCTTCGCCTCGGCGGTGATCATCAGCACCGGCAGATGCTTGAGGTGCGGTGTCTGACGGATGGTCTGGAGCAGGGTCAGACCATCCATGTTCGGCATGTTCCAGTCGGTGACGACGAAATCGAACTGCGCGCTGTTGAGCTTTTGCAGTGCCACCGCGCCGTCTTCGGCCTCATCGACGTTGGTGTAGCCGAGTTCCTTCAGCAGGTTGCGGACGATGCGGCGCATCGTGGAGAAATCATCGACGACGAGAAACTTGGTTTTGGGGTCGGACATGTGGGTCTCCGTATTTCTTCAGGCCTGCCGGCTCAGATCTGCCGTGCCCGCTGCAGCAGGGGGCGCAGGGTGTCGGCCAGCACGTCGGCGTCGAATTTTGCCACGTAGGAGTCGACACCGACGCGTTTGCCCATCGCCCGGTTGGCCTCGGAGGACAGCGACGAGTGCATCACCACCGGGATGCCCTCGAAGCGGGCATCGCTCTTGATGTTGCGGGTGAGCACGTAGCCATCCATTTCGGGCATCTCGGCATCGACCATGATGAGGTCGATTTCCTCGGCCACGCTGCGCCCCATCTGCTGCGCATGCGAGGCCATGCCCTCGAGCCGGGTCCAAGCCTCCAGCCCGTTCTGCGCATGCTTGTGGCGCACGCCGAGCTTGTCGAGCACTTCGGAGATCTTGCGTCGTGCCACCGCCGAGTCGTCGACGAAGAACACATTGACCTCGTGCCCGCCCGAAATCGGCGCAATGTTGCCGACCACGGCCTCGCCGAAGGTGTTGGCGAGGATGGTCTCGACGTCGAGGATGGACACCAGCTTCCCGTCGGACAGCTCGGTGATCGCGGTGATGAAGTTATGCACGCTCGACGACACGTTGTCCGGGGTGCGCACCTTGTCCCATTCGACGCGAATGATGCGATCGACCTCCTCGACCAGGAAGCCAAGCGTGCGCTTGCTGTACTCGGTGACCATCATCGAGCCGCCGAGCGCGGCGCCGGGCCGGGCGAGGCCCATGGACTTGGCCAGCGACAGCACCGGGATGACGTTGCCGCGCAGCGAGATCAGGCCCTCGACCCCGGCCGGCATGTTCGGTGCCTTGGTGATGAACGGGGTCTTGGAGACCTCGCGGACCTTGAAGACGTTGATGCCGAAGGTCTCACTGGTGCCGAGCGAGAACAGCAGGATCTCCATCCGGTTGGAGCCGGCGAGCATGGTGCGGCCGTCGACGGTGTCGAGCAGCGCGGTGTCCTTGTTGTCGAGATTGAGCATGGTGCGCGTTCCTGTTCCTGAGTTCCCGCCTTATTCCGAATCCAGCGCCGCGCCGTCGCGGCTGAGCAGCCGGCGCAGGGTCTGCGCGAGGCGCTGGGGTTCGAACTTGGGCACGTAGGCATCGACGCCGACCGACTTGCCGAGCTGCTGGTTCGACATCCCCGACAGCGAGGAATGCATGATCACCGGCACGCCCTCGAAGCGCGGGTCGGACTTGACGTGCTTGGTCAGGATGTAGCCGTCCATTTCCGGCATCTCGACGTCGGTCAGCACCAGACTGACCAGATCGCGCACGCGACGCCCGGTGGCCTCGGCATGGGCGGCGACCTTCTTGAGTTCCTCCCACGCCGCACGGCCATTGACCGCGCCGACGTGGCGCAGGCCGAGGATCTCCAGGGTCTGGGTGATCTGCTTGCGCGCCACCGACGAGTCGTCGGCAAAAAACACGGTGAGCTGCCCCCCGTCCTCGATCGGTTCGATGTCCTTGAACAGGAAGCTGTCGTCGTAGCGCGTGGTCTCCGACAACACCTTCTCGACGTCGAGCATCATCACCAGCTTGTTGCCCGGCAACTCGGTCACTGCGGTCACCAGCCCGCCCATGTTGGCGGTGAGCATCTCCGGCGGCACCCGCATCTGCGCCCAGTCCAGGCGCAGGATGGTATCGACCGCCTCGACCAGAAAGCCCTGGGTGTGGCCGTTGTACTCGGTGACGATCATGATCTCGCGCGAAGCCTCGGTGCCGATGCCCACGTAGCGGGCGAGATCGACCACCGGCACGAGCACGCCGCGCAGGCTGACCATGCCCTCGACCGAGGCCGGCATGTCCGGCGCCGCGGTGATCGTCGGCGTACGCATGACCTCGCGCACCTTGAACACGTTGATGCCGAAAGTCTCGCGACGCCCGGTACGCGGATCCGTCCCGAGCGTAAACAGCAGGATCTCGAGCTTGTTGGTGCCCGCAAGCCGGGTACGGGCATCGATATTTTTCAATAGGTCGGACATTTCACTCTCCGCGTCGGGCGGCGGCAGCCCGGTCCATGCGACCGGTAGCATCATGTTTCATTCTTATCGACCGGCGGCAGACAGACTTTAGCGCACGCCGATCGCACCTCGCGGCGCGGCATTCTCGCATCAGCGCCCGCCCTCCGGCAGCCGCGCCGCCACGGCACCTGCCTGCTGCACCAGCGCGGCGGCGATCCCGCCCAGCGGCAGCACCGCGCACGCCGCGCCCAGGTTGACTGCTTCCCGCGGCATGCCATACACCACCGACGAGGCCTGATCCTGCGCCACCGTCCACGCGCCGCGCCGGCGCATCGCCAGCAGGCCGGCGGCGCCGTCCTTGCCCATGCCGGTGAGCAGCACGCCGAGCGCGGCGCCGCCGATTTCGGTCGCGGCGGAATGGAACAGCACATCCACCGCCGGACGATGACGGTTGACCGGCTCCGAACGTTCGAGCACGCACTGGTAGCCGGACGGGGTCCGCCGGATCGACAGATGGGAATGTCCGGGCGCCACATAGACGGTGCCGGCGCGCACCGCCTCGCCGGCCTCGGCCTCCTTGACGTGGAGCGCGCACAGGCTGTCCAGGCGGCGCGCGAACGAGCCGGTGAACATCTCGGGCATGTGCTGCACGATCAGCACCGGGGCAAAGCCGGCGGGCAATCCGAGCAGCACCTCCTTGATCGCCTCGGTGCCCCCGGTGGAAGCGCCGATGAACACGATCCGCCCGGACGGCGGCAGGTTGAGCATCGCGCGCGGCTCAGCGGACGCCGGAATCGGCGCGCTGATACACCGTCCGCCCACGGGAACGGAACAACTCGGCGGCATGCATGAAGCTCTCCGAGTGCCCGGCGAACAGCAGGCCCTCGGGGCGCAGCAGCGGCACGAAACGCTTGAGGATGGCGTGCTGGGTCGGCTTGTCGAAATAGATCATGACGTTGCGGCAGAAGATCGCGTCGAGCGGCCCCTGCACCGCCCACACCGGATCGAGCAGGTTGATGCGCCGGAAGGTGATCAACCTGCGCAGTTCGGGGCGCACGCTCACCGTGCCCGGCTGCGTGCCGGCGGTGAAGAAACGCCGGCGGCGCTCGGCGCTGAGGCGCTCGACCCGGTCTTCGCGATAGAGGCCGGCCTCGCCGTGGGCGAGCACCGAGGTGTCGATGTCGCTGGCGACGATCTGCACCGGCGGATTCAGGCTGTCGAAGGCCTCGCAAGCGGTGATCGCCAGCGAATAGGGCTCCTCGCCGGTGGACGCGGCGCTGCACCAGATGCGCAGCGGACGCTTTTCGGCGATGCCCTTGAGATGCCCGGCGAGGATGTCGAAATGGTGCGCCTCGCGAAAGAACGAGGTCAGGTTGGTGGTCAGCGAGTTGACGAAGGTCTCCCACTCGCCGCGGTCGCGCTCCAGGCGCGCGAGGTACTGCGCGAAGGTGGTGTCGCCGCAGGCCCGCAGACGCCGCGCCAGGCGGCTGTAGACCATGTCCTGCTTCGCCGGCGACAGCGCGATGCCGGCATGCTGGTGGATGAGCTTGCGGATACGCTCGAAGTCGGCCGCGGTGAGTTCGAACTCGCGCTCGCGCAAGCCCCCCAGCCGCGGCGGCACGACGACGCCCCCCGCGGCCCCGCTCCCCGATGCCAGCGGTGGCGAAGGCTCGGGCCGCAACGGCGCCGGCCGCGCAAGCGGCGGCAGCGGCGCACGGCGCGGCCGCCCGCCATCATCGAACGACATCGCCACCTCCC
>JAEWVQ010000152.1 GCA_023459095.1 Pseudomonadota bacterium | reverse complement strand
AGCTTGAGCGGCGCGGCCGACCCCGGCAGCGACAGCCGCCACAGCGGCAGCACTCCGTCGCCAGCGAGCCCGGCATCCTCGTGCTCGCGCAGATCGCGCCAGAACGCCGCCGCCGCTTCGGCTTCGAGCGCCTCGCCGCCGAGCCGGACGTGCGCCGCGCGCACCGCGGCCTCGGCCCCCGACAGGCGCACGCGGAGCACGCCCTGCGCCCACGCCGACGCCGATACCGGCAGCGGCTGGCCGCCCCAGCGGTTCATGCGGTCGATGGCCTCCGCCTCGGTGGCCTCGAAGCACAGCGTGGCCTCGGCGACCGGCCGCGGCAGCACTTTCAGCGACACTTCGAGGACGACGCCGAGCGTCCCCAGACTGCCCGCCACCAGCCGCGAGACGTCGTAGCCGGCGACGTTCTTCATCACCTCGCCGCCGAAACGCAACACCTCGCCGCGGCCGTCGAGCAGCTTCACGCCGAGCACGAAATCGCGCAGCGCCCCCGCGCTCGCCCGCCGCGGCCCCGACAGGCCGGCGGCGACCATGCCGCCGACGGTGGCGGCGGCGCCGAAGTGCGGCGGCTCGAAAGCGAGAAACTGGTCGCGCGCGGCAAGCGCGGTCTCGAGCTCGGCCAACGGCGTGCCGCCGCGCACGGTGACCACCAGCTCGGTGGGCTCGTAGGCGACGATGCCGGCGTACCCGCCGACCTCCAACACCTCGGGCACTTCGCGCTCGATGGCGCGCCCGTAGAACGCCTTGCTGCCGCCGCCGCTTATGCGCAGCGGCACGCCGTCGGCCGCCGCGGCACGGATGCGCTCGGCCCAGCCGGAAACGATGTCGCTCATTGCCCTTGCATCCTCATGGTTCGTCCTTGCCGTGGCGCCCGGCCTCCCGCCGCCCGCGGTCCGCGCCGGTTCGGTCGCTGCCGAGCGCGCGCAATGCGAGCCAGGCGCCGACCAGTGACAGCACCGGCACCGCGACCAGCAGGAACTGCACCCAGCCCTTGTTCATGATCGCCGCGTTCTTCAGAAGCGCGGCAGTTCGGGATGCGACAGCGCCCCGCCCGTCACCCGCATGCGACCGTACTCGGCGCAGCGGTGCAAGGTCGGAATCGCCTTGCCCGGATTGAGCAGCCCGGGCGGGTCGAACGCCGCCTTGACGCGGAAGAACTGGCGGTTCTCCGCGGTGCTGAACTGCGTGCACATCTGGTCGATCTTCTCGATGCCGACACCGTGCTCGCCGGTCACGGTGCCGCCCAGCGCCACCGACAGCTCGAGGATCTCGGCGCCGAAAGCCTCGGCGCGCGCCATCTCGCCGTCCGCGTTGGCGTCGAACAGGATCAGCGGGTGCAGGTTGCCGTCGCCGGCGTGGAAGACGTTGATGCAGCGCAGGCCGTAGCGCGCCTCCATGGCCTGGATCGCCTCCAGCATCTCGCCCAGGCGCTTGCGCGGAATGGTGCCGTCCATGCAGTAGTAATCGGGCGAGATCCGCCCCGCGGCGGGAAACGCCGCCTTGCGCCCGGCCCAGAAGCGCAGGCGCTCGGCCTCGTCGCGCGACACGCGGATTTCGGTCGCGCCACCCGCCTCCAGCACCGCGCGCACGCGGGCGATCTCCTCCTCGACCTCCTCCGCGGTGCCGTCGGACTCGCACAGCAGGATGGCCTTGGCGTCCAGCGGATAGCCGGCGTGGACAAAGGCCTCCACCGCCACCGTGGCGGGCTGGTCCATCATCTCCAGTCCGGCCGGGATGATGCCGGCGGCGATGATCTCGGCGACCGCGCCCCCGGCGCGCACCACGTCGTCGAAGGCGGCGAGCACGCAGCGCGCGACCTGCGGCTTGGGGGTGAGCTTCACGGTGACCTCGGTGACCACGACCAGCATGCCTTCCGAGCCGGTGACCAGGGCGAGCAGGTCGTAGCCCGGCACGTCGAGCGCATGGCTGCCGAACTCGACGATCTCGCCTTCGATGGTGACGCCGCGCACGCGCAGCAGGTTATGCACGGTGAGGCCGTACTTCAGGCAATGCACGCCGCCCGCGTTCTCGGCGACATTGCCACCGATCGTGCACGCGATCTGCGACGAGGGATCGGGGGCGTAATACAGGCCGTGCGCGGCCGCGGCCTCGGAGATCGCCAGGTTGCGCACGCCGGGCTGGACCACCGCGGTGCGCGCGTGCGCATCGAGGTGCAGGATGCGGTTCAGGCGCGCGAGCGACAGCACCACGCCTTGCGCATGCGGCAGCGCACCGCCCGACAGCCCGGTGCCGGCACCGCGTGCGACCACCGGCACGCCGAGGTCGAAGCAGCTCTGCAGCACCGCCACCACCTGCGCCTCGTCGGTGGGCAAGGCCACCACCAGCGGCAGCGTGCGGTAGGCGGCGAGGCCGTCGCACTCGTAGGGGCGCAGATCCTCGGCGTCGAACAGCAGCGCGCCGGCCGGCAGCACGCGCGCCAGCGCCTCGACCACGCGCGCCTTGTCGACCGCGGAAAAATCGGCATCGCGCTCGCCGTAGCGCACGTCCTCGCCGTTCATCGTCTGCTCCATTGCGTGCCCCCGTTGCGTAGTCCTTCCTGCCGCGCCGCCACCGGGCGCCCTCGTCGCCCGCTGCGCGCGCATCCTAGCGACCGCGGCAGGCGCTGTCAGGGGCGGGATTACCCGCACCCCGCCGCGCCGCCAGCGTCGTTCAGCCCGGCACCGCGAGCCAGCTCAGGCTGTCCTCGGTACGCGCCCCGCCCGGCCGGTATTCCGCGCCCACCCAGCCCGCGTAGCCGAGACGGTCGAGCTCGGCGAACAGCCAGGGAAAGTTGATCTCTCCGGTGCCCGGCGCGCCCCGCCCCGGGTTGTCGGCGAACTGCACGTGACCGATGCGCGGCAGCCAGGTCGCCAGTGTGCGCGCGAGATCGCCCTCCATGACCTGGGCGTGGTACAGGTCGTACTGGATGAAGGCGTTGGCGCGCGCCACGGCGTCGAGCACGGCCCCGGCCTGCGCGGTGCGGCGGATGAAGAAGTCGGGCGTATCGCGCGTATTGAGCGGCTCGAGGAGCAGCGCGATGGCGTGCGGCGCGAAGGCGTCGGCGGCCACACGCAGGTTGCTCACCAGGGTGTCGCGCAGCACGTCCTCGGCGACACCTGCGGGCGCGATCCCGGCGAGGCAGTTGATGCGCCGGCAGCCGAGCGCGCGCGCGTAGTCGAGCGCCAGTGCCACGCCATCGCGAAACTCGGCGGTGCGCGCCGGCAGGCAGCCGAGGCCGCGCTCGCCCGCGGCCCAATCCCCCGCCGGCAGGTTGAAGAGCACGATCTCCACCCCCGCCGCGCGCGCCGCGCGGGCGACCTCATCGGCCGCATGGTCGTAGGGAAAGTGGAACTCGACACCGCGGAAGCCGCAACGCGCGGCAGCCTCGAAGCGCTCGACAAAGGGCAGTTCCTGGAACAGGAAGGAGAGGTTGGCACTGAAGCGTGGCATGGCAATTGACCCGGCTATCGAATCGGAAACACGGCTCGCCCCGCGTTCAGGCGAAGGGCGGTGCGAAACCGGGCGTCGGCAGGGCGTCGACCGCCCGCGCCACGGAAACCCGGAAAGCTCGCCGCAAGGGCG
>JAEWVQ010000151.1 GCA_023459095.1 Pseudomonadota bacterium | reverse complement strand
GGCGCGGGCCGTCGCCGTCGGCGGCGAGCAGCAGCGCGACGCCGAACGCGCTCGCCATCGGCCGCGCGGCGTGGAGCGGCGCGGGGTAGGGGTGGTCGTAGATCACCAGCAGCACCGGGCGCGCGCTGCTGCGCACCTGGGCGAGGGCTTCGAGCAGGCCGCCGGCGGCGCTGCCGTCGAACGACGACACGATGGTCGATGCCGCCATCGCGCCGGTGGCGATGCCCCAGTAGCCGGAGGCGGCGTTGTTCACCGAGTTGTGGAAGCGCGTCGGCGAGATCAGGCGGTCGCTGCCGGCGAGCGTCTCGCAGATCGCGTGGCAGTTGTGGCCGTCGCCGCCCGACGAGGCGAACACGGTGGCGAGCCGGGCGGCGTCGGCTCCGGCCGCGTCCACCGCCTGCAGGCCGACCGAGAGCGCGAGCTTGACCACCGCGCCGACGCGGCGGCGTTCGGCCGGGGGCAGCAGCGCGGGCGCGGGGATGGCGATCGGGGCCTCATGCCACGGCGTCTCGCCGGCGAGCACGGCGCGCGCCGCCGCCCAGTCGTCGAGGCCGGGGCCGATCACGCCGATGCCGGCGATGTGTGCGGAAAGCGGGGAGGAACTCATCGTGGCGGGTCTTTGCGGGGCAGGGGCGCGGCGGGTGTTCAGCCGGCGCGCGAGAAGATCAGGCTGCAGTTGGTGCCGCCGAAGCCGAGCGAATTCGACAGCACGTGGCGCAGCGGCGCGGGCTGCGGTGCGCACTGGTAGCGCAGCGCGATCGCCGGGTCGGGAGTGGTGGTGCCGGGGCTGCCGGGAATCAGGCCGTCGGCGAGCGCCAGCGCGCAGAACACCGCCTCCAGCCCGCCGGCCGCGCCCAGGGTGTGGCCGGTGGCGCCCTTGGTCGAACTCGCCGGCACGCGCTCGCCGAACAGCGCATGCACGGCCTGGCCCTCGGCGGCGTCGTTGCTCGGCGTGCCGGTGCCGTGCAGGTTGATGTAGTCGATGTCGGCGGCGGCGAGGCCGGCGTCGGCGAGCGCGGCTTCCATCGCCAGGCGCGCGCCCAGCCCTTCGGGGTGCGGCGACGACATGTGGTGGGCATCGCTCGATTCGCCGCAACCGGCGAGCAGCACCGCGCCGGCGGGGCGCGTGGCGGGCGCGCGTTCGAGGAGCGCGAACGCGGCGGCCTCGCCGATCGAGATGCCGCTGCGCGCGGCGTCGTAGGGCCGGCACGGCGCGGGTGCGACCAGTTCGAGCGAGTTGAAGCCGTACAGCGTGGTCAGGCACAGCGAATCGACGCCGCCGACCACCGCCGCGTCCACCACTCCGGCCTCGAGCAGGCGCGCGGCGCTGGCGAACACCTTGGCGCTCGACGAGCACGCCGTGGAGATCACCCATGCCGGTCCGCGGGCGCCGATCACATGGCGCACGAACTCGGCCACCGAGAAGATGTTGTGGCTGCCGCGGTAGTGGAAGGCGGCCGGCAGCGCGCCGCTCGCCGCGTCGCGCGCGCGGTAGGCGAGTTCGGTTTCAAGGATGCCCGAGGTACTGGTGCCGAGCAGCACCGCGACGCGGGTGGCGCCGTGGCGCGCGACCGCGTCGAGCGCGGCATCGATGAAGCCGTCCTGGAGCAAACCGAGCAGGGCGAGGCGGTTGTTGCGGCAGTCGTAGTCGATCAGCGCCGGCGACAGCACCACCTCTTCGACTGCGGGCACGCGGCCGATCCAGGTGTCGAGGTCGACCGTCTCGAAATCGCAGGGCGCCAGCCCGCTGCGGCATTCGGCGAGCGCCGCGCGCGTCGCGGCGAGGCCGTTGCCGATGCAGCTGGTGGCGGTGTAGTGGGAGAGCAGCAGCGGCGTCAACGCACGGATCCTGATGAAAAGTGGGTGAATCTTATCAGCCCGCCGCCCCCAGGCGGGCGACCAGCAAGGTGTTGGCGAAGGGCGTGCCGGCGTCCATCGGCAGCGCGTCGACGGCGAAGCCGAGCGCCTCCAGGCTGCGCCGCCAGTCCGCCGCCGGGCGGCAGTAGAGGCGGCCGAGGCGGTGGCCGCGGATGAAGGTGACGCTGCGATCGACCAGCATGCACAGCTTGAACGGCAAGCCGGCGGCGGCGTCGCCGACGCGCAGCAGCAGGGTGCCGCCGGGTTCGAGCGCGGCGCGCACGCGCGCGAGCACGGCATCCTGCGCGGCGGTGTCGATGTAGTGCAGCGAGTCGAGGATCAGCACCAGGTTGACCCGGCCGAGGTCGCTGTCGCGGATGTCGCCCTGTTCGACCACCGCGCGCGGCGGCAGCGCGGGGCGGGCGCGGGCGACGTCCTTGGGCATCAGCTCGATGCCGCGGTAGGCCTCGAGCACGGGGGGGGCCGGCCACTGCGCCGGCCAGTCGCCGCGCGCGTGCAGGGCGTGGGCGGCGGTCACCAGGTTGGAGAGCAGGGCCTGGCCGCAGCCGAGGTCGACCACGCGCAGCGGCGAAGGCAGCAGCCCGCGCGCGAGCAGGTTGAAGAACACCGGGTCGCGGCCGAGCTTGCCGCGGGCGAAATGCCAGGCGAAGTGCCCGGCCGGACGATAGGGCGCGGTGGCGGCGTCGAGCAGCCGTTTCTTGAATGCAGCAGTCATTGCAGGGCGTGGCGAAGGGTGACGGGGCGCAGGCCGGCGCGCTCGATCGCGGCGAGCAGGCGCGGCAGCACGGCGAGGATCACCGGCTCGCCGGCCGCGGTGCGCGCGGCGTGGCCGTCGTGCAGCAGCAGGATGTCGCCGGCGGCGAGGCCGCGGGTGAGGCGCGCGAACACGAGTTCGGGGTCGCCCGCGCGGGTGTCGTAGGCACGCCGCGTCCAGCTCGCCAGCTCCAGCCCGAGGCCCGCGAGCACCGGTTCCAGGAAGGGGTTGCGCAACCCCGCCGGGGCGCGGAAGAAGCGCGGTGGGGCGCCGGCGAGGCGGCCGAGCACGTCCTGCGCGGCGGCGAGGTCGGCGGCGATGCGGCGGGGGCCGAACAGCGAGAAATGGTGGCGATGGCCGTGCGAGTGGTTCTCCACCGCGTGGCCGCGGCGCGCGATCTCGGCGACCAGCGCGGGATGGGCGGCGGCGCGCTCGCCGATGCAGAAGAAGGTGGCGCGCGCGCCGGCGGCGTCGAGCAGGTCGAGCACCGCCGGGGTCACCGCGGGGTCGGGGCCGTCGTCGATGGTCAGCGCGATCTCGCCGCGTGCCGCGGCTGCGGTCGGCAGCCGGGTGTGGTTGGGGCCGAGCAGCCTGCTGCGCGGCCACAGCCCGGCCG
>JAEWVQ010000150.1 GCA_023459095.1 Pseudomonadota bacterium | reverse complement strand
CGCGGCGGGGTTGGGGCACGACCTGGGCAAGTCCGGCAATTTCTTCGCCGACAAGCTGGCGCGGGCGGTGGCGGGCGGGCCTCCCGAGGCCGATCCGGTCCGGCACGAGTGGATTTCCATGCGCCTGCTGCAGGAACGGCGCCGGGGGCGCGACTGGGACCAGGCCTGGTCGGCCTTGGCGAACAAGCTGCCCCTGGGCGAACCGGGCGGACTGGAAGATACGGGCATCGACAGCCCCCAGCATGCCCTGGATTACCTGATCGCCACCCATCACCGCCTGTTCGGCCCGGTAACGGGTAATTCGAGCCCCACCAGCGACAACCATGTGCTGGAAGACAGCCGGGCCCGGGAACTGAAGCCCGCCGGGGCATTGCCCGACGAACTGCTCGAAGGGCTGGAGCGGCTCCAGGCCCGTCTGGTGAGCAAGGCCGGGGAGCGCAGCCCTGCCTTCTGGCGTGGGGCGGCAATCCTCGCCCGGGCGGCGCTGATTCTCGCCGACCATGGAGTTTCCGCCCGCCCATGGCCGGGAGGCGTGCAAGGCTGTGGTTTGTACGCCAACACCAAGGAGGGCGCCTACGATCAGCCCCTGGACTGGCACTTGCGCACCGTGGGCGGTCGTGCTGCCGACTTCGCCTGGCGCCTGGCCAGCCTGCGCCTGACCGGGTTGGCGACGGAGAGCGTTGAGCACATCCTGTCGCCGGCCGACGAAGGGGGGCGCTTCGCCTGGCAGAACCGGGCGGTGGCGGCAGTGAGCGCCCTGCGGGAGCGTTCGCAAGGCGGGCTGCTGATCTTCAACATGGCGGCCACTGGCGCCGGCAAGACCATCGCCAATGCCAAGCTGGCCTGCGTGCTGTCGCCCCGGCCCCGCTTCGCCATCGCCCTCAACCTGCGCAGCCTGACCCTGCAGACCGGCGATGCCCTGGCCGACGATCTGGGCCTGGGGGAGGACGAACTGGCGACGGTGATCGGCGACCGCATCGCCAGCCGGCTGCACGCGGCGGGCAAGGACGACGATGCCGCCCATGCGGGTACCTTCGAGACCGAAGGGCTGGCCACCGAATACGACGCCCGGGGCGGCGAGGTGGAACTGCCGGAATGGATGCGGGTGCTGACCGAGCGGCGGCCGCTGCTGCGCAGCGTGATCGGTGCCCCGGTGCTGGTGTCCACCATCGACTACCTGATCAATACCGGCGAACCGGGGCGCCAGGGCCACCATGTGTCGGCCCTGCTGCGCATGGCCGACAGCGACCTGGTGCTGGACGAGGTGGATTCCTACGAGCCCGGCGCCCTGGTGGCCGTGCTGCGGCTGGTGCAGGTGGCGGGGCTGATGGGGCGCAGCGTCATCTGCTCCTCGGCGACCCTGCCCCAGCCGGTGGCCGAGGCCGTGTGCCGGGCCTTTCGCAGCGGCGTGGAGATGCGTTGCGCCCTGGAAGAGCGACAGGCCCGTTTCGGCATCGCCATTGTGGATGACCGGACGGCGCCTACCACTTGTACCAGCGATGCTGACCTGGCCGGGCAGTTCGCCGAGCATGTCCAGCGTTTGCTGGCCGTGCCGCGCCCGGCGGTACGGCAGGCTTGGGTGCAGCCGGTCAGTGCCCGCAGCGGGACGGCCTTCCACGAAGCCATCTTCGCTGCGGTGGCGCGCCTGCACGAGGCTCATGCCTGGAGTGGGCCGGACGGCAAGCGCCTGTCCTTCGGCCTGGTGCGGGTGGCCAATATCAGTACGGCCATCTCCACGGCGCGGGCCCTGGCTCTGGCCTTTCCCCAGGCCCGGGTGGCCTGCTACCACGCCCGGGAATTCCGCATTCAGCGCTACCTGAAGGAAAGGCGGCTGGATTTCCTCTTGAACCGCAAGCGGGGTGACGGACACATCGTGCAGGACGCGGAAATCGCCGGGTTGCTGGCGGCGAGTGCCGCGCCGGACGTGCCCTTCATCGTCGTGGCGACTCCGGTGGAGGAAATCGGCCGCGACCATGATTTCGACTGGGGTGTGATCGAACCTTCCAGCGCCCATTCCATCGTCCAGACCGCCGGCCGCATCAACCGGCACCGCCTGCGCCCGGTACGCGAGCCCAACGTGGCAATCCTGCAGTACAACCGGCGCTGGCTGGAGGGGCGTCATGACGATCCTTGCTTTCTCTGGCCGGGCCTGGAGTCCAGGTCAATGGAGCATCGCTACTCCAGCCAAGACCTGCTCACCCTGCTGGCCGACGCCGACCTGGACGCTCTTGATGCCCGGTTGCGCCTGGGCCAGGGCCGGATGGCGGAGGACGAGGATCGTATCGTCCGGGCTCGCCTCAGGGAGCCCTTGGACATCCTCGAAGCGAACGAGGAGGCCCGCTCCCAATGGATGACCCAGTCCTTCTACAGCAGCTACGCCCTGCGCGACGGCGCACCCCGGGAAGCCTGGCGAGCCGAGTGCGTGGACGGTGCCTGGATCTTCAAGCGCCAAGCGCGATCAGGAGAACGGGAGCCTTGGCTGACGAGGGAAATTGGGGCGCGAGTTGCGCGCCTGAAGAACGATTGGCTGTCGTGGGATCTCGATGAGCTTGCAACGGCGTGCCGGGAAATGGAGATATCTGTCGCGGAAGGTCTCGAGTTTCAGGTATCGCGCCGCTACGATCAGCGAGAACTGTCGTGGGACGGTTCTTTCGGGTTTTCGTGACTGGGAGGCCATTGGCACTTGTACGCTGTGCGCGGTGGCGTTATGCAGCAGCACTGCTGGGCGTGATGGACCGATTGGTTATCAGCGGCGCGCTAGTCGCGCATCAGGCGCAGGGCCAGGGCGAGGCCGAGCACCGCGTTGCCGAGCGCGAACACGGCGATGACTGCCGCCGCGACCGGGGTGAGGTCGTGGTTGCGCACGACCCAGGCCAGCACGGTGGACATCAGGTTGAGCGCGAGCATCAGCCAGAACAAGGGGTTGCGCGGCTGGAACAGGCGGGAAAAACGCATCGGGGCCGTCCTTGGTCACGGTTGCGCATGATAATGCCCGAGCCCGGTGGCGATGCGGCTCTGCGCGCGTCGCCACCGTTCCGTTCATTCTTTGTGTCCGAGGCCATGATGAATCCGCCCAACATCCTGACCGCCGCCGTCGGCATCGACCACCCCATCGTGCAGGCGCCGATGGCGGGTGGCGCGACCACCCCCGAGCTGGTCGCCGCGGTGTCCAACGCCGGCGCGCTCGGCTCCTTCGCCGCCGCCTTGCTGCCGCCGCCGGCGATCGCCGAGGCGGTGGCGAAGATCCGCGCGCTGACCCCGCGCGCGTTCAACGTCAATCTGTTCGTGTTCGACCTGCCCGCGGTGACGCCGGCGGAGCTCGAACGCGCGGCCGCGCGCCTGGCGCCGTTCCGCGCCGAACTGGGGCTGGCGCCGGGGCCGCTGCCGGCGCGCTTCGCCGAGGATCAGCGCGCGCAGATCGAGGCCGTGATCGAACTCGCGCCGCCGGTGGTGAGCTTCACCTTCGGCCTCGTCGATGCCGCCACCGTCGCCCGCTTGCGCCGCGCCGGCAGCCTGGTGGTGGGGACCGCGACCACGGTGGCCGAGGCCCGCGCCTGGGAGGCGGCGGGCGCCGATGCGGTGTGCGCCCAGGGCTTCGAGGCCGGCGGCCATCGCGGCAGCTTCCTCGGCGACGTCGAGCAGTCGTGCATCGGCCTCTTCGCCCTGCTGCCGCAGATCGCGCGCGCGGTGCGCTGCCCGGTGATCGCCGCGGGCGGCATCATGGACGGCCGCGGCATCGCCGCCGCGCTGCTCCTCGGCGCGCACGCCGCGCAGCTCGGCACCGCTTTCCTGCGCTGTCCGGAATCGGGGATCGCGCCGTTGTGGAAGGACGCGATCGCCGCCGCGCGCGACGACGGCACGCGCCTGACCCGGGTGTTCTCCGGGCGCTACGCGCGCGGCCTGGTGAACGGTTTCATGGAGCGTCTGCGCGACGCCGAGCACGCGGTGCCGCCGTATCCGGTGCAGAATGCGCTCACCGGCGAGTTGCGCCAGGCCGCGGCGCAGCAGCAGCGCGCGGATTACCTGTCGCTGTGGGCGGGGCAGGGAGCGGCGCTGTCGCGCGCGCTGCCGGCCGCCGAACTGGTGCGCACGCTCGCCGAGGAACTGGCCGCGGCCACCGCGGGCGGCGCGCGCTGAAGCCGGGCGTGCGGTGGCGGCGCTGATCGCCGGCTATGCTGCGAGGAGATGCGTGCGGCGCACGCGCCCAGCGAGGGGAGGACGGTGCGATGCAGGGCTCCAGACTCGAATGCGATGAATCCGCGTCGGCGGCGTGCGCGCGTCGGCGGGTGCGGGTGCAGGGCCGGGTGCAGGGCGTGGGCTTTCGGCCCTTCGTCTATCGGCTGGCGCGCGAAATGGGTTTGTCGGGCTGGGTGCGCAAGGGCGCCGACGGCGTCGAGATCGAGATCCAGGGGCCGCCGGGCGACCTCTCCGCGCTGATCGCGCGCCTGCATGGCGAGGCCCCGGCGGCGGCGCGCATCGAACGCGTCGACAGCGAAGCCTGCGCCGTGCTGCCCGGCGACCGCGGCTTCACCGTGGCGAGTTCGCATCACGGCGAATCCAGCGTCGGCCTCGGCGAGGATCGCGCGGTGTGCGCGGACTGCCTCGCCGAGATGTGCGATCCGGCGAGCCGGCGCTGGCGCTACCCGTTCGTCGCCTGCGCGCAGTGCGGGCCGCGCTACACGATCGCACGCAGCGCGCCCGGCTACCGCGTCAATACCAGCATGGCGGCGTTCGTGCCCTGTCCGGCCTGCCACGACGACTGTGCCGCGGTCGGCGGCCGCCACTTCCATGCCGAGTTCTGCGCCTGTCCGCAGTGCGGTCCGCGCCTCGCCCTGCTCGAAGCCTACGGCGTCACCGTCGCCAGCCGCGATCCGGTGGCGGACGCGCTCGCCCGCCTGCTCGCCGGCGAGATCGTCGCGGTGAAGGGGCCGGGCGGTTTTCACCTGATGTGCGATGCGCGCAACGGCGAGGCGGTGGCGCGCCTGCGCGAACGCAAGTCGCGCGCGGGCAAGCCGTTCGCGGTGATGGTCGCGGGGCTGGCCGCGGCGCGCCACTGGGCCAGGCTGGGCGGCGACGACGAAGCCCTGCTCGCCAGCGCCGAGCGCCCGGTGGTGCTGTGCGCGCGCCGGCCGAGCGTGGATGCGGAGCTGCCCGGGGTCGCCCCCGGGGTGCCGGCGATCGGCCTGACCCTGCCGTTCTCGCCGCTGCACTACCTGCTGTTCCACGATTTCGCCGGCCGCCCCGCGGGCACCGCGTGGATCGAGCAGCCGCTCGCCCTCGCGCTCGCGTGCACCTCGGCCAATCCGGGCGGCGAACCCCTGGTGCGCGACAACCGCGAGGCCACGCGGCGCCTCACCGGCATCGCCGACGCCTACCTGATCCACGACCGCGACATCGTCGTGCGCTGCGACGATTCTGTGGTGCGCGCGCTGCCGCCGCGCCATGCCGGCGAGGCGGCGCGCCAGTTCATCCGCCGCGCGCGCGGCTACACCCCGGCGGCGCTGCGCCTCGCCGGCAAGGGCGCGGCGGTGCTCGCCTTCGGCGGCGAGCGCAAGAACATGCTGTGCATGACGCGGGGCGACGAGGCTTTCCTGTCGCAGCAGTTCGGCGACCTCGACGGGCCGGGCGCGCTGCATGCCGTCGACGAGGTTGCCGACGCGCTGCAGCGCCTGCTCGGGGTGGCGCCGGAGGCGGTGGCGCACGACGCCGATCCGGCCTCGCCGGCCTGCGCCGCCGCGCTCGCCCTCGCCGCCCGGCTTGGCGTGCCCGCGCATGCGGTCGATCACCGCCACGCCCACATCGCCGCAGTGCAGGCCGAGCACCGCCATCGCGGCGCGCTGCTCGGCCTGGCGCTCGATGGCAACTGTGCCGCCGGCGGCAACGGCGGCAGCGCCTTGCTGCGGCTCGAAGCGGGCGGCTTCGTGCAGCTCGGCGGGCTCGCCGGGCTGGCGTTGCCCGGCGCCGATGCCGCGGCCTGCGCGCCCTGGCGCCTGGCTGCGCTGGTGTTGCAG
>JAEWVQ010000149.1 GCA_023459095.1 Pseudomonadota bacterium | reverse complement strand
CACCTGGGCCTTGGCCGCGCTCACCGCGGCTTCGGCGCTGCGCATGCGGGCACGATCGTCGTCGAGCTCCTGGATCGATGCCGCGCCTTCCGCGGACAGCGTCTGCGAACGCGCCAGCCGGCGCTGCGCGGCATCGAGCTCGGTTTCGCGCTGCGACACCAGGGCCTGCGCCGCGGCGAGGTCGCTCTCGCGCACCGCGACCTGGGCCTCGGCGCTGCCGACCGCGTTGATCGACTGCTGGTGGCGCGCACGGGCTTCCTCGCGCTGGGCGTTGAGCACGTCGACCTGCATCTGCGCGAGCACGTCGCCGGCCTTGACGAAGTCGCCCTCGCCGACGCTGATCTCGACCACCCGGCCGCCCAGCCGGGTAGCGACATCGATCTCCGTGGCCTCGATGCGGCCGTTGCCGCTGACGAAGCCCTCGCCCGGCCCCTGCGGGCGCATGCCCGACCACGCCAGCACGCCGGCGACGATCACCGCGGCCGCGACCACGGCCCCCATCAGCTTGTTCTTCGACAGCGCAGACATGATCCCTACCTTGTTGAATGCTCGTGAGCCGCGGCAGACGGCACGCGCTCCCCGGCGGTCGCGAATGCGGCCTCGCCGCCGCCGAGCGCGGCATAGAGCGCGACCCGGCTCGACAGCAGGGCGCGCCGCGTCTGCACCAGTTGCTGTTCGGCGCCGAGCAGGTCGCGCTGGGCGTCGAGCACTTCGAGATAGCGCGCCGCGCCGTTGTCGTAGCGCAGCGTGGCGAGGCGCGCGCGCTCGGTCAGGGCGGCGAGCGCGGCACGCTGGATGCGCACCTGCTCGCTCAGCCAGTGATGCGCGGCGAGCGCGTCGGCGACGTCGCGGAACGCCGCCTGCACGGTCCGCTCGTAGTCGGCGACGGCAATCTCGCGGCGCACTGCGGCGAGTTCGAGCGCCGCGCGCCGACGCCCGCCATCGAAGATCGGCAGCGCCACGCTGGGCGCAAACCGCCACGCGCCGCTGCCCGGTTCGAACAGGCCGCCGAGTTCGGCGCTCGCGGTGCCCGCCGAAGCGGTGAGCGCGATGCGCGGAAAGAAGGCCGCGCGCGCCGCACCGATGTTGGCGCTGGCTGCGCGCAGGCGGTGTTCGGCGGCGACGATGTCGGGGCGCAGGGTGAGCAGTTCGGAGGGCAGCCCGGGGGCAAGTTCGTGCAGCACCACGCCGTCGTCGAAAGCGCCCTGCGCCGGCGGCAGATCGAGCGGCGCCCCCACCAGCAGGGCCAGCGCATGGGCCTGGCGGGCCCGCGCCTGTTCGAGCTGGGCGCCGAGCGCCTGGGCCTGGGTGAGCAGGGTTTCGACCTGGGTCAGATCGAGCCGGGAGGTGGCGCCGACCTCGAAGCGCCGGGTGAAGATGCGGAACGACTCCTGGCGGCTCTCGATCGTGCGCCGCGCGAGCGCGAGGCGCTCGTCGAGTTCGCGCAGCCCCAGATAGGCATCGGCGACCTGCGCGACCAGACCGACCGCGAGCGCGCGCCGCCCGGCGTCGGTCGCCAGATAGTTCTGCAACGCGGCCTCCTCGAGATCGCGCACCCGCCCCCAGAGATCGAGCTCCCAGGTCGCGAGACTGGCGCCCACGTCGTAGCGGCCGCCGGTCTGGGTGCGCCCGGTGACGCTGAGATCGGCGGGGGTGCGCGCGCGGCTGGCATCGACCCCCACGCCCACGGTGGGAAAGCGATCCGCACGCTGGATGCCGTAGGCCGCACGCGCCTCGGCGACGCGCAGCGCGGCGCTGCGCAGGTCGCGGCTGTTCTCCAGCGCCTGCTCGATCAGGGCCTGCAGCCGCGGCTCGGCGAAATAGGCGCGCCAGTCCTGCGGCGGCGCGATCGATGCCGCGCCAGGCAGGCGTGCATCCTCGGGGTAGTGGGCGGCAACCGCCAGCGGCGGCGTCTCATGCGGCGGGGCCAGCGCGCACGCGCCGAGGGCGCCGCCAAGCGCCACGATCAGCGCCGCCCGCACGGCCATGCGTGCGTTGTTCATCGGCCATGCCATGTGCACGATCGACAACCCTCCCGTTCTTTCATGGCGTCGCCGGGCGACACCCTGATGACACTATAACGAGACCGGCGCCGATCAACCAAGCCTGCCGCTGCATCGCAACATCACCCCGCGACCGCGGCTCAGGGCAAATTCAGGCCAAAGGGGCACGAAAAGAACGGGCGCAAAAAAGGGGCTTGCAGGAAGCCCCTCGTTCGACCGCGCAAATCGGAATCCTTACTTGCGCTTCATGAAGAACTCGAACGCCTTGTCCGCGGTTTCGCGCTGGTGCACGAGCTCGTTGCCGGTCTGCTTGGCAAAGGCCTGGAAATCCTTCACCGAACCCGGATCGGTCGCCACCACCCGGACCACCTGGCCCGGCTCCATCTCGGCCAGCGCCTTCTTCGCACGCAGGATCGGCAGCGGGCAGTTCAACCCGCGGGCATCCACTTCCTTGTCAAAATCCATCGACTCGTCCTTGATCAGCAATCCTGCGGATTTTAATGGAAAAGCCCACCCCCCGGAAGGCAGGTGGCTCAGGGGCGCGGGACGCGGCCGGCGGCGCTAGTTGTCGCGCTCACGCCGCTCCTCGATCAGGCGCGTCTTGAGCTCGCGCAGGCGGGCATCGACCGCGGACAGTTCGTAGAAATCGCCGTCGCCGGCCTTGCGCGCGATCTCCAGCTGCTCGACCGCGGCCGGCAGGCTGCCCTGCAGCACATAGACTTCGGCCTGCGCGCGATGCTGCGCGGTGCGCCGGCCGAGCGCGGCCTGGGCGCGCGACGTCAGCGTCCACAGGCGGACGTCGTCGCTGCGCTCCTGCTGCGCCCGCCGCACCGTGGTCACCGCGTCGGCGGGCCGGCCGGCGAGGATCTGCGCGTCGGCCAGCGCATAGACCAGGCTGCGGCTCGCCGGAAACGCCTTGCGCGCGGCCTCCAGCGTGTGCACCGCGGCAGCGCCGTCGTTGCGGGCGAGCTGGATCTCGGCGACGAGGGTGTCGATGAAGGGCGAAGGCGCGGCGCCGCGGCGCAGGGCTTCGGCGCTGGCCTGCGCCTCGGCGAGCTGGCCGGCGCGCAGCTGGGCGCGCGCCAGCGCGTAGCGCAGGGCCTCGTCGGTGGGCGACTTGGCCAGCCTGTCCTGCAGATCACGCGCGGTATCCACCGCGGTGCCGTCGAGCGCGCGCAGCTTGGCGCGCACGAAGCGGAAGTCGGCGGAGTCCGGCACCTGGCGGTAGCGCATCGACGAGGCACGGTTCTCCATGTCGGAGATGCGCTCGGTGGTCAGCGGGTGCGAGCGCAGATAGGCCGGAGCGTTGTTCTCGTACAGCCGGCCGTTGCGCTGCAGGCGCTCGAAGAACGCGGGCATGCCGCGCACGTCGAAACCGGCGGCCTCCAGCGTGGTGAGACCGACGCGGTCGGCATCGCGCTCGAAGTCGCGCGAATAGCCGAGCTGCGACTGCAGCGCCCCCGCCTGCCCGGCGGCGACCGCGGCCATGCTGGCATCGGCGCTGCTGCGCGCGGCGAGCACTGCGACCAGCAGCGAGGCCAGCATCAACATCGCCGACTGGCTCTGCTTGCCGACGATCTGGGCGATGTGGCGCTGGGTGACGTGGGCGATTTCGTGACCGACCACCGAAGCCAGCTCGGACTCGCTCTGCGCAGCGAGAATCAGCCCGGTGTGCAGGCCGATGTAGCCGCCGGGCAGGGCGAAGGCGTTGAGCGTGGCGTCCTTGACCACGAAGAAGTCGAAATCCTGCTGCGGATTGTTGCTCACCGCGGCCAGCCGGCGGCCGAGCCGGTTGACGTACTCCTCGACCTCCGGATCGTCGAGATAGGCGGCATCCTTCCAGCGGATGTGCTGGATGATCTCCTCGCCGATGCGGCGCTCCGCCGCAGGCGACAGTTCGGACGCCGCGACGTCGCCAAGATCGGGCAGATCGATGGCTCGTGCGGGGAAGGCCAGCGCGAGGCTGAGCAGCAGGGCGAGAGGTCGGCGCATCATCGGGTGCTATGATACCCGCCCACGCGGCGCGGTTCCCCGCGCTCCGCTCCGCCCGCTTCCGCCCACCCCTGTCACGCCATCGGCCGCCGCTGCGGCCACCCCCCGCGATGAAAGCTCAGCCCAGCCCCACCCTCACCCATTTCGACGCCGAGGGCCAGGCCCACATGGTCGATGTCGGCGCCAAGGCCGAGACCCGCCGCGTCGCGGTGGCGAGCGGCCGCATCCTGATGCGGCCGGAAACCTTCTCGATGATCCGCGCCGGCACCGCGAAAAAGGGCGACGTGCTCGGTATCGCCCGCATCGCCGCGATCCAGGGCGCCAAGCGCACCAGCGACCTGATCCCGCTGTGCCACCCGATCCCGCTCACCCGCGTCGCCGTCGACTTCGACAGCGACCCCGCCGCGAACGCGATCACCTGCACCGTCACCGCCGAGACCGTGGGCCGCACCGGGGTCGAGATGGAGGCGCTCACCGCGCTCAACGTCGCCCTCCTCACCATCTACGACATGTGCAAGGCGGTCGACCGCGGCATGCGCATGACCGACATCCAGCTGCAGGAAAAACTCGGCGGCAAGTCGGGGCACTGGGTGGCGGCGCGCGACGACGCCACCGGCGCCTGACCCCTGCCCCCTTCCCGGCCCCGGCCGGCGGATGCCGCGCCCGCTTACATGCGGAAGCGCTGCAGCAACACGCTGATTTCCTGCGCCAGGCCGTGCAGCCGGTGCGAGGCGGCGGCGGCCTGCTGCACCATGTTCACGTTCTGCGTGGCCATTTCGGCGATCTGCTCGACGTTGCGCGCGATGTCGTTGGCGGCCGCGCCCTGCTCGTGGAGGGCGTTGGAGATGTCGGCGACCACCGCATCGACCGAATGCGCACGCTCGGCGATCACGGTGATCGCCTCGCCTGCCTGATTGGCGACCTCGACCCCGGTGCCGGCATTGCGCGCGCTCTGCTCCATGACCCCGAAAGCATTGGCGACCTCGTGCTGGATGGCCTCGATCGACTGGGTGATTTCGGTGGTGGAGCCCGCGGTGCGCTCGGCGAGCTTGCGCACCTCGTCGGCGACCACGGCGAAGCCGCGGCCCTGCTCGCCGGCGCGCGCAGCCTCGATCGCGGCGTTGAGCGCGAGCAGATTGGTCTGGTCGGCCACTTCGCGGATCACCCCGACGACGCGCGAAATGTCGCTGGCGCGGGTGCGCAGCGCCTCCATCGCGGTGGTGGCCGAGCCGATGCTCGCGGCCACGCCACGCATCGCGTCGACCGCCTGGTTGACCACCTGGCTGCCGCTCGCGCTCTGCTCGCCGGCCTCCTGCGCCAGACGCGCGGCCTCGCGCGCGGAGTCGGCGACGTGGTTGATGCTCACCGTGACCTCCTCGATCGAAGCCGCCATCGACGACGCCGCCTCGCTCTGCAGGCCCGACGCGTTGCTCACCTGATCGCTCGTGGTGGTGAGCTGGGAAGCCGACGACGACAACTGCTCGGTGGCCCGCTGCAGATCGCCGATGACCTCGCGCAGATCGTTGCGCATGGCATTGAGCGCGGCGCCCAGGCGGCCGAGTTCGTCGCCGCCGCCGTCGAGCGCGTGCTGGGCGTCGAGGCGGCCGGCGGCAACGCTCTCGGCGAAGCCGACCGCGCGCTCGAGGGGCGCGGTGATCGAGCGCGTCACCACCACGCCCAGCGCCAGGCTGAGACCGGCGGCGACCACCACGAGGGCGAGCAGGCGCCAGCGCTCGACACCGTAATAGGCTTCGGCGGCGGCGGCCATGCGGCGGCCTTCGGCGAGCTGCAATTCGGCCAGCTGGTCGAGCTCGCCCGCCCGCGCCATCATCAGCGCCTGGCCTTCGACGATGAAGGGGCGCAGCGCCGCGCTCGAATAGTCGCCGCCGCGCAGCGTGGCGATGGCCGCGGTGGCCACCGCGGTGATGCGCGGCAGGTCAGCGTCGAACGCCGCCGACAGGCGCTGCGGCTCGGCCCCGTCGAGTTCCACGGCGCGGAACGCCGACCACTCCTGTTGCATGCGCTGGAGCTGGGCCTGGGCATTGTCCAGATGGCGGCTCAGCGGATGGTCGTGCAGGGCCGCGAGCTCGTGCCCGGGCTCGTGCTGCAAGGCTCGCAGCAACTCCAGATTCACGCCCTGCAGCGCGGTGCGCACGGTACCCAGGCGCTCGACCGGCACCATCAGGTCACGCTGCATCTTCTCCAGGCTGGACAGCGTGCTCGCCATGCCGATCAGCCCGGAAATGCCGGTGAAGACGATGAAGGCCAGCATCAGCGCCTGCAGCAGGAACAGCCGGCGCCCCACCTTGAGACGGCTCACGAATGTGCTCATTTTATTTTCCTTGTCGACGTCGCCGTGGCCGGCGATTACCACGTTTGTATTAGGGATATCGACACGAAGCGCGCCGACTTGAGCGCAGGGTCAGAACTGCATCTGCCAGGGCAGTTCGCCCTGGATGAAGAGGCGGGCCGCCTCCGATTGCGGGCGTGAGAAGAAGCGCTGCACCGGCGTGTGCTCGCACACCCGCCCGGCGGCGAGGAAGACGATGTCGTCGCCCAGCCGCGTGGCCTGGCCCAGATTGTGGGTGACCATCAGGATGCGCGTGCCGTCGGTGCGGATCTCGCGGATGATGCGTTCGATCTCCGCGGTGGCCGAGGGGTCGAGGCTGGCGGTGGGTTCGTCGAGCAACAACAACCGGGGCTTGGTCAGCCACGCGCGGGCGAGCGCGAGGCGCTGCTTCTCGCCGCCGGAGAGCTGGCGCGCACTGTCGCCGGCGCGGTCGGCGAGGCCGATGCGTTCGAGCACCGCACGCGCGCGGCGGCGGCGCTCGGCGCGCGGCACGCCCAGCGGCTTGAGGCCGAGGGCGACGTTGTCGAGCACCGGGGCACGCAACATCATCGGCTGCTGGAACACCATCATCACCCCTTGCGCGGGACGCCCACCGCCGCCCCAGTCGATGTGGCCGCCCGCGGGTTCGACAAGGCCGCACAGCGTGCGCAGCAGCACGCTCTTGCCTGCGCCGTTGGGCCCCAGGACCAGGGTGATGCCCTCGGCGCCGAGCTCGAGATCGATGCCGTCGAGCACGGCGCGGCCGTTGGGCGCGTAACGCAGGTCGCGGATGCGGAGCGGAAACATCACCGCCGCCCTAACCGAAGCGCCGCGCCGCCCACGCGCGCAGCGCGAAGGCGACGGCGTTGAGGGCGAGGATCAGCGCCACCAGCACGAGGCCGAGGGCGATCGCCAGCGGCAGGTCGCCCTTGCTCGTTTCGAGCGCGATCGCGGTGGTCATGACGCGGGTGGCGCGGTCGATGTTGCCGCCGACGATCATCACCGCGCCGACCTCGCTCATCGCCCGCCCCAGGCCGGCGAGCACCGCCACCAGCAGCGAGTGGCGGCAGTCGTGGAGCAGCGTGGTCACGCTCTGCCACCACGAAAAGCGCATCACCTGCAGCTCCTCGGCATAGCGCTGCCAGGCGTCGTCGACCACCTGGCGCGCGATCGCCGCCATCAGCGGCACCACCAGCACGGTCTGCGCGATCACCATCGCCACCGGGGTGTACAGCAGGCCGGCGCTGCCAAACGGCCCCGAGCGCGACAGCAGCAGATAGACGACGATGCCGACCACCACCGACGGCAGCCCCATCAAGCCGTTGACCAGCACCGAGGCGAGTTGCTTGCCCGGAAAGCGCCCAACCGCGAGACAAGCGCCGAGCGGCAAGCCGATCAGGGTGCCGAGCACCACCGCGCCGCCGCTCACCTGCAGCGACAGCAGCACGATCTCCGCCACTTGGGCGTCGAGCGTCGTGATCAGCGTGAAGGCATCGGCAAAGGTGGTGGCGAAGGCGGACATCGGCGGCAGGATAACCGAACTCGGCCGCCCTGCCGCGGGCGGGGCCACACGCCTTCAGCGTCGCGGCTCAGCCGCCACCGCACTGCATGGCGCGGTCGAGACGGGCGAGCAGCGCGGCACGCGCGGCCGCATCGCCCCCGCTGAAGCGGTAGGTCGCGCGCACCTGGGGCAGCACCAGGGCGCCCAGACGACGCGCGGGCAGCGCCACAAGTTCGATGTCGAGCGCGAGCGCGCCATCGCGCACGCTGAACGCGGTGCCGTCGGGCGAACACACGACGCCGGGCCAGGCCGCGGCGAGATCGCGCGCGAACGCCGCCGGCGTGGCGCTCACCACGCGCTCGATCACCACCGGCACCGGGGCGCGGCGCAACACCAGCGCGGCATCGCCGGCGAGCGCCCGCAAACGCGCGGCACCCCGCTCAGCCGCCGGCGATCGGCGGCCACACCGCAAGCTCGTCGTGTTCGGCAAGACGGCGCCGGGCGCGCTCGGCCGGCGGCACGAACACGCCATTGACCAGCACCAGGTGGGCGCTGCGCTCGGGCACGCGGTAGCGCCGGATCAGCTCGGCGACGGTGACGCCCTCATCGACCTCGAGCTCGACACGGTTGCCGCGCCGCTCCGGCGGCAGGTAGTCGGACAGCGAGGCGAAAAGCTTGAACCCGACCTTCATCGATCCCCCGCCATTCAACGCGCCAGCGCCATCGGCTGCTGGGTGCGGGCGACATAGGCCTCGACGAAGGCGAGCGGCGTCGCCAGCAGGCGCTCGCGCCACGCGCCGAGCCGCACCCGGCCGTGGATCAGGCCGCGCAGCACGCCGACGTGGGCGGTGAGGCCGATCGCGGTCGCGCCGATCAGCACGTCGTCCTTGAACTGCAGGCTGAGGTAGCGGCTGCGCGCTTCGTCCACGTGTTCGACGCCGGCCCCGCCACGCTCGGCGGGCTCGCCCCACCACTGCCCGAACGAGGTCGACACCAGCCCCAGGGTGTCGAGCACGTTGATCGCCAGCACGCCGTTGAGGCGCGTGTCGCGCCCGGCCATGTTGAGCGCCGCGACGCGCGCCTGGTCGGCGGCATTGGGCTGGATCGCCGCCACCAGATGCGCGCCGGTGAAGAGGTCCGGCGCCTCGGCGACGTCGCCGGCGGCGAACACGCCGGGCACGCTGGTGGCGAGGCGGTCGTCGACGAGCACGCCTTTGGCCACGTGCACGCCGCTGCCGTCCAGGAACGCGACATTGGGCGCGACCCCGGCGGCGACGATGACGAGGTCGCAGTCGAGCGCGGCGCCGGTGGACAGGGTCACGCGCAGCGGCGCCGCGCTGCCGCGGTCGATGCGGCCGACGCCGGCGCCGGTGATCACGCGCACGCCGCGGCCCTCGACCCAGCGCCGGATCATGCCGCCGGCCTGCGGCGTCATCATTCGCGGCACCAGGCGGTCGCCGACCTCGACCACGGTGAGCTCGACGCCGCGCTTGGCGAGCGCCTCCATGATGATGCAGCCGATGAAGCCGGCGCCGAGCTGCAGCACACGCGCCCCGGGCCGGGCGTGCTGCGCGATCGCACGCGCGTCGTCCAGCGTCCAGCAGGTCTGCACCTCGGGCAGGTCGATGCCGGGAATCGGCGGACGCACCGGATGCGAACCGGTGGCGATCAGCAACCGATCGTAATCCTCGAAATGGCCGTCGAAGAACAGCACGCGCCGCCGCGCCGAATCGAGCGCGACCGCACGCCCGCGCAGCTGGGCGATGCCGAGCGCGTCGAAATGGCCGGCGTCCTTGCGCAACCAGGTGCCGCGCTCGTCGATGTTGCCTTCGAGCAGGTAGGGAATCGCCATGCGCGAATACGGCGGCGCATCCTCGTTGCCGACGAGCACGATGTCGTCGTGCGGCGCGGCACCGCGCAGGGTTTCGGCGGCAATGACCCCGGCGGGGCCGTTGCCCAGTATCAGGTGTTTCATGCGCACTCCTCGCCGCGCCCGCGCCCGCGTCCATGACCGACGCGAAGGCGGGCGCGGGCGACCGGGATCACAGATGCAGGCGGGCCAGGGTGTCCGCGGTGGGCACGCCGTCCGGCGTCCAGCCGCGGACTTCGTAATACTTCGGCAGCATGGTCGCGAGGCCGTTGACGAGGCCCTTGGCGGGGCCGCTCTTCGCCGGCTCCGAGGTCAGGCGTGGCGGCAGGTTGTCGTCCTTGGCGGTGAAACCCGCGGCATTGTTGAACTGGCGCTCCATGTTCCAGATGCGCTCGCCGACCTCGTTGAGCCTGTCCATGCTCCAGTCGCCCTCGCACGCGGCGGCGAGCTGCGGCTGCACGTCGGCCAGGGTCCACGCGAAGCTGGTGAACACGCAGATGCCGGCCGAATCGAACACCGCGGTGGCGTCCTGGAAGGCCTTCACCAGTTCCGGCTTGCCCTCGGTGGTGAGCGGATCGGTCTTCACCGGAATGCCGAGCACCTCGGAGGCCACGGTGTAGCCGCGCAGGTGGCAGGCGCCGCGGTTGGAGGTCGCGTAGGCCAGCCCCATGCCCTGGATGCCGCGCGCGTCGTAAGCCGGAAACTCCTGGCCCTTCACGCTCATCGACAGCTCGGGGTGGCCATATTTGGCGCACAGGCGCTTCGAACCGAGGCCGATCTCGCGGCCGAAGCCTTCACCGGTGGCGGTCATCTCGGCGAGGCGCGCGAGCGCCTGCGCCGACCCGAAGGGGGCCTCGATGCCGATCTGCGCCCGGGTCAGCACGCCCATCTCGTACAACTCCATGACCGCACCCACGGTGGCGCCGAACGAGATCGGGTCCATGCCCTGCTCGTTGCACAGCAGGTTGGCGTACTGCAGGGCCTCCAGATCGCCCACGCCGTTGGCCGCCCCGAGCGCCCACGCCGCCTCGTACTCGAGGCCGCCGGAAGCGCCCCAGTACTGCGGGCTGTTCTTGACCGTGAAGTGGCCCTTGTCGATCTCGGAGATGCGGCCGCAGGCGATGGTGCAGCCGAAGCACGCGGCATTGGTCACCAACTGCGGCTTGCCGTCGCTCTCGCGCTTCTCGTGCATGGCTTCGGCGGAGATCTTGCCCGCATCCTCGAACTGCACGTCGCGGTGGTTGCGCGTGGGCAGCGCACCAATCTCGTTGATCACGTTCATCAGCACCTGGGTGCCGTACTTGGGCAGGCCCTGGCCGGTGACGGCGTTGTCGGCAAGCACTTTCTTGGCGTCGTTGGCGGCCTTGAGGAAGGCTCCGAAATCGCGGATGCCGGAGACCCCCCGGGTGCCGCGGATCGCCACCGCCTTGAGGTTCTTCGAGCCCATCACCGCACCGACGCCGGAGCGCCCGGCGGCGCGGTGCAGGTCGTTCACCACGCAGGCGAACAGCACCTGGTTCTCGCCCGCGCGCCCGATCGACGAGATGCGCAGCTGGGGGTCTTGCAGCTCGGTGCGGATCGTCTCCTCGGTCTCCCAGCAGCTGCGCCCCCACAGATGGCTGGCATCGCGCAGTTCGGCGCGCTCGTTCTCGACGAACAGATACACCGGCTTGGGCGCACGCCCTTCGAAGATGATCATGTCCCAGCCGGCGAACTTCATCTCGGCGCCGAAGAAGCCGCCCGAGTTCGAACAGGCGATCGCGCCGGTGAGCGGCCCCTTGGTGACCACGGTGTAGCGGCCGCCGGTCGAGGCCATGGTGCCGGTGAGCGGACCGGTGGCCATGATCATCTTGTTGTCCGGCGACAGCGGATCGACGCGCGGATCGATCTCCGACACCAGATACTTCGTGGCGAGGCCGCGCGAGCCCAGGTAGTCCTGCGCCCACGCCATGTTCAGCGGTTCTTCGGTACAGGTGCCCGCGCCGAGGTCAACGCGCAGGATCTTGCGGTTCCAGCCCATGATCGTCCCTCCCTCAGGTCGCGGCCGCAGCCGGCGTGTTGGCTTTGGCGGCCCAGGCGCGCATGCGCTCGAGTCCGGTCCAGTCGGCGTCGATATAGGTGATCGCAGCGGTCGGACAGGCCTTCGCACAGGCCGGATCGCCCTCGCACAGATCGCACTTCTGCACCTTGCCCGTGTCCTGGCTGTAATTGATCGTGCCGAACGGACAGGCGATCGTGCACACCTTGCAGCCGACGCAGGTGTCCTCGAACACCCTCTTGGCGCCGGTGGCGGCATCGACGCGGATCGCGTCGACCGGACAGGCGTTCAGGCACCAGGCTTCGGCGCACTGGGTACAGGTGTAGGGCACTTTTCGCCCCTCGTGCTCGAAGCTGAAGACCTTGATCCGCGAGCGGGCGGGATTGATGACCCCGGTGTGCTCATACGAGCACGCCATCTCGCACTGTAGGCAGCCCGTGCATTTGGCAGGGTCGATATGCAGCGATTTCCACATCGGTTGTCTCCTCCGAGTGTCGTTGCGGTACGTTGCCGCGATGGAGCGGGCCGCCTGCCGGCCATCGTCCGGCGCCTTGCCGGCCCGCCTATGAAATCAGATTCATACCTCGGGCTTGAGAATACGCCGCGACCACCGCGAGTCAAGCAGGGAAAGCCC
>JAEWVQ010000148.1 GCA_023459095.1 Pseudomonadota bacterium | reverse complement strand
CCGCCCTTCCACAGCCCCTTGCCGAGCAGGCGCGAGCCGCCGGCGAAGAAGATCTCGTTGAAGCGGTCGAAGTAGTACTTGTTCTCCAGCAAGGTGTGCAGCGGCTTGAAGGTGCGCTGGATCGCCGCCGGAATCTCCGGCTTGACCATGTAGAAGAACCACGCCACCGCGACACCGCCCATCGCCAGCCAGAACGGCGCGGTCTGCAGGCCGTGCACCGCCATCGCCAGCGGGCCGTGGAAGCTCGCGGCGAGTTCGCTCAGGCCGACGTGGTTGTCGCCGACAAAGATCACACCCTTGAACCATTCGCCGAACAGCATCGGCTCGATGGTGAAGAAACCGATCAGCACCGACGGAATCGCCAGCAGCACCAGCGGCACGGTGACCACCCAGGGCGACTCGTGGGGCTTCTGCCCGGGGGCAAGGCCGTGGTGATGGTCGGCGCTCGGTTCCTCGTCGTCGTGGTCGCCGTGGTGGTCATGCGCATGGGCGTTGCCGAAGCGCTCCTTGCCATGGAACACCAGGAAATACATCCGGAACGAGTAGAACGCGGTGACGAACACACCCAGCAGGACACAGAACAGCGCGTAGCCGGCGCCAGGGATCGTCGACGCGTGCACCGCCTCGATGATCGAATCCTTGGAATAGAAGCCGGAGAACAGCGGGAAACCGATCAGCGCGAGCGAACCGAGCAGCGAGGTGAACCAGGTCACCGGCATGTACTTCCACAGCCCGCCCATGTTGCGCATGTCCTGATCGTGGTGCTTGCCCATGATCACCGAACCGGCGCCGAGGAACAGCAGAGCCTTGAAGAAGGCGTGGGTCATCAGGTGGAACACCGCCGCCGAGTAGGCCGAGACGCCGAGGGCGACGGTCATGTAACCGAGCTGGGAGAGCGTCGAATAGGCCACCACGCGCTTGACGTCGTTCTGCACGATGCCGAGGAAGCCCATGAACAGCGCGGTGGTCGCACCGATCACCAGCACGAAGGAGAGCGCCGCTTCAGACAGCTCGAACAGCGGCGACATGCGCGCCACCATGAAGATGCCCGCGGTGACCATGGTTGCGGCGTGGATCAGCGCCGAGATCGGGGTCGGGCCTTCCATCGAATCCGGCAGCCAGACGTGCAGCGGTACCTGGGCGGATTTGCCCATCGCGCCGATGAACAGGCAGATGCAGATCGCGGTGATCAGCGGCCAGCCGGTAACCGCCATGTCCTGCGCCGCCAGTTCGCCGGCCTTGGCGAACACTTCGGCGTAGTTGAGGCTGCCGGCGTAGGCTGCGATCAGGCCGATGCCGAGCAGGAAGCCGAAGTCACCGACGCGGTTGACCAGGAAGGCCTTGAGGTTGGCGTAGATCGCGGTCGGCCGCTCGTACCAGAAACCGATCAGCAGATAGGAAACGAGGCCCACCGCTTCCCAGCCGAAGAACAGCTGCAGGAAGTTGTTGGACATCACCAGCATCAGCATCGAGAACGTAAACAGCGAGATGTAGCTGAAGAAGCGCTGGTAGCCGGGGTCGTCGTGCATGTAGCCGATGGTGTAGAGGTGCACCATCAGCGACACGAAGGTCACTACCAGCATCATCATCACGGTCAGCGAGTCGATCAGGAAGCCGACCTCGAAGGTCAGGCCGCCGGCCTGCATCCAGGTGTAGATCGTGCCGTTGAAGGTGTTGCCGGCGGCCACGTCCTGATAGATCACCACCGAGGCGCCGAGCGCGACCGCCACGCCGAGAATGGTGACGAGGTGGGCTCCGGTGCGGCCGATCAGCCGGCCGAACAGGCCGGCGAGGATGGCGCCGGCCAGCGGCGCCAGCGGCACGAGGAGATAGAGCTTCTGCATGTCCGTCATCGTGACGCTTCCTTAACCCTTGAGGCTGTCCAGATCATCCACATGGATCGTGCGCAGATTGCGGAACAGCACGACCAGAATGGCGAGGCCGATTGCCGATTCCGCGGCCGCCACGGTGAGGATGAAGAAAACGAAGACCTGGCCCGCGATGTCGCCCAGGTAGTGGGAGAACGCGACGAAGTTCAGGTTGACCGCGAGCAGCATCAACTCGATGGCCATCAGCAGGACGATGAGGTTCTTCCGGTTGAGGAAGATCCCGACCACGCTGATCGCGAACAGGATCGCGCCCAGAATGAGGTAGTGGGAAAGCGAAAGCATCTATGACTCCCTGATCGCGCCGGCGGCAGGCCGGCACGGTTCTTGTTCGCGCCTGTGGGTTATTCCTTCTCGGCCTGCATCTTCACCAACTCGACGCGGCCCTCGCGCTTGACCGCGACCTGGAGGGCCGGGTCAATGGCCTTGGTGCCCTTGCGCTTGCGCAGGGTCAGCGACACCGCGGCGATCATCGCCACCAGCAGCACCAGCGAGGCGAGCTCGAACGGATAGACGTAGTCGGTGTACAGCACGCGGCCCAGTTCGCGCGTGTTGCTGTAGCCAGCCTGCAGCGAGGGCGGCGCGGGCATCGCATCGAGGCCGAAGTAGCGGCCGCCGAGCACCATCGCCATTTCGATCACCATCAGCACGCCGATCAGCGCGCCCACCGGCAGATAACTCCAGAACCCCTGGCGAACGCGGTCGATATTGATGTCGAGCATCATCACCACGAACAGGAACAGCACCATCACCGCGCCGACATAGACCATGACCAGGGTGATGGCGAGAAACTCGGCGTGGAGCAGCAGCCAGATGCCGCCGGCGTTGAAGAAGGTCAGCACCAGGAACAGCGCCGCGTGCACCGGGTTGCGTGCGGTGATCACCCTCAACGCCGCGAACACCATGATCACGGCGAGAAAGTAGAAGACGAAGGTCTTGAATTCCATGTTCTGTGCGCGGCGCCCGCGGGCGCCCTCCCCTTAGCGGTACTTGGCTTCCTGCTCGCGGTCGGCGGCGATCTGCGCCTCGTGGCGATCGCCCACTGCCAGCAGCATCTGCTTGGTGTAGTAGAGATCGCCGCGCTGCTCGCCGTGATACTCGAACACCCGCGTCTCGACGATGGCATCGACCGGACAGGCCTCCTCGCAGAAACCGCAGAAGATGCACTTGGTGAGGTCGATGTCGTAGCGCGTGGTGCGGCGCGAGCCGTCGTCACGCTGATCCGACTCGATGGTGATCGCCATCGCCGGGCAGATCGCCTCGCACAGCTTGCACGCGATGCAGCGCTCCTCGCCGTTCGGATAGCGGCGCAGGGCGTGCAGGCCGCGGAAGCGCGCGCTCTGCGGCGTCTTCTCCTCGGGGAACTGCACGGTGATCTTGCGCTGGAAGAAGTGACGCCCGGTCAGCGCCATCCCCTTCAACAGTTCCTTCAGGAACAGACTGCCGATGTAATCCTTGGCACCCATGATCTTCAGCACCTCACTTCCAGATCGACAGCGGGGACATCATCCACACCGCCACCACCACCACCCAGACGAGGGTGACGGGAATGAATACCTTCCAGCCCAGCCGCATGATGTGGTCGTAGCGGAAACGGGGGAAGGTCGCGCGCGCCCACAGGAACAGCAGCAGGATGAAGGCCGTCTTGAGCGCCAGCCAGAAGAAGCCGTCGGGCAGGAAGCCCACCGGTGAGAGCCAGCCGCCGAGGAACAGAACCGAGGTCAGGATCGACACCAGGATCATGTTCGCGTACTCGGCGAGGAAGAACAGCGCGAACGCCATGCCGGAGTACTCGACCATGTGGCCGGCGACCACTTCGGCTTCACCTTCGACGACGTCGAACGGCGCGCGGTTGGTTTCGGCGATGCCCGAGATCACGTACACCACGAACATAGGCAGCAGCGGCAGCCAGTTCCACGACAGGAAACCCAGGCCCATGTCGGCGAAGCGGCCGGTACCCTGCGAGGTGACGATGTCGGTGAGGTTGAGGCTGGCCGAAATCAGCAGCACGCAGATCAGCGCGAAGCCCATCGACACCTCGTAGGACACCATCTGCGCAGCCGCACGCATCGCGCCGAGGAAGGCGTACTTGGAGTTCGACGCCCAGCCGGCGACGATCACCCCATAGACTTCCATCGAGGTGATCGCGAGCAGGAACAGCAGGCCGGCATTGACATTGGCGAGCACCATGCCGTCGTCGAACGGGATCACCGCCCACGCCGCCAGCGACGGTGCGATGGCGAGGATGGGTCCGATGATGAACAGGCCCTTGCTCGCGCCGCTCGGCACGATGATTTCCTTGAGCAGCAGCTTGACGCCGTCGGCGATCGGCTGCAGCAGCCCGGCGGGGCCGACCCGGTTGGGGCCGATCCGCACCTGCATGTAACCGATCACCTTGCGCTCGAAATACGTCAGGTAGGCGACGCAGATCATCAGGGGCGCGACGATCGCGACGATCTTGACCAGGGTCCACACCGCCGGCCAGGCAGGGCCGAACAGCTCGGCCACCGGTTGCAGCATCGCTTCCATCAGACTCGCTCCACCCTGAGTTCACCACTCATCGCACCGAGCGCCGCGGTCGACGCATGCGCCGCAGCAATCCACACACAGCCTGCGGCCACCGCGTCGTCGGCGATCGCAGTCAGCTCCACCGCGCCCGCGCCGGTGACGCGCACGCGCTCGCCGGCGACAATGCCCAGCGCGGCGAGCGTGGCCGGTGCCAGGCGCGCGAGCGGCGCACGAGCGTCCTTGGTCTTCTGCAACGCAGGCGCGCGGCGCACCAGTGCGTCGGCAAAATAGATCGGCACGTCGGCGATGCGCTCAAGCCCACTCGGGGCGAGCGCGGCACCCGGTTCGATGGCGGCCACGCCGTTATCGAGGCGCGCGGCGATGTCGCCAGCCAGCGCCTCGGCGCGCACCGCTTCGGAATCGTCGAACCCGAAGCCGTCGAGCTCGAGCAGGTTGCCGAGCACGCGCAGCACCTTCCAGCCCGGCCGGGTCTCACCCAAGGGCCGCGCCACGGCGTTGAAGCTCTGCGCCGTTCCCGCGGTATTGACGAAGGTCCCGGAGGTCTCCGCGAACGGGGCCACCGGCAACAGCACGTCGGCGACCTCGCGCAGCGCGCGGCTGTCGAAGGCTGACAGGGCAACGACCAGTTGCGCAGCCGACAGCGCATTCATCGCTGCGACACCGTCGGCGAAATCGAGATCGGGCTCGGCGCCGAACACCACGTATGCCTTGCGCGGCTGCTCGATCATGGCGCGCGCATCAAGGCCGCCGGCCGCCGGCAGCGCCCCCGCCAGATAACCGCCGACGCTGTTCGCCGCCTCGCCGATCGTGCCGGCGATGCCGCCGGTGAGGCGGGCAATCTCCTGCGCGAGCAGTTCGAGTTCGGCGGCACGCGCATGCTGCACGGCCAGATTGCCCAGCCAGACCGCAACCTTCTCGCCGCTGGCGAGGCTCTGCGCAATGGCGCGCGCCTCAGCGGCCACCGGTGCGAAACCGGATGCCGGCAGCAGTGCGGCGACCGCGGAAGAGAGCTCGGTGCCCTTGGCTTCGGCGAGCGCGACCACCACCTGGGCGAGCGCATCGACCATCGCCGACGGCGCCACCTGCGCGCGATTGCGCACCGGAATCAGCCATTCCTCGGCATTCGGCCCGAGCGCACTGACGTGCAGCCCGCGCTTCGCGGCCTGACGCACACGTTGGGCGAGAAGCGGCGCATCCTTGCGCAGGAAGCTGCCGACCACCAGCAGGCGGTTCAGTTCGGCGACGCCGGCAATCGGCATGCCCAGCCACGGCGCCCCGGCGCGCTTGCCGTCGGCGCGGAAATCGCGCTGGCGCAGGCGGAAATCGACGTTGTCGGAACCCACGCCGCGCGCGAGCTTCTGCAGCAGATACAGCTCTTCGACGGTGGCGTGCGGCGAGGCCAACGCGCCGAGCGCCGACGGACCGAAATCGCGGACGATGCCGCGCACGCCGGTGGCGACAAACTCCAGCGCGGTCTGCCAATCCACCTGCTTCCACGCCCCGCCCTGCTTGATCATCGGCGCGGTAAGGCGTTCATCGCTGACGAGCGCCTCATAGGAAAAGCGGTCCTTGTCGGACAGCCAGCACTCGTTGATCGCCTCGTTCTCCAGCGGCAGCACACGCTTGACCACATCGTGCTTGGTCTGGACGATCAAGTTGGAGCCGAGCGCATCGTGCGGGCTCACCGACTTGCGCCGCGCCAGCTCCCAGGTCCGCGCCGAAAAGCGGAACGGCTTCGAGGTCAGCGCACCAACCGGACACAGGTCGATGATGTTGCCGGAAAGCTCGGAATCCACCGTCTTCTCGACGAAGGGCATGATCTCGGCGTGCTCGCCACGGAAAGCCTGACCGAGTTCCATCTCGCCGGCGATCTCGGTGGTGAAGCGCACGCAGCGGGTGCAGTTGATGCACCGGGTCATGTCGGTGGAGACCAGCGCGCCGAGGTTCTTGTTGAACACCACGCGCTTTTCTTCCTGATAGCGCGACTGGCTGCCGCCGTAACCGACGGCGAGATCCTGGAGCTGGCACTCGCCACCCTGATCGCAGATCGGACAGTCGAGCGGATGGTTGATGAGCAGGAACTCCATCACCCCCTTCTGTGCCTTCACCGCCTGTTCGGAGTGCGTCCACACCTTCATGCCGTTGGTCACCGGGGTGGCGCACGCTGGCAGCGGCTTGGGCGCCTTCTCGACCTGGACCAGGCACATCCGGCAGTTGGCCGCGATGGACAGCTTCTTGTGGTAGCAAAAATGCGGGATGTAGGACCCGGCCTGAGCGGCGGCATCCATGACGGTGCTGCCGTCCGGCACCTGCAACTGCTGACCGTCGATTTCGATCTCTAGCATGAGGGGCTCACGTAGATTTGGCTGCCTGCGTACTGGACTTCAGGCGGCACGAGACATTTCTTGTTTTCGATGTGGTATTCGAACTCGGCACCGAAATGCTTGATGAAGCTTTGCACCGGCATCGAGGCAGCGTCGCCGAGTGCGCAGATGGTGCGGCCCATGATGTTGCCGGTGACCGAGTTGAGCAGGTCGAGGTCGTCCGCGCGCCCGAGACCGTTCTCGATGCGATGCACCACGCGGTACAGCCAGCCGGTGCCTTCGCGGCACGGCGTGCATTGCCCGCACGATTCCTCGAAGTAGAAGTAGGACAGACGCTCGAGCGCCTTGACCATGCAGGTGGTCTCGTCCATGACGATGACCGCGCCAGAGCCCAGCATGGAGCCGGCCTTGGAGATCGAGTCATAGTCCATCGTGCAGTCCATCATCACCGCGCCGGGCACCACCGGCGACGACGAGCCGCCGGGGATCACGCCCTTGAGCTTGCGCCCGCCGCGCATGCCGCCGGCCATTTCCAGCAGCTCGGAGAACGGCGTGCCGAGTTCGATCTCGTAGTTGCCCGGACGGTTGACGTGGCCGGACACCGAGAACAGCTTGGTGCCGCCATTGTTCGGCTTGCCCAGGTTCAGGAAGGCCTCGCCGCCCATGTTGACGATGAAGGGCACCGAAGCGAAGGTTTCGGTGTTGTTGATCGTCGTCGGCTTGCCGTACAGGCCGTAGCTCGCCGGGAACGGCGGCTTGAAGCGCGGTTGGCCTTTCTTGCCTTCGATCGATTCGAGCAGCGCGGTTTCCTCGCCGCAGATGTAGGCGCCGTAACCGTGGTGGGCGAACAGCTCGAAGGAGAAGTCGCTGCCGAGGATGTTCTGCCCGAGCAGACCGGCGGCACGGGCTTCGTCGAGCGCCTGCTCGAAGCGCTGGTAGATCTCGAAGATCTCGCCGTGAATGTAGTTGTAACCGCGCGCGCAGCCCATCGCGTAGGCCGCGATCGTCATTCCCTCAATGACGGTGTGCGGGTTGTAGCGCAGGATGTCGCGGTCCTTGAAGGTTCCAGGTTCGCCTTCGTCGGAGTTGCAGGCGAGGTACTTGTCGCCAGGAAAGGAGCGCGGCATGAAGCTCCACTTCAGCCCGGTCGGGAAGCCCGCGCCGCCACGACCGCGCAGCACCGAGGTCTTGAGCTCGGCGATGATCGTCTCGGGGGCGACCTTTTCGGCGATGATCTTCTTCAACGCGGAGTACCCCCCCCGCGCCAGATAATCCTGGAGCCCCCAGGTACGGTCGCCGTCAACCCCGGCGAGAATCAGTCCGCGCGCGCTCATTTGCTATCCAGCTCGGCCAGCAGTTGGTCGATCTTGTCGGTGGTCATCCAGCTGCACATGCGGTGATTGCTCACCAGCAGCACCGGGGCATCGCCACAGGCACCCATGCACTCACCCTCCTTCAGCGTGAACTTGCCGTCGGGAGTGGTTTCGTTGAAATCGATGCCGAGCTTCTTCTTGACGTAGTCGGCGGCATGCACGCCGCCCGACAGCGCACAGGGCAGATTGGTGCACACGGTGATCTTGTGGCGACCGACCGGCGCGAGGTCGTACATGTTGTAGAAACTCGCCACCTCGTAGGCGGCGATGGCGGGCATCCCGAGATAGCCGGCGACGTACTCGATGGTTTCCTGCGCGAGCCAGCCCTTCTCCACCTGCGCGATACGCAGTGCGGCCATCACGGCCGACTGCTTTTGATCGGGGGGATACTTGGCGATCTCGCGATCGATCTGTTGCAGCGATTCCTGGCTCAGCATGTCGTGCTCTTCTTCCTGGTAGCCTGGCGTCCGTTCGTTTCGCGCCGCCCGGGCGGGCGGCCTGGCAGGGTCTGGCGCCTAGCGGTCGATCTCGCCGAACACCACGTCCATGGTGCCGATGATGGCGACGACGTCGGCAATCATGTGTCCGCGACAAAGCTCGTCCATCGCCGCCAGATGAGCGAAGCCCGGGGCGCGCAGCTTCAGGCGGTAGGGCTTGTTGGCGCCGTCGGACACCGCATAGACGCCGAATTCGCCCTTGGGGTGCTCGACCGCGGCATAGACTTCGCCCTTCGGTACGTGCATCCCTTCGGTGAAGAGCTTGAAGTGGTGAATCAGCTCTTCCATGTTCGCCTTCATCTGCTCGCGCGGCGGCGGCGCAACCTTGTGGTTATCGACGATCACCGGCCCCGGATTGGCGCGCAGCCAGTCGATGCACTGGCGGATGATGCGGTTCGACTGACGCATCTCCTCCATGCGGCACAGGTAACGGTCGTAACAGTCGCCGTTCTTGCCCACGGGGATGTCGAAATCGAGCCGATCATAGACTTCGTAGGGCTGCTTCTTGCGCAGATCCCAGGCGATGCCCGAACCGCGCAGCATCGGCCCGGAAAAACCCCAGCCCAGCGCCTGCTCCGGCGACACCACGCCGATGCCCACGGTACGCTGCTTCCAGATCCGGTTGTCGGTGAGCAGAGTCTCGTACTCGTCGCAGTAGCGCGGGAAGCGGTTGGTGAAATCCTCGAGAAAATCGAGCAGCGAGCCCTGGCGGCTGGCGTTGAGCTCTTCCACCGTCTTCGCGTTCTTGAACTTGTTCACCTGGTACTGCGGCATGCGATCGGGCAGATCGCGATACACGCCGCCCGGACGGTAGTACGCCGCGTGCATGCGCGCGCCGGACACCGCCTCGTAGGCATCCATCAGGTCTTCGCGCTCGCGGAAGGTGTACAGCACCATGGTCATCGCGCCGATGTCGAGCGCGTGAGTGCCGATGTTCAGCAGATGGTTCAGCACCCGCGTGACCTCGTCGAACATCACGCGGATGTACTGGGCGCGGAGCGGCACCTCGATGCCCAGCAGGCGCTCGATCGCCATGCAATAGGCGTGCTCGTTGCACATCATCGAGACATAGTCGAGCCGATCCATGTAGGGGACCGACTGCACCCAGGTGCGGGTCTCGGCGAGTTTCTCGGTCCCGCGATGGAGCAGACCGATATGCGGATCGGCGCGCTCGACGACTTCGCCGTCGAGTTCGAGCACCAGACGCAGCACGCCGTGCGCGGACGGGTGCTGGGGACCGAAGTTGATCGTGTAATTGCGGATCTCAGCCATGACCGACGTCCCCGTAGCTCTCTTCGCGCACGATGCGCGGCGTGTTCTCACGTGGCTCGATCGTCACCGGCTGATAGACCACCCGCCCCTGCTCGGGGTCGTAGCGCATCTCGACGTAGCCGGAAACCGGGAAATCCTTGCGGAACGGATGACCGACGAAGCCGTAGTCGGTGAGGATACGACGCAGATCGGGGTGCCCCGCATAGAGGATGCCGTAAAGATCGAAGGCCTCGCGCTCGTACCAGTTGGCGCTCGCCCACAGATCGGACAGCGACTCCAACACCGGAAACGCGTCATCGTCGGCGAAGGCGCGCAAGCGCAGTCGCCAGTTGTGGCGGATCGACAGCAGATGCACCACCGACGCGAACCGACGGCCTTGCCACAACTCGTTGCCGTAGGTCGAATAATCGACCCCGGAAACGTCGATCAACTGATCGAAATGGAGGTCGGCATGATCGCGCAGGGTGCGCGCAACACGCAGATAGTCGGCGGCAGCCACTTCGATCGTGATTTCACCCCGATCGACCACCAGGGACCGCACGATCTCGCCGAAGACATCGCGCAAAGCCTGCGACAAACGCTCAAGTTTGGCACTCATGATTCAGATGTCCGTCAGCGCGCAATCGTGGCCGTGCGCTTGATCTTGTTCTGCAACTGGAGGATGCCGTAGAGCAAGGCCTCGGCGGTCGGCGGACAGCCCGGCACATAGACATCGACTGGCACGATGCGGTCACAGCCACGCACGACGGAATACGAATAATGGTAATAGCCACCACCGTTCGCACAGGACCCCATCGAGATGACCCAGCGCGGCTCGGCCATCTGGTCGTAGACCTTGCGCAGCGCTGGCGCCATCTTGTTGCATAGCGTACCCGCGACGATCATCAGATCGGACTGCCGCGGACTCGGTCGAAAAATCACGCCAAAGCGATCCAGATCATAACGGGAAGCCCCGGCATGAATCATCTCCACCGCACAGCAGGCCAGACCGAAAGTCATCGGCCACAGCGAGCCGGTACGCGTCCAGTTGATGACCGCATCGAGCGAGGTCGTGACAAAACCCTCGCGAAAGACGCCCTCAATGCTCATGCATTACTCCCAGTCGAGCGCACCGTTTTTCCACTCGACGATGTAACCGATGACCAGAACGGCCAGAAACACCATCACCGAACCGAAAACGAACCAGACTTGCTCGCCGGCCGCAATGAATTCCTGAAAGACCGTCGCCCACGGAAAGAGGAACGCGATCTCGAGGTCGAAAAGAATGAAGAGAATTGCGATGAGATAGTAGCGGACGTCGAATTTCATCCGAGCATCTTCAAATGCCTCGAATCCGCACTCATAGGGAGACAGCTTTTCGCCGTCAGGGCGGTGGGGAGCGACGATACGCCCCAATACAACCGGAACAACACCAATAGCGAGACCAACGAGGATGAACAACAAGACGGGAAAATAATTTTCCAGCATGATCCAAACACCTCTTTGAACTGGCGTTCAATTGCCGCCATTATTGTTTTGGTCGCCCGGCGTAGAAACGCCCGCATGCGCGGGCGTTCTGCATTCTGGTGCCGACGGTGAGACTCGAACTCACACGGCTTTCGCCACTACCCCCTCAAGATAGCGTGTCTACCAATTTCACCACGTCGGCGCTGCGTTTGTTACAGCAAAAGAATTATACGATCATTTGCGCACTGCGCAAAGCGAATTTTCGGATTATTTCGGAATCGATTGCGCCTTGGAGGCGTCAGCAGGGACTTCGGGCACAGCCGGGACGCTCTCCACCGCCGGCGCTGCCGGCGCAGCACCTTCCATGACGCTGGAAGGACCGGCAGGCTTGTTGCTGGCGAGATAGCTGAGACTCAGGCTGGTGATGAAGAACATGGTGGCCAGCACCGCAGTGGTGCGACTGAGAAAGTTCGCCGACCCCGAAGAGCCGAACAGACTGCCCGACGAACCGCCGCCGAACGCCGCCCCCATGTCGGCCCCCTTGCCGTGCTGCACCAGAACCAGACCGATGACACCGAGACCCACCAGGACGTGGACCGTCAAAACCAGGGAAAAAAGAATGTCGTTCATCGCAGACCTTGAAAATCAGCTTGTTTCAGAAAGATTCAATCTGCAGCCGCAGCGCAGATCGCCATGAAATCCTCGGCCACCAGCGCGGCACCGCCGATCAGGCCACCATCGATCTCGCGCATGGCAAAGAGCTCGCGCGCGTTGTCCGGCTTCACGCTGCCGCCATACAGGATGCGCACCGCCTCAGCCATCACACCACGCCCACGCAACCACGCGCGAATGTCGGCATGCACCGCATTGGCCTGCTCGGCACTGGCCGAGCGGCCAGTGCCGATCGCCCACACCGGCTCGTAGGCGATCACGATCCGCGCCAGCGCATCACCGAGCACCGCCGCGACCGCCTCGAGCTGACGGGTGATGACCTCGATCTGCCGCCCGGATTCGCGCTCGAGCAGGGTCTCGCCCACGCACACGATCGGCACCAACCCGGCGTCGAGCGCGGCGACCGCCTTGCGCCCGACCACCGCATCGTCTTCGCCGAACAGCGCGCGGCGCTCGGAATGACCGACGATCACGTAGCGGCAATCGAATTCGGCCAGCATCGCCGCACTGACCTCACCGGTGTAGGCCCCGGCGCGAAACTCGCTCACATCCTGCGCGCCAAGCGCAATGCCATCGAGCAGGGCCGCAGCCTGCGCCAAGTAGGGATAGGGCACGCACACCGCGGTTTCGACCCCGGGAACAGCCGCCAGCGCCGACAGAAGTGCGCGGTTCGGGACGAGCCCGCCGTTCATCTTCCAGTTTCCGGCAACGAGTTTCTTCGCCACGTCCAGTTCTGTCCGCCAAATCGCTCGATTATATGCGGCCGTGAAAAGGCAGGCAAACCGGCGCCGCGAAACCGCCGCTCGCGCTGCGCGTCGGCGCACCCTCAGGCAATGCGGAAGCGGCGGACGATCAGCGTCATGTCGGTGGATATCGCGCGTATCGAGTCGGCACAGTCGCGGGTCCGGCCCGCGGCAGTCGTCGCCCTGTTCATCAGCGCCTCGATGGTATCGACCTGGGTGACGATCTCCGTGCTCCTGGCATGGCCCGAGACCACCTGGCGACCGATCTCGTCGACGACGCCGACGACACGACGGGCGGCGACCTCGATATCCTCCATCGACACCCCCGCCGACGCGTTGAGCTCGATGTTGCGGCGCATCTCGTCGATGACCTGGCGCATCAACGCGGTCGCCCCCTCGGCGGTCGAGTCGATGTCGCCGACCTGGGCGGAGATCTCGCGGGTCGAGCCGGCGACGCGCTCCGCGAGCTTGCGCACCTCGTTGGCGACCACGGCAAAGCCGCGCCCCGCCTCCCCCGCCCGCGCCGCCTCGATCGCCGCGTTGAGCGCTAGCAGATTGGTCTGGTCGGCGATTTCGTGAATTTCCTCGATGCGCCCGGCAATCCGCCCACTCGCCGCGGCGAGCGCATACACGCGCTGCGCTGCGCTCTCCACTGCCTGCGCCAGCGTGTTGATGCGCGCCGTCGCCTCGCGGATCACGCCGCCGTTGGTGGTCGCCAGCGCCCCTGAATCGGCGGAGAGCCCGCCCGCCTGCCGCGTGTCGGCATCGATGCGCTCGATCTGCGCCTGCACTTCCCTCACCGCGCGCTGGATGACACGTGACGACGCGCTGCCATCGACGGCGATGTCGGCCAGCGCCGACGCCGATTCGTGCATCTGCGCGGCAACGACCTCGTTGCCGCGGATCACCTCGACCATCTCCGACAGGCTGCGCTGCAGGGTGTCGAGCAGTGAATTGAAGGCGCGGATCGACTGCCCGACCTCGTCGTCGCGCATCACCGCCACCCGTCGCGTGAAGTCGAGATCAGCCGCGACCGCCGCCATCGCCTCCTCCATGTCGCGCAGCGGGCGCGCGATCCGGCCATAGAGCCGGTAGCCGAGCCCGACGAGCAGCACCGCCGCCACGCCGAGCAGCGCCGACAACACGAGCACCGCACGCTCGCGGACGGTGGTGACCGCTGCCAGCGAGGCCTCGTTGGCGCGCGCCTTCTCGATCAGCAGGGTATCGAACACCTGCTCCAGTTCCTGCAGATAAGGTCCGGCGTTGCCGGCCAGCATCGCCCCGGCGACAGCCTGCTGTCCGGCCGCGCGCAGGCCGAGCACCTCGTCGACCACGGCGAAGTAGCTGTCGAGGCTCGCCTGCGCCTGGACCACCAGACCACGCTGCGCGTCGCTCGTCGCACCGTCGCGCTGCACGGCGAATTCGTGCTGGAGGGCGACCTTCACCGCAGCCAGTTGGCGCAGCGACGGCTCGACGGCAGCATCGTCGGCTTCGTTGATCGCGCCGATCACCGCCAGTTGCACGGACTTGAGATGCGAGCCGATCTGCGCCGCCGACAGCAGGGCCGGCACGCTGCGGTCGGTGAGCGCACGCACGGCGACCGCGTTGTGCTGGAACTGCTGCAGTGCGACCGCCCCGAGCCCGAGCAGCGCAACGGTGACGACAACCAGGAGAATGACAAGATGACGGCGAATACTCATCGGTGCAGTTCGAGACAGAAACGGCCCGGACTGTAGCCCTGCCCCGTTGCGCCCTGATGACGCGATGCAAACCGGCAATATTTCAATATTAATTGAAGCGTTGCGCAAAAAAACGGGGTGCAGCGCACCCCATACGGTCCGGACTCAGCCGAAACGGCCGGTAATGTAGTCTTCGGTGGCCTGCATCTTGGGCTTGACGAAGAGTTCGTCGGTTTCGCCGAACTCGACCATCTCGCCCAGGTACATATAGGCGGTGTAGTCGGAAATCCGCGCGGCCTGCTGCATGTTGTGGGTCACGATGACGATGGTGAACTCGTCCTTGAGCTCGTTCACCAGTTCCTCGATGCGCGAGGTGGAGATCGGGTCGAGCGCCGAAGTCGGCTCGTCGAGCAGGATCACCTCGGGGCGCACCGCAATCGCGCGCGCGATGCACAGGCGCTGCTGCTGGCCGCCCGACAGGCTCATGCCGCTCTGGTGGAGCTTGTCCTTGACCTCGTCCCATAGCGCGGCCTTGCGCAGACCCCACTCCACGCGCTCGTCCATCTCGCTCGCCGACAGGCGCTCGTGCAGCTTCACGCCAAAGGCGATGTTGTCGTAGATCGACATCGGGAACGGCGTCGGCTTCTGGAACACCATGCCGATCTTGGCGCGCAGCACGCTGACGTCGATGTCCTTGTCGAGCAGGTTGCGACCGTCGAACATCAACCGCCCTTCGGCGCGTTGCTCCGGGTACAGGTCGTACATGCGGTTGATCGTGCGCAGCAGCGTCGACTTGCCGCACCCCGACGGGCCGATGAAGGCGGTGACCTTGTGGCGCGCCATGCGGAAGTTGATGTTCTTCAGCGCATGGAACTTGCCGTAATAGAAGTTGAAATCCTTGAACTCGATTTGCGCGTCGGTGATTTCCATTTTCATCCTCGATCCGGGCGGCGCCCGCGCCGCCCTGCAGACCGTCAGTTGGCTACGCTGAGCCTGGGTTGATCCTTAATTGATCTTCTCGGCCCGCAGGAACACGCGGGCGATGATGTTGAGCGCCAGCACGCCCATGGTGATCAGGAACACGCCGGCCCAGGCAAGCTCCTGCCAGTTGGAGAAGGGGCTCATCGCGAACTTGAAGATGATGACCGGGAGGTTGGCGATCGGCTCGTTCAGATTCACCGACCAGAACTGGTTGGACAGCGCGGTAAACAACAGCGGCGCCGTTTCCCCCGAGATCCGCGCCACCGCGAGCAGCACGCCGGTGAGCACCCCGGCGCGCGCCGCACGCAGGGTGACCTTGGAGATCACCACGCTCTTGGTCGCGCCGAGCGCGAACGCAGCCTCGCGCAGCGTGTTCGGGATCAGCTGCAACATGTTCTCGGTGGTCCGCACCACCACCGGCAGCACGATCAGCGCCAGCGCGATCACCCCGGACCAGGCCGAAAAGCGTCCGGTCTGCGCGACCACCACCGCATACACGAAAAGGCCGATGACGATCGACGGCGCCGACAGCAGCAGGTCGTTGATGAAGCGCGTGACCTTGCCGAGCAGGTTGTAGCGCCCATACTCGGCGAGATAGACCCCGGCGAGAATGCCGACCGGTGTGCCGATCAGCGTCGCCAGGCCGACCAGCAGCAGGCTGCCGACGATCGCGTTGAGCAAGCCGCCGGTTTCCGCGCCCGGCGGCGGCGTCATCTCGGTGAACAAGCTCAGCGACAGGCCCGAGAGCCCGAGTTCGAACACGGTGAACAGAATCCACGCCAGCCAGAACATGCCGAAGGCCATCGCCCCCAGCGACAGGGTCAGGGCGAAACGATTGATGAGCTTGCGTCTCGAATGAAGGGTCATGACTCTTCCTCAGCTCTTCGCACCCTCGCCGCGGGCGAGTTTGAGCAGCAGCAACTTGGACACCACCAGCACCAGCATCGTGATCACGAACAGGATCAGGCCGAGTTCCATCAGCGACGAGGTATGCAGACCGGGATCGGCTTCGGCGAACTCGTTCGCCAGCGCCGAGGTGATGCTGTTGCCGGGATCGAACAGGGAGGCCGAATTCAGGAAGTTGGTGTTGCCGATAACGAAAGTGACCGCCATGGTCTCGCCGAGCGCGCGCCCGAGGCCGAGCATCACGCCGCCGATCACCCCGGTCTTGGTGTAAGGCAGGACCACGCCCCACATCACTTCCCAGGTCGTACACCCCACGCCGTAAGCCGACTCCTTGAGCATCGGCGGCGTGACCTCGAAGACGTCACGCATCACCGAGGCAATGTAGGGAATGATCATGATCGCGAGAATGATGCCCGCGCACAGCAGGCCGATGCCCAACGGCGGACCGGCGAACAGCGCACCGATCACCGGCAGCTTGCCGAGCGTGCCCTGCAGCGCAGGCTGCACGTACTGGGCGAAGATCGGCGCAAACACCAGCAACCCCCACATGCCGTAGACGATGCTGGGAATCGCCGCGAGCAGCTCGATCGCGGTTCCCAGCGGCCTGCGCAGCCATACCGGCGACAGCTCGGTCAGGAACAGGGCGATGCCGAAACTCACCGGCACCGCAATGAGCAGCGCGATCACCGAGGTCACCAGCGTGCCATAGACCGGGATCAGAGCGCCGAACTTCTCCATCGGCGGATTCCAGTCGGTGGAGAAGACGAAGCCCAACCCGAAGGTCTGAATGCTCGGCCACGACGCCACCGTGAGCGACACCATGATCCCGCCCAGCAGCAGCAGCGTCAGGATGGCGAAGGCACGGGCGGTACCGGCAAAGAGACGATCGCCGAGCTTGCGCGAGGCCGGGGACTTGGATTCGATCGCTGCCATCGAAGGGCCCGAAAGGGCGGCAGCAGTGCCGCCGCCCGCAGAAAGAGTGAGGCCGAAGGCCTCCCCGGCCTTCGGCTGTTGGTCACGTTGAACCACGGGCAATCATCCGCGCCGGATTACTGGGCGGAATACACCGAGGCGCCGGCACCATCCTTGATCTGCCCCCAGGACTTGCGGATCAGATCGATGGTCGCCTGCGGCAACGGCACGTAGTCCAGCTCGCTCGCCATCTTGCCACCGTTGGCATAGGCCCAGTCGAAGAACTTCAGCGCCTCGAGCGCCTGCGCCGGCTTGTCCTGCTTGCTGTGCATCAGGATGAAGGTCGCACTGGTGATCGGCCACGCCTTCTTGCCCGGCTGCTCGGTGAGGATCTCGTAGAACGCGGACTTGCTCCAGTCGGCACCCTCGGCCGCGGCGGCGAAGCTCGCCTCGCTCGGCTCGACGAACTCGCCATCCTTGTTCTGCATGATCGCGTGCGCCAGCTTGTTCTGCTTGGCATAGGCGTACTCGACGTAACCGATCGAACCCGGCAGACGCTGGACGAAGGCCGAGACCCCTTCGTTACCCTTGCCACCCAGACCCACCGGCCACTGCACCGCGGTACCTTCGCCGATCTTCTCCTTCCACTCCGGCGACACCTTGGAGAGGTAGTTGGTGAACACGAAGGTGGTGCCCGAACCATCGGCGCGGCGCACGACACCGATGTCTTGATCCGGCAGCGCAACCCCCGGATTCAGCTCGGCGATCGCCTTGTCGTTCCACTTGGTGATCTTGCCCTGGTAGATGTCGGCGAGCAGCTTGCCGGAGAACTTCAGATCACCCGGCTTGATCCCTTGCAGATTGACCACCGGGACCACGCCACCGACCACGGTCGGGAACTGCTGCAGCCCATCCTTCTGCAGCGCCTCGGGCTTGAGCGGCATGTCCGACGCGCCGAAATCGACGGTCTTCGCGGTGATCTGGCGAATGCCGCCGCTCGAACCGATCGACTGGTAGTTCACCCGGTTGCCGGTCGCCTTCTGGTAAGCATCGGCCCACTTGGCGTAGATCGGAGCCGGGAACGAAGCCCCCGCACCGGTAATGTCGGCGGCCTGGGCACCGGCGGCGAACAGGACGGCAGAGGAGACGGCGAGAGCGAGCTTGGAAGGGAAACGCATCGTAACGACCTCGGGTTGGTAAGGACTCGACCGCTAAGGTAGCAACTCAATGTTACAGCGACGTTTCATGTCATCAAGCAGGCACCGGAGCGTCACACTCCGGCACACCGCCCCTCGTCAGTCGTCGGACTGCGCGCTCTCCACGGCTTCGGCGATCAGGCGAGCAAGATGTTCGACCTGTGCACCATCCACGCCTTCCACCATGACCCGTAGCAAGGGCTCGGTGCCCGACGGCCGCAACAGCACCCGCCCCTTGCTGCCCAACTCACATTCCGCCCGCCGGCATGCCGCGGCGATACCGTCGTCCTTCTGCCAGTCGAAGCCCGCGGCCAGGCGGACATTGATCAGGCGCTGCGGGTAGAAGGCGAGATCGGCGCAGGCCGCGGTCAGCGTGCAGTTGCGCTGCTTGAGCGCGGCAAGCACCTGCAGCGCGGAGACGATGCCATCGCCGGTAGAGTGCCGGTCGAGACAGATGATGTGGCCGGAGTTCTCGCCGCCGATCTTCCAGCCCCGCTCCAGCAACAGTTCCAGCACGTAGCGGTCACCGACCTTGGCGCGCGCGAACGGCACGCCCAGACGCGTGATCGCATGCTCGAAGCCGAGGTTGCTCATCAGCGTGCCAACCACGCCATCAAGCCGCCCTTCGGCGCTGCGCGCAGCGGCGATCACGTACAGAAGCTTGTCGCCGTCGTAGATCTCGCCCTGGCGATCGACCATGATCAGGCGGTCGCCATCGCCGTCGAGCGCAATCCCGAGATCGGCACCGTGGCTCAGCACGGTCTGGCGAAGATGCTCTGGCCGGGTCGCACCGACACCGTCGTTGATGTTCAGCCCGTTGGGCTCGACACCGACCGCCACAACCTCTGCGCCGAGCTCATGGAACACGCTCGGCGCGATGTGATAGGCCGCGCCATGGGCGCAATCGAGCGCGATGCGCATGCCGCGCAGGTCGAGTTCGTTGGGGAAGGTGCTCTTGCAGAACTCGATGTAACGCCCGGCGGCATCGTTGATCCGCCGCGCGCGACCGAGCCTGGCCGACTCCACGCAGCCCATCGGCTGCTCCAGGCGGCCTTCGATCTCGGCCTCGACCGTATCCGGCAGCTTCACCCCGCCAGCGGAGAAGAATTTAATGCCATTGTCGTAGAATGGATTGTGCGACGCGGAAATCACCACTCCGGCCTGCAGGCGCAACGCGCGCGTCAGATAGGCAACGGCGGGAGTCGGAATCGGTCCGGCCAACATCACGTCGACGCCGGCAGCAGCAAAGCCGGCCTCGAGCGCGGCCTCGAGCACATAGCCGGAGATCCGCGTGTCCTTGCCGATGAGGATCGCCGGCCGCTCACCCGTCGGCAGCTTCTCGCGGGCCACCAGGGTAACGCCGGCGGCGTAACCCAGCCTCATGACGAACTCGGGCGTGATCGGCGCCTCGCCCACGCAACCCCGCACGCCATCCGTACCGAAATACTTGCGCCCCATCGACTCCCCCGCCTGTGCTCGCCGTCAAAGCGCGAATTATGACACTGCCTGCCATACCCTGAGGGCGTCGCGGGTGGCGGCAACATCATGCACGCGCACGATGCGAGCGCCGTGCTGCACCGCGATCAGCGCTGCGGCAACGCTCGCCGCCATGCGCTGATCGACCGCCCGGCCGGTGATCGCGCCGAGCATGCTCTTGCGCGACAGCCCGGCAAGCACCGGCAGACCGCCGTCGGTGAAACGCTTCAAACCCCGCAACAACGCGAGGTTGTGCTCGAGCGTCTTGCCGAAACCGAAGCCGGGATCGAGCACGATCCGCGCACGCGCCACTCCCGCTGCGGTGAGCGCGGCCACCCGCTCGGTCAGAAAGACCTCGACCTCCGTGACCACGTCGCCATACCTGGGTGCCTGCTGCATGGTACGCGGCGCCCCCTGCATGTGCATCACGCACAGCGCCGCGCTGCCCTCGGCCACAGCCTCGACCGCCCCCTGAGCACGGAAGCCGTTCACGTCGTTGATCATATCGGCGCCAGCGGCGAGCGCAGCGCGCATCACCGCGGGCTTGAGGGTATCGATCGAAAGCGGCACATGCCATTTAACCAACTCCTCGATCACCGGCACGAGGCGCTCGATCTCGATCTGCTCGGGCACCGGATCGCTGCCCGGGCGCGTCGACTCGGCGCCGAGGTCGAGAATCTCGGCGCCGTCGGCAAGCGCTGCCTCGGCGCGACGCAGGGCGGCCCCGACATCGTCATGCAGACCGTCACCAGAAAACGAATCGTCGGTCAGATTGACCACAGCCATGATCCGTGGCCGGGAAAGATCGAGGGCGAAACGCCCGCACTGCAAGAGGCTCATTTCGGCTGTTCCAAAAGCAAAGGGCCGGCTAGGCCGGCCCGTCGGGCGATGAAAGCCAGGGCGTCAGGCCGCCGGCACCGTGGCGTTGGGAGCGGCCCCCGGCGAGTCGTCGGACGAGCGCGGCGCCGGCGCCGAGGTCGGCTTCGGCGGCCGAGGCGGGCGGCCTTCCATGATGTCGTTCACCTGATCGGCGTCGATGGTTTCCCATTCGAGCAGCGCGCTGGTCATGATTTCGACCTTGTCGCTGTTCTCCTCGAGCAGGCGGCGGGCGAGTGCGTACTGCTGGTCGATGATGCGCCGAATCTCGGCATCGACCTTCTGCATCGTCGCCTCGGACACATTGCGGTGCGTGGTCACCTGACGGCCGAGAAAGATCTCGCCTTCCTCTTCGCCGTAAACCATGGGCCCCAGCGTGTCCGACATGCCCCACTGCGTCACCATGCGGCGCGCGAGGTCGGTCGCACGCTGGAAGTCGTTGGAAGCGCCGGTGGTCATCTGTTTCATGAAAATTTCTTCGGCGATCCGGCCGCCGAACAGCACGGTGATGGTCTGCAGCAGACGCTCACGATCCTGGCTGTAGCGATCCTCGGTCGGCAGCTGCATGGTCACCCCCAGCGCGCGGCCGCGCGGGATGATGGTGACCTTGTGCACCGGGTCGGTCTTGTCGAGCAGCCTCGCGACCACGGCATGACCGGATTCGTGATACGCCGTGTTGCGGCGCTCTTCCTCCGGCATCACCACCGAGCGACGCTCGGCACCCATCATGATCTTGTCCTTGGCGCGCTCGAAGTCTTCCATGTCGACCAAGCGCTTGTTGCCTCGCGCGGCGAACAGCGCGGCCTCATTCACCAGGTTCGCAAGATCGGCGCCGGCGAAACCCGGCGTACCCCGAGCGAGCACCTGCGGATCGACGTCGGGGGCGATCGGCACCTTGCGCATGTGGACCTTGAGAATCTGCTCGCGGCCGCGGATGTCGGGCAGCGACACCACCACCTGACGGTCGAAACGCCCCGGGCGCAGCAGCGCCGGATCGAGGACGTCGGGGCGGTTGGTGGCGGCGATCACGATCACGCCGGTCTGGCCCTCGAAACCGTCCATTTCCACCAGCAACTGGTTCAGCGTCTGCTCGCGCTCGTCGTTGCCGCCGCCGAGGCCGGCACCACGCTGGCGACCGACCGCATCGATTTCGTCGATGAAGATGATGCATGGCGCGTGCTTCTTGGCCTGCTCGAACATGTCGCGCACACGCGCCGCGCCGACACCGACGAACATCTCGACGAAATCCGAACCCGAGATCGAGAAGAACGGCACCTTCGCCTCACCGGCGATCGCCTTGGCGAGCAGGGTCTTGCCGGTACCGGGCGAGCCGACCATCAGCACGCCCTTGGGAATGCGCCCACCGAGCTTCTGGAACTTGGACGGATCGCGCAGGAACTCGACCAATTCGGCCACTTCCTCCTTGGCCTCGTCGCACCCCGCGACGTCGGCGAAGGTCACCGAGTTGGCGGTGTCGTCGAGCATGCGTGCCTTGCTCTTGCCGAACGAGAACGCTCCGCCCTTGCCCCCGCCCTGCATCTGGCGCATGAAGAAGATCCACACCCCGATCAGCAGCAGCATCGGGAACCACGACACGAAGATGCTGGCGAGGAAGGACTGCTCCTCCTCGGGCTTGGTCGCGGTGACCGCGACTCCGTAGCGCATCAGATCGGACACCATCCAGATGTCCTGCACCCCCGGCGTGTAGACGGTGATGGAGCGCCCCTCCTGGGTGGTGGCGCGCACCAGCCGGCCGTCAATGGTGGCCTTGGCGATGCGCCCCGCCCGCGCCTCTTCCAGGAACTGCGAATATTCCATGGTATTGGGCGCAGTCTGGCGTGTGTTGAACTGGTTGAATACCGTCATCAGCACCACGCCGATGACCATCCAGATCGCGAGATTCTTGAAGAGATTGTTCAACGTCTTACCCCGAAAGCCCTTTGCGGGCGTGCGTTCGATTGACCCATTCTAGAGGGGAACGTTCCGGCCGGCAAACCAATGGCGGCCATAGCGGGACGCAATCACGCGCCCCGCTCATGCCGCCCGGACGCCGGTTCCGAGCAGATAGACTTCAGCGCTGCGATCACGCGACGCCTTCGGCTTGCGCACCTGCACCGAGACGAAACGGCGCTCCATCTCCTTGCGGAACGCCATGAAGCCTTCGCCCTGGAATACCTTGGTCAGGAAGTGGCCGCCAGGACGCAGGTGATTGACCGCGAAATCCAGCGCCAGTTCGCACAGCAGGATGGAGCGCGCCTGATCGACCGTGGCCACGCCCGACAGATTCGGCGCCATGTCGGACAGCACCGCATCGACCGCGGCGCCGTCCAGCCTGCGCTCCAACTCGGCGAGCACCGCATCCTCGGTGAAGTCGCCCTGCAGGAAGTCGACGCCATGCAGCGCATCCATCGGCAGCAGATCGAGACCGAACACGCGACCGCCTGGCGCGGTGCGCTGCACCGCCACCTGGCACCACGAGCCCGGCGCTGCGCCCAGATCGACCACCACCGCACCGCGCTTGAGCAGGTGATCGCGGTCATCGATCTCCATCAGCTTGTAGGCGGCACGCGCGCGGTAACCTTCGGCGTTGGCGCGCAGCACGTAAGGGTCGTTCAGATGCTCGTGCATCCACGCCTTGCTGGTCTTGTTTCGCTTCATCAGAGTAGAATCCGTGCCCCACGGAAGTAGAGAATGTCAATGATCGAATTGAGCCCGGCCCAGCGTCGCGAACTTCGCGCCCGCGCCCACCACCTCAGCCCCGTCGTCACCATCGGCGGCAATGGTCTCGCGCCCGCGGTCGTGGCGGAAATCGACCGTTCGCTGCAGGCCCACGAACTGATCAAGGTCCGCGTGCAAGGCACCGAGCGCGCGCAGCGCGACGCGCTGATGGCCGAACTGTGCACCACTCTGGATGCTGCCGCCGTCCAGCACATCGGCAACATCCTGGTGGTGTGGCGCGAACGCCGCGAGGAAAAGAAGGAGCAGGCCGCCGCCGCGGCGCCGGCCAAGCGCGCGCCCAGCCCCGCGTCTGCCAAGTCGGCCGCCGCCTTTGCCGCCGCCGCACGGCGTGCAGCGCTGGCCAAGGCATCGGCGGAAAAACGCCGCGCGCCGGCCCGCGGCCCCCTGTCGCGCAGCGGCGGACGCGGCCGCTGAGCCTCGGCCCGCGGTCTGTGCAGCGGGCGGAACGGGTGCCCACGCCACTTGGCAGCGCCCTTCCGCCGCGAACAAGGCCCGGCCACACCGACCGGGCCGCGCTCAGATGTAGCGCACGTCGATGATTTCGTACTCGCGCACGCCGCCCGGGGCCTGAACTTCGGCAACATCGCCGGCGTACTTGCCGATCAACGCGCGCGCGATCGGCGAGCTCACCGAAATCTTGTTGGCCTTGATGTCGGCCTCGTCCTCGCCGACGATCTGATAGGTCACGGTCTGTCCCGAATCCATGTCCTCCAGTTCGACAGTGGCGCCGAACACGCAGCGCCCATCGGCATCGAGCAGCTTGGGATCGATGATCTGAGCGTTGGACAGCTTGCCCTCGACCTCCATGATGCGCCCCTCGATGAAGCCCTGACGCTCCTTGGCGGCGTCGTACTCGGCGTTCTCCGACAGGTCGCCGTGGGAACGCGCTTCGGCGATGGCGGCGATCACGTTCGGGCGGTCAACGGTCTTCAGGCGATGCAGTTCGGCGCGGAGCTGCTCGGCTCCGGCCACGGTAAGCGGTGTCTTGTTCATGCAGTTTGATTCAGTTCGGCGTGCAGGGACTGCACGGCATAGACTTCGAGGCCGGACAGCTGGCGCATGCCCATGCACGCGGCGCGGGCGCCCGCGATCGTCGTAAACACGGTGACCTTCGCCGCCAGCGCACTGGTACGGATCGAGCGCGAGTCGTTGATCGCCTGCCGCTTCTCTTCAACGGTGTTGATCACGAGGGCGATTTCCTCGTTCTTGATCATGTCGACGATGTGCGGGCGGCCTTCATTGACCTTGTTCACCACGGTCACGCCGATCCCGGCCGATTCCAGCGCGCCCGCGGTGCCGCGGGTGGCGACCAGGCTGAAACCGAGCGAAGCGAGTTCGCGTGCGACTTCGATCGCCGCCGGGCGGTCGGTGGGCTTGACGCTGATGAACGCAGTGCCCGATGTCGGCAGGCGGACGCTGGCCGCGAGCTGGCTCTTCACGAAGGCTTCCGCGAAGCTGCGACCAACGCCCATGACTTCACCGGTGGATTTCATTTCGGGGCCGAGGATGGTATCGACGCCCGGGAACTTCACGAACGGGAACACCGCTTCCTTGACCGAGTAGTACGGCGGCACGATCTCGCCGGTCACGCCCTGGCTCTTGAGACTCTGCCCTGCCATGCAGCGCGCGGCGATCTTGGCCAGCGGCAGTGAGCAGGCCTTGGAGACGAAGGGCACGGTGCGCGAGGCACGCGGATTGACTTCGAGCACATAGACCGTGGCCTCGTCGCCTTCGCCCTGGATCGCGAACTGCACGTTCATCAGACCCACGACGTTGAGCGCCCGCGCCATCAGCTCGGTCTGACGGCGCAACTCGTCCTGGAGCTTGGCCGACAGCGTGTAGGGCGGCAGCGAGCAGGCGGAGTCGCCCGAGTGCACGCCGGCCTGCTCGATGTGTTCCATGATGCCGCCGATGATGACCTGCTGGCCGTCGGAGAGCGCATCGACGTCGACTTCGGTGGCGTCGTTGAGGAAGCGGTCGAGCAGCACCGGCGACTCGTTCGACACCTTCACCGCTTCGCGCATGTAGCGCTCGAGATCCTTTTGTTCGTGGACGATCTCCATCGCGCGCCCGCCGAGCACGTAGGACGGGCGCACCACCAGCGGATAGCCGATTTCGGCCGCCAGGCGCACGGCAGCTTCCGGCGTGCGCGCGGTGCGGTTGGGCGGCTGACGCAGGCCGAGATCGTTGAGCAGCTTCTGGAAGCGCTCGCGGTCCTCGGCGGCGTCGATCATGTCCGGGCTGGTGCCGATGATGGGCACGCCGTTATCCTGCAGCGCCTGGGCGCGCTTGAGCGGGGTCTGGCCGCCGAACTGGACGATCACGCCCACCGGCTGCTCGATGTGCACGATCTCGAGGATGTCTTCCAGCGTGATCGGCTCGAAGTACAGACGGTCCGAGGTGTCGTAGTCGGTGGACACGGTTTCCGGGTTGCAGTTGACCATGATGGTCTCGTACCCGTCCTCGCGCAGTGCGAGCGCCGCATGCACGCAGCAGTAGTCGAACTCGATGCCCTGGCCGATGCGGTTCGGACCGCCGCCCAGCACCATGATTTTTTTCTTGTCGGTGGGCCGCGCCTCGCACTCTTCCTCATAGGACGAGTACATGTAGGCGGTGGAGGTGGCGAACTCGGCGGCGCAGGTATCGACACGCTTGAACACCGGACGCACGCCCAGGGTGTGACGGTGCAGGCGCACCGCAGTTTCGTCGGTGCCGAGGAGCTTCGCCAGGCGACGGTCGGAGAAACCCTTCTTCTTCAGCTCACGCAGCTCGGCGGCCTGCATCGCCTTCAGCGAACGGCCGGCGAGCGCCTTCTCGGTGAGCACGATGTCCTCGATCTGGGCGAGGAACCAGGGGTCGATCTTGGTCAGGTTGAACACCTGCTCGAGCGTCATGCCCTCGCGGAAGCCCTGGCCGACGTACCAGATGCGCTGCGCGCCCGGGCTGGCCATTTCGTGCTCGAGATCCTCGCGATCGGCTTCGACCTCGTCGAGACCGTAGGCTCCCACCTCCAGACCGCGCAAGGCTTTCTGGAACGACTCCTGGAAGGTGCGGCCCATCGCCATGACCTCGCCCACCGATTTCATCTGCGTGGTGAGGCGGTCGTTGGCCTGCGGGAACTTCTCGAACGCGAAACGCGGAATCTTGGTGACGACGTAGTCGATCGAGGGCTCGAAGGACGCCGGCGTGGCGCCGCCGGTGATGTCGTTCTTGAGCTCGTCGAGGGTATAGCCGACCGCCAGCTTGGCCGCGACCTTGGCGATCGGGAAGCCGGTGGCCTTGGAGGCCAGCGCCGACGAACGCGACACGCGCGGGTTCATCTCGATCACGATCATGCGCCCGTCCTTGGGGTTGATCGCGAACTGCACGTTGGAGCCCCCGGTATCGACGCCGATCTCGCGCAGCACCGCGATCGAGGCGTTGCGCAGGATCTGATATTCCTTGTCGGTGAGCGTCTGCGACGGGGCGACCGTGATCGAGTCGCCGGTGTGCACGCCCATCGGGTCGAGGTTCTCGATCGAGCACACGATGATGCAGTTGTCGGCGCGGTCGCGCACGACTTCCATCTCGTATTCCTTCCAGCCCAGCAGCGATTCTTCGATCAGCAGCTCATTGGTCGGGCTGGCCTCGAGACCGCGCTTGCAGATCTCGTGGAACTCTTCCATGTTGTAGGCGATGCCGCCGCCGGTGCCGCCGAGCGTGAAGCTCGGGCGGATGATCACCGGGAAGCCGATGCCGCCTTGCACCTGGAGCGCCTCTTCCATGCTGTGGGCGATACCCGAGCGTGCCGAACCGAGACCGATCTTGGTCATCGCGTCCTTGAACTTGAGGCGGTCCTCGGCCTTGTCGATGGCCTCCTCGGACGCGCCGATCAGCTCCACGCCGTACTTCGCCAGCACCCCGTTGCGCCCCAGATCGAGCGCGCAATTGAGCGCGGTCTGTCCGCCCATGGTGGGCAGGATGGCGTCGGGGCGCTCCTTGGCGATGATGCGTTCGACCACCTGCCAAGTGATCGGCTCGATGTAGGTGACGTCGGCGGTCTCTGGATCGGTCATGATCGTCGCCGGGTTCGAGTTCACCAGGATGACCTTGTAACCCTCTTCGCGCAGGGCCTTGCAGGCCTGGGCGCCGGAGTAGTCGAACTCGCAGGCCTGACCGATGATGATCGGACCGGCGCCGATGATCAGGATGCTCTTTATGTCGGAACGTCTGGGCATTGCCTTGCCTCGGTGTGTGTTGCGGCGGGCTCTGCGGCCCGCGGGAATACGAACTAGCTGGCTGTTCTACTGCGCGGAGCCACGACGGCCCCAAGCAGCACGGCGCGCGGCCTCGCCGCGCGGTGCCGTCACTTGTTTGCTTCGATCAGCTTGATGAAGCGGTCGAACAGATAAGCGACGTCGTGCGGCCCCGGGCTCGCTTCCGGATGACCCTGGAACGAGAACACCGGCGCGTCGGTGCGCTCGATGCCCTGATTGGTGCCATCGAACAGCGACACGTGGGTGGCGCGCAGATTGGCCGGCAGCGTGGCCTGATCGACGGCGAAGCCATGGTTCTGGCTAGTGATCAGCACCTGGCCGGAGTCCAGATCCTTCACCGGATGGTTGGCGCCGTGGTGGCCGGTCGACATCTTCATCGTCTTCGCCCCGGAGGCGAGCGCGAGCAGTTGATGACCGAGACAGATGCCGAAGGTCGGCACCTTTGCCGCGATGATTTCGCGGATCGCCTCGATCGCGTAATCGCAGGGCTCGGGATCGCCCGGACCGTTCGACAGGAACACGCCGTCGGGCTTCAGCGCAAGCACGTCCTTGGCCGGCGTTTGCGCCGGTACCACGGTCAGGCGGCAACCGCGCGAGGCGAGCATGCGCAGGATGTTGAACTTGACCCCGAAATCGTAGGCAACCACGTGGAAGCGCGGATTCTGCTGCGGCGCGTAGCCGGTGCCGAGCGCCCATTCGCTCTCGACCCATTCGTAGGGCGCGGTCGCGCTCACGACCTTGGCGAGATCCATCCCCGCCAGTCCGGGGAAGACGCGCGCCTCGGCGACAGCAGCCTCGACATTGAGCGGCGCGCCGTCCGCGGCGGTGACGATGCAGCCGGCCTGCGCCCCTTTTTCACGCAGCACGCGGGTCAGCTTGCGGGTATCGAGACCGGCGATGGCGACCACGTTCTCGGCCTTCAGATAGGCGTCGAGACGCTGGCTCATGCGGAAATTGGACGGCAGGATCGGCAGGTCGCGAATCACGAGACCGGCGGCGTGCACACGCTTGGCCTCGACGTCTTCGCTGTTCACACCGGTATTGCCGATGTGCGGATAGGTCAGCGTCACGATCTGGCGGCAATAGCTCGGGTCGGTCAGGATTTCCTGATAACCCGACATCGCGGTGTTGAACACCACTTCGCCAACCGTGCTGCCGACCGCGCCGATACCCTTGCCGAAAAAGACCGTCCCGTCGGCAAGCGCAAGAAGGGCGGGCGGGAAAGCAGTCACGAAAAACTCCTGGATTCAGCCGAAAAATCGGAAGCAAACCCGGCCCGGGCTGCCTCCATATGTGAAAAAACGGGACGAGCCCGTAGGCCAATCCCGCTATCAGAACCCTGAAATTTTAGCGTTTTCCGCCCCTCAAGGCAACGGTGGGTGACGGCAGGGCGCGGCCACCCGTGGCCGACATCAGCGCAGACCGAGCACGTCCTGCATGTCGAACAGCCCCGCCGAGCGCCCGGCGAGAAAGCGCGCGGCGCGCAGCGAGCCGGTGGCGTAAGGCATGCGACTGCCGGACTTGTGGGTAATCTCGATGCGCTCGCCGAGGCCAGCAAACAGCACGGTGTGATCGCCCACCACGTCACCGCCACGAATCGTCGAAAAGCCGATGGTTTCCGACTTGCGCTCGCCGGTCACGCCCTCCCGGCCATAGATTGCGCACGCCTCGAGATCGCGCCCGAGCTCGCGGGCGACTACCTCGCCCATGCGCAGCGCGGTACCCGACGGCGCATCCACCTTGTAGCGGTGATGCGCCTCGATGATTTCGACATCGTAGCCCTCGCTGAGGATGCGCGCCGCCACTTCGAGCACGCGGAACACGGCATTGACACCAACCGCCATGTTGGGTGCGAACACCACCGGCACCGACTGCGCCGCCTCGGCGATGGCCGCCTTGCCGGCAGCGTCGAAACCGGTGGTGCCGATCACCACCGCCTTGCCCAGCTCGCGCGCCAGCGCGAGATGCTCGAGCGTACCCTCGGGGCGGGTGAAATCGATCAGGCAATCGGCCGCAGCAATCGCCGTGCGCGCCTCGTCGCCGATCGCGACCCCGCACGCGGCACCTACCAGTTCGCCGGCGTCGCGCCCAACAAAGGGCGTCCCCGGGCGGTCGAAGGCGGCCGCGAGCACCACCCCTTCGTCCTTGAGCGCGGCCTCGATCAGCATGCGCCCCATCCGGCCGGATGCGCCGGCTATCGCAACGCGTATCGGCGTCGTCGTCATCATCTCGTCCTCAAGCTATCACCACCGTCCGGGCGCGACCTCAATCCTTCGCCGCTGCCGGCACCTCGACGACGCGGCTGCGCTCGGCGCGGCGCGCCTCGGCCTCGCCCGCCGCATCCCCGGCGACCACGTCACCCTCGATGCGATCGAGCCTGCCATCGACGAAGAACACCGCGATCGCCCGCTGCTCGGCCTGCGCCGAACCATGCCGGTAACGATAGACATAGTCCCAGCGGTCCTTGCGGAAGACATCCACCACCAGCGGCGAGCCGAGCACGAAGCGCACCTGCTCCTGGGTCATCCCGCGCTTGAGTTGGGCAACCATGTCCTGATCCACGTAGTTGCCCTGGCGGATGTCGATGCGGTAGGGATTGATGCGATCGGTCAGGGAACCAAAGGAGCATCCGGCGACCAAACTGACGGCGACGAACGCCACGGGAAACGAAAGGCGCATGGAAAGGTTCGCGTTAAAGCACCGGAACGGTGCAAGGTTCTCAGTAAAGGGCAAAAAATATAACATAGCGGCACAGCGCGCCGCTGCATCACGTTCATCCCCCGACAGGCGACCATGACCGATAATTCACAAAATCTTAAAAGCATCGGCCTGAAGGCGACCTATCCGCGCCTCAAGATCCTTGATCTGTTCCAGACGACCGAACAGCGCCACCTCACCGCCGAAGACGTCTATCGGCTGCTCATGAGCGAAGGCATGGACATCGGCCTGGCCACCGTGTACCGCGTCCTGACCCAGTTCGAACAGGCCGGACTGCTCGAGCGCCACTATTTCGAATCCGGCAAGGCGGTGTTCGAGCTCAACCAGGGCGGCCACCACGACCACCTCGTCTGCCTGCAATGCGGCAAGGTCGAGGAGTTCTTCGACGCCGAGATCGAACGCCGACAGAACCAGATCGCCAAGGAACGCGGGTTCGCGGTCAAGGAGCACGCCCTCTACCTCTACGCCGAGTGCGTGCGTACGGACTGCCCGCACAAGACCAGCGGCGGCCACTGAATCTCCCTGCCGCACACGCCGCCGCCAACCCGCGGCGGAGGCGCCTCAGTTGCCGAGCATTTCCGCCGCATGACGGCGCGTGGTGTCGGTGATGCTGACCCCGCCGAGCATGCGCGCGATCTCCTCGACGCGCTCGCCCGCCGCCAGCGGCTTGACCTCACTGAAAGCCTCCCCGCCGCGCTCCGACTTGGCAATGCGCCACTGCCAGTCGGCGCAGGCTGCAACCTGCGGCAGGTGGGTGACACACAACACCTGGCGATCCTGCCCGAGCCGATGCAGCAATTTGCCGACGATCTCGGCAACACGCCCGCCGATACCGACGTCGACCTCGTCGAAGATCAGCGTCGGCGTCGCCGAGTCGCGGCTGGTCATGACCTGGATCGCCAGCCCGATGCGTGACAGCTCCCCGCCCGACGCCACCTTGGCGAGACCGCGCAGCGGCTGGCCGGCGTTGGCGGCGACGCGGAACTCGACGCTGTCGAGGCCATGCACCGAGGGCGCACACGGCTCGAGCGCGACCTCGAACCTGCCGCCGACCATCGCCAGCGACTGCATTGCCTCGGTGATTTCCTGCGACAGACGCGCGGCGGCCGGTCGGCGCGCAGCGGACAGTGCCATCGCCGCCGCATCGTAAGCGGCGCGCGCCGCCGCCTCGGCCTCGGCAAGACGCGCCGGATCGGTCCGGGCCTCAAGTTCGTCGAAACGCCGCTGCCAGCCCTCGACCAACTCGGGCAGCTCCTCGGGGGCGCGGCGGTATTTGCGCGCGACATCGAGCACCTCGGCGATGCGCGCATCGATCTCGGCCAGGCGCTGCGGGTCGAGCTCGAGCCGCTCACGATAGCGGCGCAGGGCATGCAGCGCCTCGTCGGCCTGGATCGCGGCCGCGGACAACAGCTCACACACCTCGCGCAGCCCCGGATCGATGGCAGCCAGTTCGGCCATCCGACCGTCGATCGTGGCGAGCACCGGAACCACTGCGTAATCACTATCGCCAAGCGCGGCAAGCGCCTCGTCGGCGCCGTTCATGAGCCCTGCGGCATGCGCCAGGCGACTGTGCTCGGCGTTCAGCTCGGCCCACTCCGCAGGCACGAAGGCAAGCTCACCCAGCTCCTTCAACTGCCAGCCGAGCAGTTCGCGTTCGCGCTCGGAGGCGGCCGAATCCTCCTCGGCACCGCGCCGCAGCTCGACGATGCGCTGCCATTCGCGCCACGCCGTGGCCACCGCGCCGGCCTGGCCGGCGGCGCCCGCGCTGGCATCGAGCAGCGCGCGCTGAGCGTCGCCGCGCAGCAGCGCGTGATGGGCATGCTGACCATGAATGTCGGCGAGCCAGTCACCGGCTTCGCGCAGCTGGGCGAGGGTCACCGGGGTGCCGTTGATCCACGCCCGGCTGCGACCACCGGCATCGACCACGCGGCGCAGGATGACCATGCCGTCCTCGGCGAGCAGTTCCTGCTCGGCGAGCCAGGCGGCGAGCCCACCGTCCGGCGGCAGATCGAACTCGGCGGCGACATCGGCCTTGTCACGCCCGACCCGGACCACGCCGCTGTCGGTACGCCCCCCCAGGGCGAGCCCCAGGGCGTCGAGCAGGATGGACTTGCCGGCCCCGGTCTCACCGGTCAGCGCGCCGAATCCGGCGCCGAACTCGAGCTCAAGGCGGTCAACAATGACGAAATCGCGAATGGTCAGGCGGCGGAGCATGGTCTCGTCGGAGAAAACGCCGGCAAGCGATGGCCGGCGGGATCAGGGTGGGCAGAACGAAATACTGAATAAAAATATACTTCGACGCCGCCTTCCCCACAAGGGCTCAGTTGTGCCGCGGCGCCGCGCTCCAGTGCAGTTTCTCGCGCAGCATGGCGAAGTAGCTGTATCCCTCCGGATGCAGCAGGCGCACCGCGAGCGGCGAACGCCTGAGTTGCACGCAGTCGCCGGCGCGCGCATCGAAGCGCGCCTGGCCGTCGAAGTGAACGCGGGCATCGTGCGGTGGCAGCAGGCGGATCTCGATGCGGCAGGTATCGGGCAAGGTCACCGGGCGCGCGGTGAGCGCATGCGGGCACAGCGGCACCAAGGCGATGCCGCCCACGCTCGGATGCAAAATGGGGCCGTTGGACGACAGCGCGTAGGCGGTGGAGCCGGTGGGCGTCGACACGATCATGCCGTCCGACCGTTGCGTGTAGACAAATTCGCCGTCGATCGCGAGGTCGAATTCGATCATGCGCCCCAGGTCGCCCTTGTTCACCACGACGTCGTTCAGCGCCAGAGTGTGAAACACACGCTGGCCGGCGCGCAGCACTTCGGCGTCGAGCATGAAGCGCGACTCCTCGCTGTAGCGGCCGTCGAGGATCTCGCCGATGCGCGCCAGCGCGTCGTTGCGGGCGATGTCGGTGAGGAAGCCGAGGCGGCCGAGATTGACCCCGGCCAGTGGCACCGCATGCTCGGCGAGCCGGCGCGCGGTGTTCAGCATGGTGCCGTCACCGCCAATGACGATGGCCAGATCGGCACTGGCGCCAATCTCCTCGTAGGTCGCTTCCGGATATCCGCCGGCGTGGCCGATGGAACTCGCCGTACCGTGCTCGATCCATACCGCAAGACCCCGCTCTCGCAGGAAGCCGGCGATCAACAGCACCGACTCGGCCACATCGGGACTCTGGTATTTGCCGATCAGGGCGACATTGCGGAAACGCGTGCTCATGGGCGACGATTAAACCACATTCGCCTAGCGCGATGGCGAGGCCGCCCGCCGCGCTTGGCATCAGAAGGTGCTCTCCCTAGAATCGAGCCCCAATGCATCGGGCCCCAATGCGTCGCCCCCACTTCCGCGCCCATATGAGACCGCTCGACTCCCGCTCCCAGATCCTCCTCAAGACCCTGATCGAACGCTACATCGCCGAAGGTCAGCCGGTCGGGTCGCGTGCGCTGTCGCGCTACTCCGGCCTCGAACTGTCGCCAGCGACGGTGCGCAACGTAATGAGCGACCTGGAGGAAATGGGCTTCATCGCCAGCCCGCACACCTCGGCCGGACGCGTGCCGACCGCGCTCGGCTACCGCTTCTTCGTCGACTCGCTGCTCACCGTGCATCCGCTGGAAAAAGCGCGCATCGAGGAACTGCAGGGGCAACTGCTGCCCGACCAGCCCAAGCGTCTGATCAACTCGGCCTCGCACCTGCTGTCCGAACTGACCCAATTCGCCGGCGTCGTGATTGCGCCGCGCAAGGAGACGGTGCGCATTCGCCAGATCGAGTTCATCAGCCTGTCGGAGACGCGCATCCTGCTGATCATCGTCACCTCCGCGGGCGACGTGCAGAACCGCATCCTGAGCACGCGCCGCGCCTACTCGCCGAGCGAACTGGGCAGCGCGGCAAGCTACCTCAACGAACACTTCGCGGGCCTCGCCTTCGACGAGATCCGCGTGCGCATCCAGGCCGAACTGCAGCAATTGCGCAGCGACATGAGCGAACTCATGGCGGCGGCCGTCGAGGCCGGCTCCGAAGCCGCCGAGGAAACCGCGTCGAACTACGTCATTTCGGGCGAAACCAACCTGCTCGAAGTCGAGGACCTGTCGTCGAACATGACCCGTCTGCGCGAACTATTCAAGCTCTTCGAGCAGCGCACCGGGCTCATCCAGCTCCTCGATCTGTCCAATCGCGCCCAGGGCGTGCAGATCTTCATCGGCGACGAATCCGGCCTTGCCCCGCTCGACGGCTGCAGCGTGGTGACTGCGCCGTACGAGGTCGAAGGCCGCATCGTCGGCTCGGTCGGCGTCATCGGCCCGACCCGCATGGCCTACGACAGGGTGATCCCGATCGTGGACATCACCGCCCGCCTGCTGTCCAACGCGCTGTCGGCGAAGCACTGAACCCAGCCAACCCCAGCCTGCCGGCGCCCGCCGGCTCCGCACAAGGAAGTCCATGGCCCGCTATCGGCCCGAACCCGCACACGTACACGGCACCCCGGCGCGCATCGGCGTGGTGCTCGTCAATCTCGGCACGCCGGCAGCGCCCACCGCCGCGGCGCTCCGCCCCTATCTCAAGCAGTTCCTCTCCGATCCGCGCGTGGTCGAGATTCCGCGCCTGATCTGGTGGCCCATCCTCCACGGCATCATCCTCAACACCCGCCCGGCAAAATCGGCGCAGAAGTACGCCAGCGTGTGGATGGAAGAAGGCTCGCCGCTCAAGGTCCACACCGAACGCCAGGCCAGGCTGCTCGCCGGCCATCTCGGCGACGCCGGGCACCATAACCTCGACCTGCGCTGGGCGATGCGCTACGGCGAACCGTCCATCCCCGCCACCCTAGACGCCCTGCGCGCTTCGGGCTGCGACCGCATTCTGGTGCTGCCGATGTATCCGCAGTACGCCGCGAGCACGGTCGCCAGCGTGGTCGACGAAGTCGCCCGCAGCCTGCTCGGTTGCCGCAACCAGCCCGAGATCCGCTACGTCCGCAGCTTCGCCGACGACCCGGGCTACATCGGCGCCCTGGCGCAAAGCGTGCGCGAGCACTGGATGAAGCATGGCGAAGCCGAGCGCCTCGTGCTCAGCTTCCATGGCACGCCGCGGCGCTCGCTCGAACTCGGCGACCCGTATTTCTGCGAATGCCACAAGACCGCCCGCCTCGTCGGCACCGCGCTCGGCCTCGCCCCGGAACGGCTGCTCGTCACTTTCCAGTCGCGCTTCGGCAAGGCCGAGTGGCTGCAGCCCTACACCCAGCCCACGCTCGAAGCGCTCGCCCGCGAAGGCGTCGGGCGCGTCGACGTGATGTGCCCGGGCTTCGTTGCCGACTGTCTCGAAACCCTCGAAGAGATCGGCATGGAGTGTCGCGATGCCTTCCTCGCCCACGGCGGCAAGACTTTCCATTACATCCCCTGCCTGAACGAGCGCGACGACTGGATCGAGGCGCTCGCCGGACTCGTCCGCAGCAATCTCGGACACTGGCTGACGCAACCGCCGGCGACCGCCGAGGCACTCGCCACCTCCCGCCGGCACGCCCTCGCGCTCGGCGCCCCGGACTGACGCCGGACGCTTGAAGTCGGGGGCGGTCGCCGCCATGTTCGAAGCACTGCTGAGCCGGAAACCTCGCCCATGACCGCCCCCATCCACGTCGTCTGTCCGCACTGCGATGCCGTCAACCGCGTGCCCGCCGAACGCCTGAGCGACGGTGCGAGCTGCGGCGGCTGCAAGCGCGCGCTGTTCACCGGCGCGCCGGTCGATCTCGATGCGGCCCGCTTCGACCGCCACCTGACACGCAGCGAACTGCCGCTGGTGATCGACTTCTGGGCGCCGTGGTGCGGCCCCTGCCGGGCGATGGCGCCCGCCTTCGCCGCCGCCGCGCCCCGGCTCGAGCCGCAGGCGCGGCTGCTCAAGGTCGATACCGAAGCGAATCCGGCGCTCGCCGCCCGCTTCGGCATCCGCAGCATCCCCACCCTGGCGGTGTTCCGCGACGGTCGCGAACTCGCCCGCCAGGCCGGGGTGATGGACGCCGCCAACCTCGAACGCTGGGTACGCGCGCAACTGCGGAGCTGAGCGGCCGCTCAATTTTTCGCGCCGGTGGCCGTTAATACCTTCGGGCTTATCCTGCTCCGGAGACCACCGTGAAGATCGCCGCCGCCAACATCCAGCTTCAGTCGTCCCACCGCGAAACCCGCCAGTTCGAAGTCAGCGAACGCCTTGAAGTGTGGTCGGGATCGCCGCAGCGCACCGCGGCAGCGCCCGCCGGCACGGTGACCCTGTCCGACGCCTCGCGCGCCGCCAGCGAAGCCGAGGCGACCGCCGAAGCCGGCGAAACCACGGACGACCCGCGCATGGCCCTGCTGGTGCGGATGATCGAATACCTCACCGGCAGACCCATGCGCCTGCTCAAGCTCGACGACCTGCGCGACCCCAGCGCCACCACGGCTTCCACGATGCCCGACGCCCCCGCGGCAGACGGCTCGGCGCGCGCCGCCGGCGACGGATTCGGCCTCGCCTACGATTATTCGGCAAGCTACTCGGAACACGAACACACCCAGTTCGGCGCAGAAGGCGTGGTGCACACCGCCGATGGCGCCGAGATCCGCTTCCGCCTCGGCTTCAGCTTCGAACGCAGCTACAGCGAATCGGTGTCGATGCAGGTCCGCGCCGGCGCCGCCCGCCTGCAGGACCCGCTGGTGCTCGACTTCCCCGGCCCTTCGGGCGCGCTCGGCGACCTGCGCTTCGCCTTCGACCTCGATGCCGACGGCCGCAAAGACAACGTGCCCCTGGTCGGCGGCAGTGGCTTCCTCGCCTTCGACCGCAACGGCAATGGCCGCATCGACGACGGCCGCGAGCTGTTCGGCCCGAGCAGCGGCGACGGCTTTGCCGAACTCGCCGCGCTCGACAGCGACGGCAACGGCTGGCTCGACGACAACGATCCCGCCTTTTCGCGCCTGAGCCTGTGGCGGCCCGACGCCGACGGCGGCGGCGCGCCGGTGAGCCTGGCCGAAGCCGGCATCGGCGCGCTCTACCTCGGCCGCGTCGACACCCCGTTCAACCTCGAGAACGCCGCCAACGACACCGTGGGCATGATGCGTGCGAGCAGCTTCTACCTGCGCGAGGACGGCAGCGCAGGCACGGTGAGCCAGATCGACCTCAGCGTCTGAACGCGGCCCCCGCGCCCGCGCTCACTCCAGCGCCAGCTGCAGGCCGCCCCCGCCGCCGGCGGAGAACTGGCCGCGGGTCGCCGGCTCCGGGTTCTGGCTCACCACGCGGCGCGCAAAATCGGTCATGCGGCGCGCGGTCACCAGCGAAATCTCGCGGCGGAACAACTCCTGCACCTCGTCGGTCGCGAGCGACAGCGCCGCCGGGTTGATCTCGAGATAGGTGAGCGGCTCGAGCGTGACCGTGGTCATCAGCTGCTTGCTCTGCAGATGATCGAGCCAGGCGAGTTCGCCGAAAACCTCGCCCACGCCCAACTCCATCACCTTGTTGCCCTCAACCGACAGTTCTACCCGGCCTTCGAGCACGACCCCGAAGCGCAGATCGCTGTCGCCTTCACGCAGCAGCTTGATCTTGTCACCGACCTTGCGCCACTTGCACAGACGCAGCACCTCCCACAGTTCGACGTCGTCGAACTCGCCGAAGAAGGGCAGCTTGCGCAGCACCATGAAGCGGTCGGTATCGGGCAGCACCTGCTTGTCGTCGATGATCTTGTAGCGCACCGCGGCCAGATCCTTGGCGAACTCGGTGCCGTTCTTGTAGCGCGAGTAGAGATCCTTCTCGAGCGCCTTGCGGATCACCGCGTCCATCTGCTCGGGAATGTCGGGATTGAGCTGCGACACCGACGGCGGATCCATGTTGATGATCTTGTACACCAGCTGCGCCGGATTGGTCGCGCGAAACGGCAGGCGGCCGGTGAGCAGGTGGAACAGCACCACGCCGAGCGAATACAGGTCGGTCTTCTGATTGAGCGGATAGCTCTTGATCTGCTCCGGACTCATGTAGGCCGGCGAGCCCACCCCCATGATGAAGGTGGAATCGGTCTCCAGCTTCTTGTCGACGTTCATCGCCAGGCCGAAGTCGGTGATCTTCACGTTGTCCTGGTCGTCGATCAGGATGTTCGCCGGCTTGATGTCGCGGTGGACGATGCCCTGCCGGTAGGCGTAGTCGAGCGCGATGCAGCACTTGAACACGACGCTGATCGCGCGATGCGGTGACAGCAGGTTCTCGAAGCTGCAGTAGCGCTCGAGGGTCTCGCCGGGAAAATACTCCATCACCACGCAGGCGTGATCGGCCTCGACCACGACCTCGAAGATCTTGATCACGTTGGGATGATCGAGGCGGCTGGCCACCGCCGCCTCAGCCTTCAGCAGCTTCATCATCCGCCGGTTCCACTTCGCCTCGTCCTTGACCTTGTCATCGAAGCGCACGTACTTCAGCGCCACCGGCTCCGGATAGTGCGGACTTTCGGCGAGATAGACGACGGCCGTGGCCCCGCGCCCAATCTCTCGCACGATGCGGTATTTTCCGATCTTTTCTGGTATCTGCCCCATGCCATCCTGCGGCCGCCCATGGCGTCCGCCCGCCTCCTCGACAGCGGCGATTGTGGCACGAAGCCGCGTTCCCTGGACACACCCCGGACGACAATCGACAGCAGCGGAATGTCCTATCATTGGGCGCCGCTGCACGCCAGCAACCACCTGCCCCGGAGCCCGCCTTGCACCTGCCGACCGACCTCCTCATCAATGCCAGATGGATCGCCCCGGTCACCCCTGCCGGCACCGTGCTCGAACACCACGCGGTGGCGGTCAGCGGCGGCCGCATCGTCGGCGTCCTGCCGCAGGAAGCCGCGCGCCTGCGCTACCGCGCCGCCAGCACCGTGGACCTTGCCGATCACCTGCTCATTCCCGGCCTGGTCAATCTGCACTGCCACGCCGCGATGAGCCTGATGCGCGGCCTCGCCGACGATCTGCCGCTGATGACCTGGCTGCAAGAGGCGATCTGGCCCGCCGAAGGCCGCCACGTCTCGCCCGCCTTCGTGCACGACGGCACCCTACTCGCCGCCGCGGAAATGCTCCGCGGCGGCATCACCACCTGCAACGACATGTACTTCCACCCCGACGCTGCAGCCGAAGCTTTCGACCGCGCCGGCATGCGCGCGGTGATCGGCGCCTTGCTCCTGGATGTGCCCACGCCCTACGCCAGCGACGCCGACGACTACCTGCGCAAGGGCCTCGCCACCCGCGACAAGTGGCGCAGCCATCCGCGCCTCCGCTTCTCGATCGCGCCCCACGCGCCCTACACCGTGTCCGATGCTGCCTTCGAACGCGCAGCCAGCCTCGCCGCCGAACTCGACATCCCGCTCCACGTCCATATCCACGAGACCAGCGACGAAATCCGCGCCTCGCTCACCACTTACGGCGTGCGACCACTCACCCGCCTCGAGCGCCTCGGCCTGCTCGGCCCCAACCTGATCGGCGTCCACGCCGTCCATCTCGACGACGGCGACATCGAACGCCTCGCCCGCCACGGCTGCAGCGTCGCCCACTGCCCGACCTCGAACATGAAGCTCGCCAGCGGCCTCGCGCCGGTCGGCCGTCTGCACCGCGCAGGCATCGGCGTCGGCCTAGGCACCGACGGCGCCGCCAGCAACAATCGCCTCGACCTCCTCCAGGAGATGCGCCACGCCGCCCTCCTCGCCAAGCTCGCCGAGGCCGACGCCAGCGCGCTGCCAGCGCACACCGCACTGCGCATGGCCACGCTCGACGGCGCCCGCGCCCTGGGGCTGGACGAACGCATCGGCTCGATCACGCCCGGCAAGCAGGCCGACTTGTGCGCAATCGCCTTCGACGACCCGCTCCTTCGCCCTTGTTTCGACCCGATTTCCCACCTTGTATACGTATGCGGGCGGGAACACGTGAGCCACGTGTGGATCGATGGTGAATTGCGCGTGGATAAAGGCACGCCGCTGTTGCAAATCCGCGACACGGAATTGCTCCGAATTGCGGGCGTGTGGCAAACTAGGCTTGCTAATCGAACTAGATAACTTTGGTTCGACCCGAACGCGAAGACGGCGCAACCGGCTGTTTTCTCGAAACTTGCAGCGGCTCACTCAGGCACTCAGCCCTTCAAAGAGGAAACCATGATCAAACAAACCAAGAATCAGATGCTCATGCTGGCCGCGATCGCTTCGATCGGCCTGTCCGCCCCCAGCGCCTTCGCCCAGGTGAAGGATGTCGTCGTCGACGGCAAGGGCGAAATTCCCTACGTGATCGACGCCCGCAACGTCGTCGCGCGCAGCGGTGCCGGCCTGTGCTGGCGCACCGGCTACTGGAGCCCGGCGGCGGCCTCGACCGCGATGGCCGGTCAGTTCCCCGCCGGTTGCGAATGCGACGGCGACATCGTGCCGAAGGACAAGTGTGTGGCCCCGGTCGCCGCCGCCCCGGCTCCGGCCGCCCCCGCCCCGGCACCCAAGCCCACCGCCGACAAGATCAAGCTCTCCGCCGACGCCCTGTTCGACTTCGACAAGGCCGTGCTGAAGCCGGAAGGCAAGACCAAGCTGGACGACCTCGCCGCCAAGTCCAAGGACATCAAGCTTGAGGTGATCCTCGCCGTCGGCCACACCGACCGCCTGGGCTCCGACGCCTACAACCAGAAGCTGTCCGAGCGCCGCGCCGCCGCCGTGAAGACCTACCTGGTCTCGAAGGGTGTCGAAGCCAACCGCGTGTACACCGAAGGCAAGGGCGAGAAGCAGCCCGTCACCGGCGACAAGTGCAACACCGTGAAGAACCGCAAGGCGCTGATCGAGTGCCTGCAGCCGGATCGCCGCGTCGAAGTCGAAGTGATCGGCTCCAAGTAATCCGCGCGCGCTTAACCGAAAGCCCTGCCTAGGCGGGGCTTTTTCATTTCTACGACGCTTCGGCGCACCCGCGCCGGAGGTGGAACGCCTGTCACGCGCACGGGTCACAACGCGAGCCCGTCGCATCGCCGACGGCCTTGTCCCCGATCCCCTTCACCTCTTTCCATTCGAGTCCGCCCCGCCGATGAGCACGATCAACGCCGACCCCGCCGAGCTGCAGAAATTCAGCGAACTCGCCCACCGCTGGTGGGATCCCGCGTCCGAATTCAAACCGCTGCACGAGATCAATCCGCTGCGTCTGGACTGGATCGAGCGCCGGGCCGGTCTCGCCGGCAAGAAAGTGGTCGATGTCGGCTGCGGCGGCGGCCTGCTCTCCGAAGGCATGGCCAGCCGTGGCGCCGAAGTCACCGGCATCGACCTGTCGGAGAAAGCGCTCGGTGTCGCCCGCCTGCACCTCTACGAAAGCGGCCAGAAGGTCGATTACCGCCTCACCAGCGCCGAGGACTTCGCCGCCGCGCACGAAGGCACGTTCGACATCGTGACCTGCCTCGAGATGCTCGAACACGTGCCCGACCCGGCGAGCACCATCGCCGCCTGCGCACGCCTCGTCCGCCCCGGCGGCGACGTGTTCTTCTCGACCCTGAACCGCAACCTCAAGGCCTACGTGCTCGCGATCATCGGCGCCGAATACGTGCTCAACATGCTGCCGCGCGGCACCCACGACTACGCCAAGTTCATCCGCCCGTCGGAACTCGTGCGCCACTGCCGCAACAGCGGGCTCGATACCGTCGAACTTACCGGCCTGCATTACAACCCGCTGAGCCGGGTGTATTCGCTGGGCGGCAACACCGACGTGAACTACCTGATTCATACCCGCCGTCCCGCCTGACACCTGCCAGGCGCCCCGCCGCCCGCACTGGCGGCGAGGGCGCGGGCGTGCCGCGCATCACGCCATCGCCGGGTGGGGCGGCGGACTGCCCTTACCCCGCCCTGCCCTGCCCCCGGCGCCTCAACGCGCGGCCCCGCCGCGGCGCAGTGCGTCGAGCAAGCCCTGACCCGCGCGCCCATCCGCGGTCATCCCGAACTCGCCCTGCACCGCCTTGATCGCCTCGCGCGTGCGCGCGCCGATCATGCCATCGGGCTCGCCGATGTCGTGGCCGCGGGCGATCAGCAGTTGCTGCACCTCGCGGCGTTCGGCGCGCGACAAACCCGGATCGTCGGTCGGCCACGGCGTAGCGAAGACCGCGCCGCCGCGCAGGCGGTCGGACAGGTGGGCAATCGCCAGCGCATAGCTTTCGGCGGCGTTGTACGAATACAACGCATCGAAATTGCGCGTGACGATGAAGGCCGGCCCCGCCGCTCCCGCGGGCAGCAACACCGCGGCCGGCATGTCGCCGGCGGGCAGCGCGCGGCCATCGACGCGACGCACGCCGCGTGCCGCCCATTCCGACAGCGGCCGCTTGCTGCGCCGCCCCGCCGCAGCGGCATCGAAGCCGGCCGGCAACCTGACCTCGAAGCCCCAGGGCTCGCTCGCGCGCCAGTTGGCGCGGCGCAGGAAATGAGCGGTGGAGGCGAGCGCGTCGGGCACGCTGTCGACCAGATCGCGCCGGCCGTCGCCGTCGAAATCGACCGCCAGGCGCATGAAGGTCGAGGGTATGAACTGGGTGTGGCCGAACGCGCCGGCCCACGACCCGGTGAGCCGTTCCGGTGCGACATGACCGTCCTCGATGATCTTCAGCGTGGTGAAGAACTCGCCACGAAAGAAGGCTTGGCGACGCCCGAAGCACGACAGCGTGGCGAGCGAGGTGAGCAGCGGACGGCTGCCGAAATTGCGCCCGTAATTGCTTTCCACGCCCCACACCGCGACCACCGTGGCGGGATCGACACCGTAGGCCTGCTCGACGCGCGCCAGCGTGTCGCGCCATTGTTCAAGCATGGCACGGCCGTCGGCGACGCGCTCGTCGTCGACCAGACCGGCCATGTAATCCCAGATCGGGGTGACGAACTCGGGCTGCGCGTCGAGAAAGCCGACCACGGCCATGTCGGGCTGCAACGCGGCGGCATGGGCGTCGAACGTGCCGGCGCTCACCCCCTTGGCGATCGCCTCGGTGCGCAATACCGACAGGCAGGCTTCGAAAGCCTGCGCGGCGGAAAGGGGAGCGGACAGCGCGCTCAGCAGCGCCGCGACCGCGAGGCGGCGGGAAAGCGAGGTATTCATGGCGAGGATTCTACCCTCAGGCTCGCTACCGGTTTCGCGGCAACCCGCCTTTTACATCGTCTTGTTTAATCGATCCGATAAAAACAATCCATTTTTATTATGAATTGCGGATCGTCAGAATCTGCGCCCGCACACTGCGGCCCGCAACACTGCCCGCTCCGACAACAACGACTCCGGCGCGCCCCGCGCGAACCGGGCAAGGACTCCCCGATGCTCAAGCACATCACGCTCAGAAAGATCCTGGGCCTGGCCTTCGGCACCATATTGTTCGCCATCGTCGGCTTCAGCCTGTACGTGCACCTCACGGTGACCCGCATCCAGCACCAGGTCGAGCGCATCGTCGAACGCAACATCAGCCTGCTGCAGAGCATTTCCGATCTGCGTTACAGCACCGTCACCTACCGCCGCTTCGCGCTCGACTACGGACTCACCACCGAACCCGCCGAGCACGCCACCATCCTGAAGAAGATCCGCGCCAACGACGAGGCCGTCGAGCGCTACCTGGCGCAGATGGAAGCGCTCGCCGACTCCGACAGCGTGCGCGGGTTCATCGCCGACTTCCGCACGCGCATGGCGGCCTACCGCACGATGCAGGACGAATACGTGAAGCTCATCGACGCGGGCTACATCGAGGCCGCACGCGAGCAGATCCTGACCACCATGCTCGCTCCCTTCGACGACATCGTCGGCCTGCTCACCGACATCCAGCGCCGCATCGCCGCCGAAGCCGAGGCGATCAAGGACGGCGAGTCGCGCGCGATCGGCCAGGCCCGGCTGTCGATCGGCGTGTTCGCGCTCAGCCTGCTCGCGTTCACGCTGTACGCCGGCGTCCTCATCGGCCGCCGCATCACCGCGCCGCTCGCCGCGCTGGGCGCACAGATGCGCCGTGTCGAACAGGGCGACCTGTCGGCCGCGCTCGACCGCCGCGCCTTCGCCGACGACGAACTCGGCGACGCCGCGGCCTCGTTCGAGCGCATGCAGGACGGCCTGCGCGCGCTCGTCGAGGAGATCCACGCCGGTCTCGAACAACTGCGCGCGGCCTCGTCCCGCGTCGACCGCCTCGCCGGCGAAGCCTCGGCCACGCTCGATGGCCAGCGCGAGGAAATCTCGCAGGTGGCGCGCGCGATGGCGGAAATGGAAAGCTCGGTGAGCGAAGTGTCGCGCAGCACCGAAAGCGCGGCCGCCAACGCACGCGAGGCGATGCAGGAGGCGGTACGCACCGACGGCGTGGTGAGCGGTTCCCGCGACCAGGTGGAGAACGCCGCGCGCCAGATCGCCGACGCCACCGCCGCCGCCCATGCGCTGCGCGAGGACAGCGGCCGCATCGGCCACGTCTCCGAGGTCATCCGCGAAATCGCCGAGCAGACCAACCTGCTCGCGCTCAACGCCGCGATCGAGGCCGCGCGCGCCGGCGAGCAGGGCCGCGGCTTCGCCGTGGTCGCCGACGAGGTGCGCAAGCTCGCCCACCGCACCCAGGAGTCCATCGTCGAAATCAACCGCATCATCGCCGTGCTGCAGGAGCGCGCCCGCAGCGTCGGGGACACCATGCAGCAGAGCTCGGCGATCATGGAGGCGAGTGTCGTGCAGACGCGCGAGGCCGACGCGTCGATCGCGCGCATCAGCGGTGCGGTCGAGGGCATTTCGGCGCTCAACACCCAGGTCGCCACAGCCACCGGGCAGCAGCACGCGGTAGCCGGCGCACTGCACCGCAGCGTGGCCGACATCCACGCCATGGCCGACGACGTCGCCGCCGGCGCCCGCTCCATGACCGAGGCGTCGGGCGCGCTCGGCGCGCTCGCCGACGATCTCCACCGCCTGGTGGGCCGCTTCCGGCTGAACCGCTGAGCCGGACGCGTTGAGCACGGCGGCGGGGCCGCCGCGCCGGGATAGGGCGGACGCACGCCAGACGGCCGCGGCGCGCGTTTCGCGCTAGCATCGCTGCAACGCACAATCCCCCCGCTCCGATGGAACTCCTCACCGACATCATTCTCCGCGCCGGCCGCTCGGCGGTGGAACTCGCCCTCTTCGTCCTGCTGCCGATCATGGTGGTGATGCTGTCGCTGATGCGCCTGCTCGAAGCGCGCGGCGTGCTCGACTGGCTGGTGGCGCGGCTCGCGCCCCTGCTGCGCCCGGTCGGGCTCACCGGTCTGGGCGTGTTCGCCGCGCTGCAGATCAATTTCGTCAGCTTCGCGGCGCCGGTAGCGACCCTGGCGATGATGGAGAGCCGCGGCGCCTCCGACCGCCACCTCGCGGCCACGCTGGCGATGGTGATGGCGATGGCGCAGGCCAACGTCACCTTTCCGATGGCGGCGATGGGCCTGGACTTCGGTCTCACCCTGCTGCTCTCCATGGTCGGCGGCCTGATTGCGGCGGCGGCGACCTACCACGGCTTCGGCCGCGGGCTGTCGGCACTCGAGGGTGCCGTCGACGAGACCCTGCACCACCGCGCCGCCGACGACGCCAAGGGCGTGCTCGACGTCATCAACCGCGCCGGCGCGGAGGCCTTCAAGATCGCCGTGGGCTCGATCCCGATGCTGGTGCTGGCGCTGGTCGCGGTAATGGTACTGCGCGCCAGCGGCGCGATCGACCTGTTCGGCACCGTGCTGAGTCCGCTGCTCGCGCTCGCCGGCATCGACCCCGCGCTCATCCTGCCGACGCTGACCAAGTACATCGCCGGCGGCACCGCGATGATGGGGGTGATGGACGAGATGCTCAAAAGCGCCACGACCACCGTGGCCACGCTGAACCACGGCGCCGGCTTCCTGATCCACCCGCTCGACGTGCCCGGGCTGGCGATCATGATGACCGCCGGCCGCCGCGTCGCCGCGGTCTGGCGGCCGGCGGTGCTCGGCGCCGCGGTGGGGATCGCGGTGCGCACCGTCGGCCACGCCCTGATGTGAGGCACGCGCCGCGCACCGCTGCTAATCTCCGCAGCTTACCCAGCAGATCCGATCTCCCCGCTGCACCGCCATGCTTGCCGCCCTGACCCTGCTCCTCGTTTTCCAGCTCGCCGGCGAAGTGCTCGTGCGCGCCCTCGGTCTGCCCGTGCCCGGCCCGGTGGTCGGCATGGCGCTGCTGTTCGTCGCCCTCGTCGTGCGCGGCGGCCCCGGCAACGAACTGCGCCAGACCGCCGGCACCCTGCTGCAGCATCTGTCGCTGCTGTTCGTGCCCGCCGGCACCGGCATCGTGCTCTACGGCCACCGCCTCGCCGACGAGTGGCTGCCGCTGACGGTGGCGCTGATCGGCAGCACCGCGCTCGGCATCGTCGTCACCGCGCTCGTGCTGCGCGCGTTGAGCCGCCGCCACAATCATGGCGACCACGGCGAACACCGGGAGCCGGCCCCATGACGCCCGCGCCGGCCGCCTCGTTCGACGAGATCTGGGTCTATCTGTCGGCCTCGCCGCTGCTCGGTCTCACCCTCACCCTGCTCGCCTACCAGATCGCCTTCGCCGCCTACAAGCGCCTCGGCTTCCATCCGCTCGCCAATCCGGTGCTGATCGCGGTGGCGCTGCTCGTCGCCGTGCTGCTCGCCACCGGCATGCCGTATCAGCGCTATTTCGACGGCGCCCAGTTCGTGCACTTCCTGCTCGGCCCCGCCACCGTGGCGCTGGCGATTCCGCTCCATGCGCAGTGGCCGCGCCTGAAGGCGATGGCCGCCCCGCTGCTGCTCGCGCTGGTCGCCGGCTCGCTCACCGCGGTGCTGTCGGCATGGGCGCTCGGTGCCGCGCTGGGGGCGAGCCGCGAATCGCTGATGTCGCTCGCGCCCAAGAGCGTGACCACGCCGATCGCGATGGCGGTCGCCGAGCGCCTCGGCGGCCTGCCCTCGCTGACCGCGGTGCTGGTCATCGTCACCGGCATCCTCGGCGCCGTCGGCGCGCGCTACCTCTACCGCTGGCTGCGCATCGACGACCACGCCGTGCGCGGCTTCGCCATCGGCCTCGCCTCGCACGGCATCGGCACGGCGCGCGCCTTCCAGGTCAGCGAGCAGGCCGGCGCCTTCGCCGCGCTGGCGATGGGGCTGAACGGTCTGCTCACCGCGCTGTCCCTGCCCTGGCTGCTGCCGTGGATCGAGCGCCTGCTCGGCCGCTGAGTCCGCCCCACCCAACCGCCATCGAAGGACCGCCGTGCTCACCGCCCTGTATCGCTGGATCGACCGCAACATCCTCGGACTCGGTCGCGAGATGCGACTCTCCTACCTGCCGCCGCTGATGGTGTATTGCGCGGCCGGAGTATCCGGCCTCACCGGCATCGTCGGCACCTTCTTCATCAAGGACTACCTCGACCTCTCCGCCGCCTTCCTCGCCGCGCTCGGCTTCTGGGCGATGATTCCGTGGGCGCTGAAAATGCCCATCGGCCATCTGGTCGATCTGCTGTGGCGCTACAAGGCCGGACTGGTCTATCTGGGGGCGACGCTGATCGCGTGCAGCCTGATGATCATGATCGGCCTCATCGGCCACCCGGACGCGATGCGCGCGGTGATGCCGGCCGAGGCCTGGTTCGTGCTCTCCACCCTGCTGTCGCCGGTGGGCTACGTGATGCAGGACGCGGTCGCCGATGCGATGACCGTGGAGGCGGTGCCGCGTGTGGACCGCCAGGGCGCACCGATCGCCGCCGACACCGTGCGCCTGATGCACACCACGATGCAGATGCTCGGGCGGGTGGCGATCATCGGCGGCACGGTGCTGGTGTCGATGGCCAACGTGGTCATGTTCCAGGGCGCCGAGCATCTGCCCGAGGCCGACAAGGTGGCGATCTACCTGCGTATCTACGAGCTCGCGCTGCTCATTCCGCTGCTCTCGGTGAGCGGCGTGGTGCTCGCCGCCGCGCTCAAGCGCCGCGAGGCGCGCCGGCTCGCCGCGCTCGGCCGCGACCGTGCCGAGATCGACCGTCTGCTCCACCAACCCGAAGACCCGACCGCGCCGAACTGGTGGATTCTCGGCGGCAGCGCGCTGTTCGTCGCGGTCACCCTCGGCGTCGGCCTGTCCGGCGTGGCCTACGGGCAGGAGATCATCTTCGCCGGCTCGTTCGCGATCATCGGCTTCATGATCACCCGCCTGCTGCGCGAGCTCTCCGCCGAGGCCGCACGCACCCTGCTCGGCACCGTGATCGTGATCTTCATCTTCCGCGCGATGCCGCTGCCGGGGGCGAGCGCCACATGGTGGATGATCGACGAGCTCGGCTTCGACCAGAGTTTTCTGTCGCGCCTCGACCTCATCGTCAGCACGCTCACCCTCGCCGGCCTGTTCCTGTTCCGGCGCTTCATGGCGGAAAAATCGATCGCGCAGATCGTGATCTTCCTGACCGTCGCCGCCACCGTGCTGTCGCTGCCCATCATCGGCATGTACCACGGCCTGCACCACTGGACCGCGGCCCATACCGGCGGCGTGGTCGACGCACGCTTCATCGCGATGGCCAACACCGCGCTCGAATCGCCGCTCGGCCAGGTGTCGATGGTGCCGATGCTGGCGTGGATCGCCAACTCCGCGCCGCCGCACCTGAAGGCAACCTTCTTCGCGGTGATGGCCTCGTTCACCAACCTCGCACTGTCGGCGTCGCAGCTGGGCACGAAATACCTGAACCAGTACTACACCGTGACCCGCGAAGTGCGCGACGCCGCCAGCGGCGTGGTGACCGTGCCCGCCGACTACAGCGAGCTGGGCGCGCTGCTGGTCGCGGTCACCCTCATCGGCTGCGTCCTGCCGCTGGGCGCGGTCTGGCTCACCCGCCGCGCCGGCCTGCGCAGCGCATAACGAATGCAGGCGAGCACGGGTACAATCCGGCGCGACACGCCGCCGGCCCGACCGCCGCCGCGCCGTGCCCGCCCTGTCCAACCCCGCCCCCAGCGCCCGGCAACGCGCGATAGCGCGCCCGCCGGCTACGAGAACGCACCGATGAAGAACACGCTGATCGGCCTGGCCGCCACCCTGCTCGCCGCCGGCTGCGCCGCCCCCTACACCGAGGCGCCGCTGGCCACCAACTTCCCCACCACCACCCAGCCCAAGCTGCAGGCCGCCGCCCACTGGACCGTGATCGCGCGCGACGTTGCCCGCCAGCTGAGCATCCGCATGCCCGGCCGCGAGCCGATCCACATCCGCCAGGCGGCCGCGCCCAGCGAATTCGAGCGCGCCTTCACCAGCCAGCTCATCACCTCCCTGGTCGGCTTCGGCCATCCGGTGATGAAGCAGCCCGAGGGCGCGCAGATCGTCGATATCGACACCCAGATCGTCGCCTTCGCGCCCAGCCGCCCGCAATACCGCTACGCCGGCGCGCCGACCACGCTCGGCGCCAACCTGTGGGCCATCCACGAAGTCGCGCTGCACGCCTCGCCCGGCGCCGGCACCATGCTGGCGCTGGCCTCGCTCGACGCCGAGCGCTGGTTCCGTGCCGAATTCGCCACTGGCGCCACGCCGCAGACCGAGATCATCATCACCGCCACGGTGTCCGACGCGCAGCAGTACCGCGTCCGCCACACCAGCGTGTACTACGCCGCCGACCACGACATCGCGCTCTACACCCCGCCGCCGCCGCCGCCGGCCGCGCCGACACCGGCCCCGGAGCGCACGATTGCGGTCACCGGGAGCAGCCGCCGATGACGCCGCGCCGCCTCGCCACCCTGCTCCTCGCCGCCGGCTGCGGCCTGTTCGCCACCGCCTGCGTCACCGACGGCTTCGGCAGCCGTGGCCTGCCGACCTACGAGGACGCCACGCGCAACCCCTTCGTCCCCGCCAACTACCGCGCCGCCGAAGCGCTGCTCGACCAGCTCCAGGGCAAGCTCGGCGCCGGCCAGCCGCTGATCGTCGCGACTCTGGTGAACATCGACGCGCTCGAACGCTCGTCGACGCTGGGCCGACTGGTGTCGGAGCAAGTGTCGGCGCGCTTCGTGCAGGCCGGGCACCGCATGGTGGAAATGAAATTGCGCAACAGCGTGTACATGCAGCGCGATCAGGGCGAACTGATGCTGACGCGCGAAATCCGCGACCTCGCCAGCGCCCACAACGCCCAGGCCGTGGTCGTCGGCTCCTATGGCGAAAGCCGCGACTTCGTCTACATCAACCTCAAGGTGATCCAGCCGACCACCAACGTCGCCCTCGCCGCCCACGACTACGCCCTGCCGCTCGACCTCAACACCCGCAGCATGCTGCTCGGCGCGCGCTGAACGCGCCCGCAGCACACCGCAGTCCCGTGCGCCGGCCCGAGGCCGGCCGCGCCAGGGGCGATGCGGCAAACCGACGCTTCAGGGGGCGCCGCCCGCGTCGCCGACCGCATCCCTGATGCACTTGCCGGTAAAACTGGTCTTCGCCGCGCCGGCCAGCTTCTTCTCCGCCGCGCTCGCCTCGCACGCCGCACGGGCGTCCTGCTCGCATTTCTTCATGAAACTGGTCCGCGCCGCGCCGGCAAGCTTCTTGTCCTTCGCCACCGCCGCGCAGCTGGCCTCCGCGGCCGACGCCGGCGCCATCGCCAGGGCGGCCAGCAGCGCCCCCACCATGATCGTCTTCATCGCTCATCCACTCCTGGGTTGATGTTCATGCCGTGCATGCTTACCGGATCATGGGCGCCGCGGCAAGGCCGGGTCGTCGGGGTTGATGCGGGCCAGTGCGTCCAGCGTCGCCCGCGCCGCCTCGCCCTGCCCCTGGCGGACCTGCAGCGCGGCGAGGCTCAGCAGCAGTTCGCGCCGCCCGCCCAGACGCGCGCGCGCACCGTCGAGCGCGCCCCCCGCGGCGGCGAGGTCACCGCGCTCGGCGATGAGCTGGGCGTGCAGCAGGACGCCGGTCGCGCTCGCCGTTCCCGCCTTCGCCAGCTCGGCGAGCAACGCCTCGGCTTCGGCGTAGCGGCGTTGCCGGACGAGGGCCTGTGCCTGTGCCTCGCGCAGCGCGGGCTCGCCGGGGACGGCGCGCAGAGCGTCGTCGAGCACCGCGGCGGCCGCGGCCTCGCCGCCGCGCCGGCGCAGGATTTCGGCCAGCGCGAGGTGGGCGGGGACGAAACCGCGATGGCGGGTGGCGGCAAGGCGCAGCAGGTGCTCGGCTTCATCGCTTCGGCCGCGATGCAGGGCGAGGCGCGCCAGGTTGATCAAGCCTTCGGGGCGGTCGGCGTTCTCGCGCTGCGCAGCCTCGTACTCGCCGAGCGCGCGCGCGGCCGCTGCGTCCAGCCCCTGGCTGCGCCCCAGCAGCAGCCCCGCCGCCGCGACCCGTATGCTGCGCACCGGATCGTCGAGCCGTTCGACGAGGAGCGCCACGGCCTCCGCGGGGGCGAGCCCACCGAGGCCGTGGACGGCCCCCAGGCGCACCAGGGCCGATGCATCCGCCGTTCCCTGGCGCAGCACGCGGGCGGCCTCGCGCCCCGGGAATCCGCCCAGCAACTGCAGCGCATTCGCGCGCACGATCGCCGGCTGCGCGGCATCGCGCGCGACCGCGAGCAGGCGCGGCGCGGCCTCCTCGCCGTGGGCACGCGCGGCGCTGAAGGCATCGCCGTAGTGCGCCGGCAACTCGGCCTGCGGCCGGTACAGACGCGCATAGGCCTGGACCGCCCATGTCGCATCGCGCCCGGTGTGGCAGGCGGTGCAGGGGTCGGGCGCGCCGGCGCGTGCCGCGACCTCGGGCCGGGGGATGCGGAAGGCGTGGTCGAGGCGGCCATCGACCACCATGTAGTCGCGCTTGCCGGCATGGCAGGCGACGCACGCCGGCGGGGTGCTGCCGTGGCGGTGGTGGGACTCGGCGCGGTAGTCCTTGCGCGTCAGCCCGGAAAAATCGATGCCGGCGCGCACCCGCGCGGCAACCGGCCCCTGCGGCCCGTGACAGCTCGTGCATAAGGCATCACCGGCGGCATGGAGGGCACCGGAATGGACATCGTGGCAGTCGCTGCAGACCAGGCCGCGCTGATGCATGCGGCTTTGCAGCCAGGAGCCCCAGACGAAAACCTCACCCTGCTGCTGTCCGTCGGCGAAATAATTGCCCTCGCTCAGCAGGACGGGCAGGTACTGGTCGAGAAAGCGCTCGTCGTGGCGGTGCTGCGCCACGAGCTGGGTGCGGAAGGCGTGACACTGCGCGCAGGCATCGACCTGCGGCTCGCCGTGGCCCTGGCCGCTGGCGAGCGGCGCAAAGCCGGTGTCGCTGCCGCCCTCCGCGGCCGCCGCGGGGGCCGGCACACCGGCCACGCGCGCCAGATGCCGGGCCGCCGGACCATGGCAGGCCTGGCAGCCGACCGCCACGGTCTGGTAACGGGTGTCGTAACGGTCGGTGGCAAGGTCGTAGCCCTTGCGCACGCCGCCGGAATGGCAGGCGGCGCACATCGTGTTCCAGTTCGCACCGCGTCGCGCCCAGTGCCGGGGGTCGGTCGGCGCGAGCACCTCGCCCGGATACAGCGAGAACCAGCGCTTGCCCACGGTATCCCAGGCCACGGTGAGAGCCTGCAGCCGGCCCTCGGCAGCGCGCACCAGGTATTGCTGCAAGGGCGCCACCCCGAAGGTATGGGTGACCTCGAAGCTGCGCGCCCGCCCTGCGCCATCGGTGGCGACCACACTGTAGCGGCCCGCCCGCCGCGTGAAGCGGATGGCGGGCTCGTCGGCGGCGGTGCTGCGTCCGGAAAAATCACCGAGCACGGTGGCCGCGGTCGCCGGCTGCATCGCACGCGCGTGCTGCGAGGCCTGCCAGCGCGTGGCCTGATCGGCGTGGCAGTCGCGGCAGACCTGCTCGTCCACCCAACCGGGCGCCTCGCCCACCGCCGACGCCGGCAACACAGCGCCAGGCCAGACTAGACAGGCGGCCAGCCACAGGCCGCGCACGCGTTCTCGCACCATGATCGATCCCCCACAACTTGCGCCCGCGTTCCGCGGCTGCGCACAATGCGCCCTCGCCGCGACCCCGTCCGGGGCCGCAGACTCGACGAATTCGCCCTGGAAGCATGCGCATGCGCGAATCTAAAAACCACTATAACGATGCACGCCGCGGCGCCTTCGCCCGTGGGCGCGCGGCAAACGCGACATGAGCCCGCAGCGCCCTCCCGGACCGCCCCCCGTCCCGAGCGGCGAGAGCGGTGAGCGCGATGCCGCGCTGCGCTTGCCCCAGGCCTTGCGCCGGCTGCGCCTGCGCGATCTGGAGACGCTGAGCCTGCTCGGCCGCACGCGCAGTTTCAGCCAGACCGCCGAACATTGCGCGCTTACCCAATCGGCGATTTCCCGGTGGCTGCAGGATCTGGAAAGCGCGCTGTCGGCGGTGCTGTTCGAACGCACCACACGTCACGTCGCGCCCACCGCGTTCGGCGCAGCCCTGCTCGACGCGGTCGACCAGGCGCTCGCGCAACTGCGTGCGGTCGAGCCGGCATTCGCGGCCCTGCGCCAGGGCTTCGGCCACAGCGTCAGCGTCGGGATTCTGCCGGGCATGGCCCTGGTGTTGATCCCCGACACCCTGGCCTACCTCGAGCGCCACGGCCGACCGCTGCAGATCCGGCTGCACGAGAACACGCTCGACCGCCTGCTCCCGCAGGTGCAGCGCCACGAGCTCGATCTGGTGATCTGCCGGCTCGATGCCGCGGCGATGAACTCGGGGCTGGCGATTGCGCCGCTTTACGATGAACAGGTCCGGGTGTTCTGCAGCGCGGCGCATCCGCTGCGCGGGCAGGACACGGTGAGCTGGCAGGATGCCGCACGCCATCCGTGGATCATGGCGCCGCCGGGCACGCCGATGCGCCAGGCGGTCGAGGCGGAGTTCGCCCGCCACGGCGTGGCGCTGCCGCCGGTGCTCCTCGAGTCGGTGTCGGTGGTGACCAATGCGGCGATCGCGCAACGCTCGACCTGCCTGTTCGCCTCGTTCTACAACAGCGTCACCCGCCTGCCCACCGGCAGCGCGCTGCATGCCCTGCCGCTGGCAGTGACGAGCGTGTCGCCGACCATCGTCGCCCTCCATGCCGAACCGTGTGCGCGGGCCGTCGCTGCGGTGCTCGAAGCGCTCCGCGCGGTCGGCGGACAACTCCCGCCGGCGTCGTTCCGCGGCCCCTGAGCCGGGCCCGGGCATCCGGGCCGGTCCAGGGCGGCGCTCAGCGCGCCTCGGGCCACACCGCATCGACGACGCCCGCGCGCTGCGCGTAGGCCTCGTAGGCGGCGATCATTTCCGCGAGCTTTTCCGGCTTGTGCTCGGCGAGGTTGCGCGTCTCGCCCGGGTCCGCGGCGAGATCGAAGAGCTCCCAGGACGGCGTCTCGAACGGCTTGGCCAGACGTACCAGCTTCCAGTCGCCCTTGCGCAAGGCCTTGTGCCCGGACAGCTCCCAGCCCATCGCGTAGTCGTCGCCGTGCACCGCCGCGCTCTCGCCGGCGAGATAGGGGAGCATGGATGTGCCCGCCAGTGCCGGCACGATGCGTCCGGCGCGCGCTTCGGCACGGCGTGGCTCGCCAGCGAGTTCGAGGAAGGTCGGGGCGAGGTCGAGCACGGAAGCGAATGCACCGTCACGCCCCTTGCGTCCGCCCACACCCGGATGCTTGATGATCGCGGGAACGCGGATGCCACCCTCCGTGGTATAGCCCTTGTACAGACGGCCAGGTTGGGCGCGCGCCGGCGACCAGCCTCCGGTCATGACCACGAAGGACCCCGGACGCCCCATGTTGTCGAGGCTGAAATCGAACTTGCGGCTGAACGCCTCGGCCTTCTCCTGCCCGTAGCGCGCCCAGATGCCCCGCACGTTGTCGGCGTCGGCGCCGTTGTCGGACATGAACACGACGAGGGTGTTGTCATAGACGCCGAGCGCCTTCAGGCGCGCCAGCAGACGGCCGATCTCCTGGTCCATGTGCTCGACCATGGCCGCATAGAGCTCCATCGTCCGCGCTTCCACACGGCGCTGCTCGGGGGTGAGCGCGTCCCATTTCTTCAGGTGTTGCGGAAAGGGTGGCAAGGACGCATCGGCGGCAACCAAGCCGAGCTTCTTCAGGCGCTCGTGGCGTTCCTGCCACAAGGCCTCGTAACCGGCGTCATAGCGCCCACGGTAGCGCTCGAGCCAGTCCGCCGGCACCTGCAGGGGCCAGTGCGGCGCCGAGTAGGCGACATAGCCGAAGAAGGGCTTGCCTTCCCCCAGGCCGCGTTCGATCGACTGCAGCATGCGGTCGGTGATCGCCGTCGACGAGAAGAAGTTCTCCGGCAGCTTGTCGACGACCTTACCGTTGTCGCGCCAGTCGGCGATCGGCTCGATCGGTTGGAAGCCGAGCATGTCGGCGAAGTGGCTGCCGCCGCCCTGCAGCAGCGCAAAGGAGTCGTCGAAGCCCTTGGACACCGGCTCGCGCCCCTCGCCCTTGCCCAGATGCCACTTGCCGGCCATGAAGGTGCGATAGCCGCGGTCCTGCAAACGCTCGGCAACGGTCACCAGGCGCTCGTCGAGGTAGCCCTGGTACCCCGGCAGGCTGGCCTGGTTGGGCGCCTTCTTGCGCTCGGCCATCTCGCCCAGCCCGGCCTGGTGACTATCGACGCCGGTCATCAGCATCGAACGCGTCGGCGAACAGGTGGGCGCGGCGTGGAAATCGGTCATCAGCACGCTCGATTGCGCGAGCTGGTCGAGGTTGGGGGTGGCGATCTCGCTTCCGGTCACGCCGAGATCGTTGAAGCCGAGGTCGTCGGCCACGATCAGCAGAATGTTGGGGCGCGGATCGGGTTGCGCGTCACTCCCGGCGGCCGCCATCGTCTGCGGCGTCACCACCGCCAGCATCGCCACGCCCAGCAGCGAAGCCGTAAGCCTGCTCGCATTCATCATCATCGTCTCCTGTCGGTTGGTTTCGCCGCACCGCGCGCCCGCAATCCGCGGCGCAGGCGGCGCCTGCTCGCATCCGCGCCGGATCGGGCGGATACCCCCGCCCTGGCGCCCTGCTCTGCGGCAGATCGGCAGATGCGCGGGGGACGCCTAATCTAGGTCATTAGTCGACAGAAATTGATGAGTTTTTCGCTGAAATATATAAGCAACTTATCCAGTCATCAGCAAAACATCGAGGCATCGCGCATGCAGGCGATGCGCGCGTGCGCGTAGTCATTCTGGAGGGAGGGCGACGCCGAATCGGCAGCAAAGGTCCGCTTGCGGGATGCGGGATGGCGGCGGGGCAGCGCTCTTGCGGGGCGCTGAGCACCAGCGATGCGCGCACGGAAAAACAAAAAGCCGCTCGATGAGCGGCTTTTTGAGAATGGATGGTCGGGGAAAGAGGATTCGAACCTCCGGCCCCTGCGTCCCGAACGCAGTGCTCTACCAGGCTGAGCTATTCCCCGACACTTTTACTTTTTGCTGCGATCGATCAGTGATTTCTCGCAACTGCAAAGTCCGATAATTGTAGCAGCGCTTCTTTGAAAATGGAAGGGGGCAGAGCAAAAAGTGCGTCCTTGGCGAGCTGAGCCTCGGCGCCCGCGTGGCGGCGGGCCTCGTCGAGCGCGCCGGTCTGCTGGATCGCGGCCAGCACCGCGGCGAAGTCGTCGCGGCCGCCGTTCTCGATCGCACCACGCACCAGCGCGGCCTGCTCGGCGTTGCCGTGGTGCATGACGTGGATCAGCGGCAGCGTCGGCTTGCCTTCGGCCAGATCGTCGCCGAGGTGCTTGCCGGTGTCGGCCTCGTCGGCGGAGTAATCGAGCACGTCGTCGATGATCTGGAAGGCGGTGCCCAGGTGCATGCCGTAGGCGGCAAGACCGCGCTCCTGCTCCTCACTGGCGCCGCCGACGATGCCCCCCAGGCGCGCCGCCGCCTCGAACAGCTTGGCGGTCTTGTAGCGGATCACCTGCAGATAGTCATCGACGCCGACGTCGGCGTTGTGACAGTTGAGCAGCTGCAGCACCTCGCCCTCGGCGATGATGTTGGTGGCGTCGGCGAGCACCTCCATGACGCGCATGCTCTGCACCCCGACCATCATCTGGAAGGCACGGGTGTAGAGGAAGTCGCCGACCAGCACCGAGGCCGCGTTGCCGAACAGCGCGTTGGCGGTCTTGTTGCCGCGGCGCAGCTCGGATTCGTCGACGACGTCGTCGTGCAGCAGGGTCGCGGTGTGGATGAACTCCACCACCGCGGCGAGTTCGTGATGGCGAACGCCCTGGTAAGCCATGGTCCCTGCGGCGAACAGCACCAGGGCGGGGCGCAGGCGCTTGCCGCCACTGTGGATGATGTACTCGGCCACCTGCCGGATCAGGACCACGTCGGAGTGGAGGCGCTGGCGGATGACCGTATCCACGGCCTGCATGTCGGCCGCGATCGGCGCAAAGAGCTGCTGAACGGACAAGGTGTAAGGCTCTGCAGGGAAAAGCGGGATGTTAGGGGGGGGCTGCGAGCGGCGTCAAGGCAACCCCCGCGCGATGCACGCGCCGGCGTGCTCAGGCCGCGGTGCCGAGCAGGCGGTCCGGGCGGTCGGTGATCACCGAGGCCACTCCGAAAGCATGCCAGGCGCGCGCACGCGCGGGGTCGTCTTCGGTGTAGAGCGCGATCTGCAGCCCCGCCGCGCGCACCGCCTCGACCGTACCACGATCGATCCGGCGCGTATCGGCATGGAGCGCGATCGCGCCGAGCGCGGCACAGCGCGCGCGCCAGTCCGCCGGCACGGCATCCACCAACAGCGCGCGCGGCACCGCGGGGCCAGCGCTGGCGAAGGCGTCGAGCGCCTGCGGGGAGAACGACGAGACGACCAGCCCGCAGGGAAAATCCTGCCAGCGCGTGCGCAGGCGCTGGCCCACCGTGCGCCCGGTGGCCGCCTCGTGCCCGGTCGCCGGCTTCAGTTCGAGATTGACCGCGAGGCCGAGCGCGGCGCAGCGCTCGAGCGCCTCGTCGAGCATGGGCAGGCGTTCGCCGGCGAACGCGGGCGCGAACCAGGCGCCGGCATCCAGGCGGCGCAGCACGGCATCGACGGTGGCGGCCACCGCGCCGTGGCCGTCGGTGGTGCGCGCCAGCGTTTCGTCGTGGATCAGGAAAGGCGTGCCGTCGGCCGACAACATGACGTCGAACTCGACGCCGCGGCAGCCGCAGGCCGCCGAGGCATCCAGCCCCGCGAGCGTGTTCTCGGGCGCCAGCGCACCGCCGCAGCGATGCGCCACCACCGCCGGCAGCGGCCAGCCGCGGGTGCGCAACTCAGTGCGCGCCGGCGCGTGCGACGGCGTTGTCGAGCGCTTCCTTGGCGGCCTTGCGGTCGGCCCACACCCCGGCCAGTTCCTCGTCGAGGATGCGGCGCACGCGGGCGCGCTCGACCACCGGCTGCGCCGCCGAGGTCGCGGTGGTCGGCTTGTTGGTCAGCTGCGCGACCGCAACCTTGACGTTCTCCAGGTCATCGCCGAGCAGATCGCTCTGCGAAGCGAGCAGGCCGGCGCGATTGAGCGGCAGGAAGCCGGTCTCGCGCTGCCACGCGACCTGGCTGTCGGGCTGCAGCCAGAAGCGGATGAAGCTCGCCACCGCCTTGTACTCGGCCGGCTTCTTGCCCGCGGACGTCCACAGCGCGGGGCCGTCGGCCAGGGTGTTCTGCGGTGCGCCGGGGAAGTCGTCGTGATACGGCAGACGCACGACGCCGACATCGAGCCCGCCCTGGCGGCGGAAATCGGCCCAGCTCGCCGAGGGCGCCGCGATCACCGCGCATTCGCCGCTGGCGAAGCGGCGCTCGGCCTCGGCGCTATGGTCGAACACGTGCAGGTAGCGCGCCCGCGTCCAGCTCGCCATCATCGCCACGTGCTTGACCTGGAACATGCCATTGAACGACGGCGCCTGCACCTTGCCGCGCTGCGCCGCGACCGGCTCGTTGTGCCAGGCGCTGAGGTTCTCGACCATCACCCGGCCGGGCTCGGACACCGTGTATGGGCAGGTGTGGCCGCTGTCGGCGAGGCGCCCGAGCACGTTCTGCAGATCGAACCAGGTGTCCATGCGGGTGGCCGCGGGGTCCATCCCGGCGCGCCGGAAGCTCTCGCGGTTCACATACAGCACCGGCGTGGTCAGGCCGATCGGCAGCGCCAGCAACTGGCCCTTGGCGTCGACCGGGGTGCGCGTCATCATCGCCGGCGGACGCAGCGTCTGCAGCGGCTGCCCGGCCTCCTTCATGAGCGCGTGCAGCGGCTTGAAGCGCGGCTTGCCGGCGAGAAAGCTCTCTTCCTCGTCGCCGTCGAGAATCAGCAGGTGCGGCGTCTTCGCACCGCGCCAGTCCGCGCTCGACATCACCACACGGACGTCCTTGCTCTGCGCGTTGAAGCGCTCGACCAGCTCGGTCAGCGCCTGCGCCCGGGACTCGGGCAGCTGATGAAAGATCTCGACTTCCTGCACCGTCGGCGCTTTCACCGGTGCCTTGGCCGGCGCGGCGCCGGCGAGCGCCGGAAACACCGCCAGCACGGCAGCCAGAACCCCTGCCACGTTACCGCCGAAACTGCGCCCGACCCCATTTGCGTTCATGTTGTTCCACACTCTCAAGACAGGTTGAAAGCCGATCATACGGCGGGCCGAATTATAGTCACCGCGCGTGAGCAGAACGTGAAGAACACATCCTGCAACCACGCTGCGCCAACCGCGGCCGGCGCATCAAGATTTGCCGACCACGGTCGATAACCTTTGAACACTCGCTAACCGGCTCCGCCCCGCTCCATGCGCTTCCCACTCAGACCCCTGGCCTTCGCCGCCCTGCTCCCGCTGCTTGCCGGCTGCGAGCAGCTGGGCGAACTGCTCGAACTGCCCAACCCCGCCAAGGACGCGGCCCAGACCGAAGCGGAAGGCCGCGCCATCGGCGGCGCCTGCCGTCACGCCGGACGCTCGCTCGAGGACTGCTACATCCTCAACCCCGAAGCCCCCAAGGCCGCGGTGTTCGCCGGCTGGCGGGAGATGAACGACTACATGATGGAGCACAAGATCGAATCCGTGCCCTCGCTGCTGCCGCACCTGCCGCCGGCAGCAAAGAGCGCCGAGCCCGCTGCCGCTGCGGCAACGCCCTGAGGCCGGCGCGGCGCTCACGGCGCCGGGTTGGTGTGGCGCAGATGCAGGGCGTCGATCTGCGCGAGCAGTTCCGGTCCGGGTTCGACGTGCCACGCCCCCAGATTCTCTTCGAGCTGCGCCAGCGTGGTCGCACCGACGATGGTGCTGGTCACGAACGGTCGCCGATACACGAAGGCGAGCGCGAGTTGCGCCGGGGTCAGGCCGTGCTCGCGCGCGAGCGCGGCGTACGCCGCGGCCGCCGGCTGCACCCCGGGCTTGGCATAGCGCTGGCCGAAGTCGGCGAACAGCGTCAGCCGCCCCGCGGCCGCCGGGTCGGCCAGATACTTGCCGCTCAGATGGCCGAAAGCGAGTGGCGAGTAGGCGAGCAGACCGACGCGTTCGCGATGGCAGACCTCGGCGAGCCCGTACTCGAACACGCGATTGAGCAGGTTGTAGGCGTTCTGCGTCGTCACCACGCGCGGCAGGCCGTGGGCCTCGGCCAGGCGCACGAACTCCATCACGCCCCAGGGATGCTCGTTCGACAGGCCGACATGGCGGATCTTGCCCTCGGCGACGAGCTCGGCCAGGGCTTCGAGCTGGGCGAGGATGGGCGTGCAGGGGCGCTCCTTCGCCGGGTCGTACTGCCACTGCCCGAACATCGGCTGATTGCGCTCCGGCCAGTGCAGCTGGTAGAGGTCGATGTAATCGGTGCGCAGGCGGCGCAGGCTGCCCTCGACCGCGGCGCGGATGTTGGCGCGGTCGAGCGCCGGCGGGCCGCCGCGGATCCACGGCAGGCTGCGCGCCGGGCCGGCGACCTTGGTCGCGATCACCACGCGCTCGCGTGCCTGGCGCGCAAGCCAGCTGCCGACGCAGGCCTCCGTCTGCCCGCTGGTTGCCTCGCGCGCCGGCACCGGATACATCTCCGCGGTGTCGATGAAGTTCACCCCGCGCTCGAGCGCGAGGTCGAGCTGGGCGTGGGCCTCGGCCTCGCTGTTCTGCTGGCCGAAGGTCATCGTCCCCAGGCACACCGCCGACACTTGTGGCCCGCTGCCGCCGAGCGCGCGGTAGGCCATCTGCTTTTCTTTCATCGTCTGCTCTCCATCAGGGGTGGGCCGCGGCTCGCACGAAGCGCCGCGGCGACATATCATTCGCCGTTTCGCCCGATGATACTTCAGCGCCCCGGCGCGCCCGCCCCATGTCCTCCACCGCATTGTCTTCCGGCTTCGCCGTCTCCGGGCTGCTCGCCTATTGCCGCTCCGGCTTCGAAAAGGAGCTCGCCGCCGAGCTCGACGACCTCGCCGCCGACGCCGGCCTGATCGGTTTCGTCCGCACCCAGCCCAACGTCGGCTACGTCGTCTTCGAAGCCTTCGAGCCGGTCGCCGCCAGCACCCTCGCCGAACACCTCGACTGGCGGCGCCCGGTGTTTGCGCGCCAGCTGCTGATGTGGTTCGCGCGCGTCGGCGAGCTGCCCGAGCGCGACCGCGCCACCCCGCTGGTCGCCGCGGTGAAGGCGAGTGACCAGCGCTTCTCCACGGTGGTGCTGGAAACTCCGGACACCGACGAGGCCAAGCAGCGCTCGGGCTTTTGCCGCCGCTTCGCCGAGCCGCTGCAGCGCGAGCTGGAGAAGGCCGGCACCCTGCGCACCAGCCGCACCGGCCTGCCCGAGCTGCACGTGTTGTTCTCCGACGCCACCACGGCCTGGCTCGCCGCCGGTCTGCCCGGCCAGTGCGCGGAGTGGCCGATGGGCGTGCCGCGCCTGCGCATGCCGTCGAACGCGCCCAGCCGCTCGACGCTGAAACTCGCCGAAGCCTTCGTCACCCTGCTCAGCGCGGAGGAACGTGACACCCTGCTGCGCGCCGGCCTGCGCGCGGTCGATCTCGGCGCCGCGCCCGGCGGCTGGACCTGGCAGCTCGCCAACCGCGGCATCCGCGTCACCGCGATCGACAACGGCCCGCTGCGCGACAGCGTGATGGCCACCGAGATGGTCGAGCACCTGAAGGCCGACGGCTTCACCTGGCGCCCGCCGCGACCGGTGGACTGGATGGTGTGCGACATGGTCGAGCAGCCCAGCCGCATCGCCTCGCTGATGGCCGAGTGGATCGCCACCGGACGCTGCCGCCACACCATCTTCAACCTCAAGCTGCCGATGAAGCGGCGCCTCGACGCGGTCGAGCAGTGCCGCGTGCTGATCGGCAAGCGCCTGGCCAGCGTCGGCCCCTACGACCTGCGCATCAAGCAGCTCTACCACGACCGCGAGGAAGTCACCGCCTACCTCACCCTCAAGCGCTGAACCCTGCCCGGGCCACGGCACCGGGGGCGGAAGCGCTTGTCACGAAACGGTTTTCCGGTACGTGTATAATTGAGCTTTCCATGCACCCGGCCTGCCGGCTGGCGCGAACTCCTCCGGGGCGGCTCCGCCCCCGGTGTCACGTTCCCCCCGCCGCCGTCGCGCGGCACCCGACCCCGCCGCAGGCAGCCAACAAGAAAGGCGCCCATGAGCTTTGCCGAACTCGGCCTCATCCCCGAACTGCAGAAAGCCGTAGCCGACTCCGGCTACACCGAACCGACCCCGATCCAGCGTCAGGCCATCCCGACCATCATCGCCGGCCACGACGTCATGGGCGGCGCCCAGACCGGCACCGGCAAGACCGCCGGTTTCACCCTGCCGCTGCTGCACCGCCTGTCGCGCTACGCCAGCACCAGCACTTCGCCCGCCCGCCACCAGACCCGCGCGCTGATCCTCGCGCCCACGCGCGAGCTGGCGATGCAGGTGTTCGAGTCGGTGAAGACCTATTGCAAGTACCTGCCGCTGCGCGCCACCTGCATCTACGGCGGGGTGGACATGAATCCGCAGATCCAGGAGCTGCGCCGCGGCATCGAGATCGTCATCGCCACCCCCGGGCGGCTGCTCGACCACGTCCAGCAGAAGACCATCAACCTGACCCAGGTCGAAGTGCTGGTGCTCGACGAGGCCGACCGCATGCTCGACATGGGCTTCATCCCCGACATCAAGCGCATCCTCGCGCTGCTGCCGGCGAGCCGCCAGAGCCTGCTGTTCTCGGCCACCTTCTCCGACGAGATCAAGAAGCTCGCCGACCAGATGCTGAAGAGCCCGCAGCTGATCGAGGTCGCTCGCCGCAACATGGTGTCGGAAACGATCACCCACCGCGTCCATCCGGTGTCCGCGGGCCTCAAGCGCAACCTGCTCGCCCACCTGCTGCGCCACCAGCCCGACACCCAGGCCCTGGTTTTCGTCGACACCAAGCTCGCCTGCGGTCGCCTGGCGCACTTCCTCGAGCGCCACGGCATCTCCGCCGACGCCATTCACGGCGACAAGGGCCAGCAGCAGCGCACCGAAACGCTGGAAGCGTTCAAGGCCGGCCGGCTGCGCGTGCTGGTGGCGACCGACGTCGCCGCGCGCGGCATCGACATCGACGAACTGCCCTACGTGATCAACTTCGAGCTGCCGCACACCGCCGAAGACTACGTGCACCGCATCGGCCGCACCGGCCGCGCCGGCCACCAGGGCAATGCCGTGTCGCTGGTGTGCGCCGAGGAAAAGCACCGCCTCGCCGACATTCAGAAGCTGATCAAGCTGGAGATTCCGCAGGAAATCGTGCCCGGCTTCGACCCCGAGCCCGAGTTCTTCGAAGCCGGCACCCGGAGCGGACGTGGGCGCCGCGGCAGCAGCAGCGCGGCGGCCACCGCCCCGGCGGTGGAAACGCGCCGCGAACCGCGCCGCGAGGTCGCACCGGCCGCCCCGCGCGCCGCCGGCCGCCGCCTGAAATCCACCATCGCCGCCGACGGCTTCGACTTCAGCAAGCCCTACGAGCCGTCCGCCG
>JAEWVQ010000147.1 GCA_023459095.1 Pseudomonadota bacterium | reverse complement strand
GAGCGAGGTCGAGCAGGCCGCCGAGACCGCCGAGCGCCCCCCCGAGACCGCCGCCCGTGGCGCTGCCGGTGCCCGCGGCGCGTCCGCCGCCCTGCGCTCCGCCCAGCATGGTGCCGAGGATCTGTTCGAGGCCGCCGAGATTGCCCAGTCCGCCGAGGCCGGCAGGGCCGGTAGCCTGCTCGATGCGGGTGCGGCTCTGGCTGGCCATGCCTTGCTGCAGCAACTCGCCTATGATGTTCGCGAAGCTCATGGTGTTCTCCTTGTCTCGATAGGGGGGCGGGTGGTGTCGCCGGCCGCCACAGGTGCCGTGCTGCCAGGGCCGGCGGGCGCGCTGCCCGGACCGCCGATGCGTTCGAGGGCGACCTGGCGCTGCACGCTGCGGAAGGCCTCGCTCATGCCGTGGGTGTCGAACAGGTCGCGCACCTGCCGGAACACGCGGCGCACGTTGTCGTCGGCAAGCATCGATTTGACCATGCTTTCGGCGAGCGCGGCGTCGCCGCGCGCAAAGGCGGCCTGGACGATATCGACCTGGGCGTCGATGTTGAGCTCGGCGTGCTTCCACACCTCGCGCTGGGCACCGAACTGCGCGGCGTGGCCTTCGGGGTCGATGCGCAGCATCAGGGCATGCCAGGAGGCCTTGTCGTCGAGGCCGGCGGTGGCCATCTGCGCCGCCGGCAGCTTCGCCATTGCCGCTTCCGCGCCGGCGAGGTCGCCGCCGGCGAGCAGGGTGCGGACCAGCATCAGGCGGTCGGCAATGGAGATCGCGCCGGGGGTGAGGTCGTTGTCGAGCACGTCGGTGATCGCCTCGCGCGCGGTCTGGGCGTCGCCCGCGCGCAGCGCGGTGTCGGCGAGCAGGCGCTTGCGCAGGTAGTTGCGCCGGGTGCGCGCCGAGGTGTGCTGCACCGTGCGCCGGGCTTCCTCGTAGTCGCCCATTTCCATGCAGATCCGGGTCTTGAGGTCGAAGGCGTCGAAATACATCGGCGAGGCGTCCACCACCTGTTCGACCAGCTCGCGCGCTTCCTGCAGGCGGTTCTGGCGCAGCAGGCTGCGCGCCTTGCCGGCCTTCGCCCATGGGAAGGGGTGGAGGGCGAGGATGGCGTCGAAGGCGTCGTGCGCGTTCGCCGAGTTGCCGCGTTCGAGCTCGAGCTCGGCACGCTGGCGCAGCAGTTCGAAGCGATAGCGCTGGGCATCGTCGCGGGCCAGATGTTCGGCGATGAAGCGTAGTGCCGTCGCGTAGTCGCGCTCGCGGCGGGCTTCGTAATAGGGGCGGAAGAAACGCTTGCGCATCAGCACGCGGTCGAGGCGGAACTTGAGGCGTTCGGGCGAGAAGGGCTTGATGATGTAGTCGTCGGGGGCGAGTTCGACCGCGGCGACCACCTGCTCGTAGGCCTGCTCGGCGGTCACCATCATGAACGCGGTTTCGTCGGCGAGCAGGGCGTGGCGGCGCAGCTCCTCGAGCAGCAACTGGCCGGAGCGGCCGTCGCCGAGCATGTAGTCGCACAGGATCACGTCGGGCTGGCGGCGGCGGATGCGGCCGATGGCGTCCTGATAGCTGGAGGAGAACTCGACCGAAAAAGCGCCCATGGTCTGCGCGCAGATGCGCAGGCTCTGGCGCGCGGCGGCCTGGTCGTCGATGACCAGGAAGTTGAGCTCGCGATAGGCTTCGCGGTCGAGTTCGCTCATCGGGTTTTTCTCCCCGCATCGCGCGCGGCAGCGGTCCGTGCCGGGGGCGACCGGTGCTGCGCGGCAGCGATGCTCACGGCAGGCGCAACTCGAATACGGCACCGCCGTAGCATCCGCCGTTGTACAGCGCCAGGCTGCCCTGGCGGCCGTTGCGCGTATGCAGCAGGGCGAGTTCGCGGGCGACGAAGAGGCCGAGGCCGCGTGTCGCCATGTCGTCGATGTCGGTGGATTCGAAGCCGGGGCCGTCGTCCTCGACGCGCAGCACGAGCATCCCGTCTTCTTGCGTGGCGCTCAGGCGGATGCGCTCGCGGGCGAAGCGGCTGGCGTTCTGCAGGGCGTTGGAGACGATGTCGAGGCTCAGCTCGCGGTCGAGCGGCCACCACAGATCGGCGGGCGCGTCGACGTCGAGGGCAAGGCCCAGGCTGCGGCAGTGGCCGCCGTTGATCACCGCGGCCTCGTCGAGCAGGTCGCGCACGCCGAGCAGGGTGATCGACAACTGGCCGAGGTGGCGCTGCAGGCGATAGGCGGTGAGCACCCGGGTGAGGCGCGAGGCGGCCTGCTCGATGGCGAAGCGCGCCTGGTCGAGCACGATGCCGTGTTCGGTCTCGGCCTTGACGATCAGGGATTCGGCGATGAAGAGCTGGTTCTTCGCGTCGTGCACGCCTGAGCTCAGCATGTCGAGCACACGGGTCATGGTGGTTTCGGCTCCGGTGGTGGCGTGGGGGCGGTCATCGAGAGGTGTCCGGTGAACGAAGACGGTGCGGGGCGGCGGCCCGCCGAGCGGGCGCGGCCCGGGGCTGCGCCGTGCGCAGAGTGTAGCCGCTTCGCGGTGCGCATGCCCGGCAGCGCGCGGCGCGGCCTTTCGTTAAACTCTCGCCTTTGCGCCGCGTCGCCGGCACTGAACCCTGTCGATTCCGAGGATACCCCGTGAAGTACATCTCCACCCGTGGCCGTGCCGCCCAATCCGCCGATGGTGCCAATCCCGAGTTCTGCGACATCCTGCTCGGCGGCCTGGCGCCCGATGGCGGCCTTTACCTGCCGGAGCACTACCCGCAGGTGAGCCGCGCCGAACTCGACGCCTGGCGTTCGCTGTCGTATGCCGAACTCGCCTACGCCGTCCTGTCGCGCTTCATCACCGACATCCCCGCCGCCGACCTGAAGGCGATCTGCGACAAGACCTACACCGCCGAGGTGTATTGCCACACCCGCGCCGGCGACGAGGCGGCGGCGATCACCCCGGTGCGCTGGCTGGAGCCGGGCAAGCTCGGCCTGCTCGAACTCTCCAACGGTCCGACGCTGGCGTTCAAGGACATGGCGATGCAGCTCCTCGGCAACCTGTTCGAGTATGTGCTGGAGAAGCGCGGCGAGACCCTCAACATCCTCGGCGCGACCTCGGGCGACACCGGTTCGGCCGCCGAATACGCGATGCGCGGCAAGCACGGCGTGCGCGTGTTCATGCTGTCGCCGCACGGCAAGATGAGCGCCTTCCAGCGTGCGCAGATGTACTCGCTGCAGGACGAGAACATCTTCAACATCGCCGTCACCGGCATGTTCGACGACGCCCAGGACATCGTGAAGGCGGTGTCCAACGACCATGCCTTCAAGGCCAAGTACAAGATCGGCGCGGTCAACTCGATCAACTGGGCGCGGGTTGCGGCGCAGGTGGTGTACTACTTCAAGGGCTATTTCGCCGCCACCGCGAACAACGACCAGCAGGTCGCGTTCTGCGTGCCGTCTGGCAACTTCGGCAACATCTGTGCCGGCCACATCGCCCGCCAGATGGGCCTGCCGGTGGCGAAGCTGATCCTTGCCACCAACGAAAACGACGTGCTCGACGAGTTTTTCCGCACCGGGGTCTATCGTCCGCGCAAGACCGCGGAGACCCACGTCACCTCCAGCCCGTCGATGGACATCTCCAAGGCGTCGAACTTCGAGCGCTTCGTCTTCGACCTCGTTGGCCGCGATCCGGCGGCGGTCGCCGAGTTGTGGAAGGCGGTCGATGGCGGCGGCGCTTTCGACCTGTCGCAGACCCCGCACTTTGCCCGCCTGGGTGATTTCGCCTTCGTCTCGGGATGCAGCACCCACGCCGACCGCCTCGCCACCATCCGCCGCGTCTGGGCGGATTACGGCGTGATGGTCGATACCCATACCGCCGACGGCCTCAAGGTGGCCGCCGAACGTGCCGCCGAGCTGCCCGCCGGGGTGCCGCTGCTGGTGCTGGAGACCGCGCAGCCGGTGAAGTTCGCCGAAACCATCCAGGAAGCGCTGGGCCGCGATCCGGAGCGTCCCGCCGACCTCGAGGGCATCGAGAAGCTGCCGCAGCGGGTCGAGGTGATGGCCCCCGACGTGGAGGCGGTGAAGCGCTTCATCGCCGAGCGCGTCTGAGTCCGTTTCCGTAAACGGCCGCGGCCGCCGCGCCTCTCGGGGCGCGGCGGCCGCGTTGCGTTGAAGGGGGCTGATGCGCCGCAGGCAGCGGCCGCGCGTCGGCCCCTGCCGTCAGTCCTCGATGTGGCGCAGCGACAGGTCGAGGGCGCGCACGTCCTTGGTCAGAGTGCCGATCGAAATGCGATCCACGCCGGTTTCGGCGATTTCGCGCACCCGCTCCAGGCTCACGCCGCCCGAGGCCTCGAGTTCGGCGCGGCCGGCGGTGATGCGCACGGCCTCGCGCATTTCGTCCAGGCTCATGTTGTCGAGCAGGATCATGGTCACGCCGGCGTCGAGCGCCTCGCGCAGCTCGTCCAGACTCTCCACCTCGACCTCGATGAACACGTTGGCGGAGGCGAGGCGGCGCGCCTGCTCGACCACCGGGCGGATGCCGCCGGCGGCGATGATGTGGTTTTCCTTGATCAGGATGCCGTCGTAGAGGCCGACGCGGTGATTGGTACCGCCGCCGACCGCGACCGCGTACTTCTGTGCCAGGCGCAGGCCGGGCAGGGTCTTGCGGGTGTCGACGATCTTCGCCCGGGTGCCGGCGACCGCATCGACGAAGCGGCGGGTGACGGTGGCGGTGCCGGAGAGCAGCTGGAGGAAGTTGAGCGCGGTGCGCTCGGCGGTGAGCAGCACGCGGGCGAGCGCGTCGATGTCGCACAGCGGCTGGCCGGGCTCGACCTTTTCGCCGTCGCGCACGTGCCACAGCACGTTCGCGGTCGGGCTGAGCGCGGCGAATGCGGCGTCGAACCAGGCGGTGCCGCAGATGATGGCGTGCTCGCGGCTGATCACCCGGCCGCGCGCCTCGGAGTCGGCGGCGACCAGCTGGGCGGTGAGGTCGCCGGTGCCGATGTCCTCGGCGAGCGAGGCGGCGACGTTGCGCTGGATTTCCACGCGAAGCTGGTCGGAGATGATCATGGCGGTCCGTTCCTGATTGGGCAGGCGGCGATTCTAGCACCGCGCGCCGCGCGCACCGCCGAGGGCGCGAAAGCGGGCAGGGCGGGGCGCCTACTTCTCGACGAAGGCGCGTTCGATGACGTAGTCGCCGGGTTCGCCGATGCGCTTGGAGATCTTGAAGCCGCGGCGGTCGAGCAGATCGCACGAGTCCTTGAGCATCGCCGGGCTGCCGCAGATCATCACGCGGTCGTGCGCGGGGTCGAGGTCGGGCAGGCCGATGTCCTGGGCGAGTTTGCCCGATTCGATGAGGTCGGTGAGGCGGCCGTTGTTGCGGAACGGCTCGCGCGTGACCGTCGGGTAGTAGATCAGCTTGTCGCGCACCGCGTCACCGAAGAACTCGTTGCGCGGCAGCTGGTGCTCGATGAAGTCGGCGTAGGCGAGCTCGGAGAGGTAGCGCACGCCGTGGATCAGCACCACCTTCTCGAAGCGCTCGTAGGTTTCCGGGTCCTGGATAACGCTCATGAACGGCGCCAGGCCAGTGCCGGTGGAGAACAGGTAGAGGTGCTTGCCGGGGTTGAGGTCGTGCAGCACCAGGGTGCCGGTCGGCTTCTTGCTGATGATGATCGGGTCGCCTTCGCGCAGGTGTTGGAGGCGCGAGGTGAGCGGGCCGTCGGGCACCTTGATGCTGAAGAACTCGAGGTGCTCTTCGTAGTTGGGGCTGGCGATGCTGTAGGCGCGGGTCAACGGGCGGCCGTTGACCTCGAGCCCGATCATGACGAACTGGCCGTTCTCGAAGCGCAGGCCGGGATCGCGGGTGACTTTGAAGCTGAACAGCGTGTCGTTCCAGTGATGCACGCTGAGGACGCGTTCCTGGTTCAGATTGCTCATGGTGGCTGGGTTCCGCCTGGATGGATGGCGGCCATTTTATGGCGTCCGCCTTACCGGAATAGTGGATAATTTCGATATCGTTAAACGGAAAAACAGGTATGCGATACACCTTGCGCCAGCTCGAGGCCTTCGTTGCCATCGCCCGCAGCGAGAACGTGTCGCGTGCTGCGGAAACGCTCAATCTGTCGCAGTCAGCCACCAGTGGCGCGCTCGCCGAGCTTGAGAACCAGTTCGCGCAACAGCTGTTCGATCGCCACGGCCGCCGGCTGCGCCTCAACGAGCAAGGCCGGCTGCTGTTGCCGCGGGCGGTCGAGCTGCTCGATCGCGCCGAGGAGATCGAAGCCCTGCTGCGCGGCGAGCGGGGGCTCGGCAATCTGCGCGTGGGGGCGACGCTGACCATCGGTAATTACCTCGCGCCGCTGCTCATTGCCGGCTTTTTGCAGCGCAACCCGGAGAGCCGGGTGCAGTTGCAGGTGCATAACACGGCGACCGTGGTCGGGTTGGTAAGCCGATACGAGATCGACCTCGGTTTTGTCGAGGGCGTGGTACGCGATCCGGAAGTGGAGGTCGAGCCCTGGGTGGAGGACGAACTGGTGGTGTTCTGCGCGCCTTCGCACGCGCTCGCCGCGCGCGGCGTGGCCTCGCTGCAGGAACTCGCACGCGAGCCGTGGATCCTGCGCGAACGCGGCTCCGGCACGCGCGACACGCTGGAACAGGCGTTGCGCCACTGGCACGGGGGGCTGGCGGTGCGTCTCGAACTGGAGCACACCGAGGCGATCAAGCGCGCGGTGGAAAGCGGCCTGGGGGTGGGCTGCATCTCGCGCCTGGCGCTGCGCGATGCGTTCCGCCGCGGCAGCCTGGTGGCGGTGGAAACTCCCGAGCTCGATCTGCGGCGCAGCTTTCAGTTCGTGTGGCATCGCGGCAAGCACCACACCGCAGCGATCCGCGCGTTTCTCGACGATTGCCGCGCGCTCACCGTGGGGGTGAGCCGCAGCCACGACATTGCGCTGCCGCCGGTGCCCTGACGCTCAGGCCGAGAGCGCTGCGCCGGACGCCGCAAACGGCAACGCCATGCGCGGCGGCATGGCGTTGCGGGGAAGGCTGGAAGCGGATGTGCGGCGGCGGCCGGGTCAGGCCTGGCCGGTCTCCAGTTGGCCCGGCGCGGCGCTCTTTGCCGGCAGGGCACGTTCCGGCATGTAGGCCGCCACCTGACAGGCGATCGCGGCGACGTAGGGAATGCACTGCAGGCCGAGGATGCCGACCCACAACTGGGTCTCGAGGTCGTTGGCGCCGCGCAGCGCGACCAATGATATCGCTCCGAGCAGCAGCGCCAGCAGCAGCAGAATCTCCTCGCGGATCGGGCCGAAGAAGGCGAGCGCGCCCTTGGCCTTCCAGCCCTTGGGGGTGACCACGAACACGCCCTTTTTCTTCACCAGGCCGGTGAATACGCCGCGTGCGATCGCATGGGCGAGGCCGACCGACAGCACCGAGGCGCCGAGGATGTCCTTCCACGGGCAATCCATGGTGCGGCGGTAAAGAATCGGGCCAAGCGCGGCCTTGAACGCCATGAAGCCGAGGATGGGCAGGGCGAGCGCGGTCACCGGCAGGCCGAAGGCCTTCGGAAAGGCGAGAATGCCCAGCGTCCACAGCAGGCTGCCGAAGGCGAACACCAGTTGCAGCGCATCACCCAGCCAGGCGAACCAGCCGGTGAGGAAGTGGTAGCGCTGGGCGAGGTTGAGCGTGCTCTTGCCGATCATGTGCGGCAGGTGGGCCTTGAGGATCTGCATCGCGCCGAACGCCCAGCGGAAGCGCTGGCTCTTGATCGCGGCGAAGTCAGACGGGGTCAGGCCGCGGCCGAGGATGTGGTCGACATAGCGCGTGTCGTAGCCCTTCTCGATCAGGCGCAGGCCGAGTTCTGTGTCCTCGCAGATGCACCATTCCGACCAGCCGCCGACTTCCTCGAGCGCCAGGCGGCGCACCAGGGTCATGGTGCCGTGCTGGATGAGCGCGTTGCGCTCGTTGCGGTGGTGCATGCCGATGCGGAAGAAGCCCTCGAACTCCCAGTTGCACATGCGGCGGAACGGATGCGTCTCCCAGTCGCGGTGGGCCTGCGGGGCCTGCACCACGGCGACGTCGGGCTTGTCGAAGTGCGGGATCAGCACGGCCAGCCAGTCGGGATCGACCACGTAGTCGGCATCGACCACGCCCACCACCTCGGCGCGCGGATCGGTGACCTCAAGGCCGTAGTTGAGTGCGCCGGCCTTGAAGCCCGGCCAGTCCATCAGATGGAAGAAGCGGAAGCGCGGGCCGAGTTCGGCGCAGCGTGCCTCCAGCGGCTTCCACTTGGCCTCGTCCTTGGTGTTGTTGTCGAGGATGAGGACTTCGAAATTGCTGTAGTTGAGCTTGGCCAGGCTGTCGATGGTGGCGATCACCATTTCCGGCGGCTCGTTGTGACAGGCAAGGTGGATGGAGACGAAGGGCTGGTTCTCCGGGGCGTGCGGCGGCAGCGGCATGAAGCGGCGGTGCCACTGGCGCTTGAACAGGATCTCGCCGAACTCGAAGCCGTGCGACAGCAGCACGGCGGCGGTCATCACCGTGGCGGCGATCAGCATGGCGAGACCGATCAGGTCGCGCTGGGTGAGGTAGTAATCGACCGGCACGTTGATGCCCACGATCAGCGTCGACACGCAGGCCTGGATCATCGCCGCGATGAACAGGCGACCGACGATGCTCCAGCCGGGCAGGAAGAAGATCGCCAGGAACATCGGCGCGAACGCGATCACCGCGGCATTGCTCGCCTTCTTCGACCAGTGCGGATCGCGCTCGACGAGGCCTTCGAGGGCGAACTTCGGTTCGCGGTCGGCGTTGAACATGCCCCAGTAGGGTCCCGCCCAGCCCTCGAAATCGACCTTCCACGGCTGGTCGATCGCTTCCATCAGGAAATAGTCGAGGCGGGCGGTGCGCGGATGGGCGAGGAACTCGCGGATGAAACGGGCCTCGTTGTCGAGCGAAGGCACCGCGGCGCCGATCACCGGGCCGCGGCTCGGCCAGCCGATCTCGCCGATCACGATCTTCTTCTTCGGAAACGCCTTCACCAGTTCGTCGTAGCGCTGGAAGGCGTACTCGACCGCCGCCTCCACCGGCACGCCCTCGTGATAGGGCAGCAGGTGCACGGTGATGTAATCGACGTGCTTCGCCAGTTCCGGGTTCTTCAGCCACACGTGCCAGGGCTCGGCGGTCGAGGCCGGCTTGCGCACGGCCTTGCGGACGCGGTCGAGGTAGCCGATGACCTCGGCGACCTCGAGGTCGCCGCGCAGGATGGACTCGTTGCCGACCATCACGCGTTCGACGTGGCGCATCGTCTTCGCCGCGGCGATGAGTGCGGCGATCTCACGCTCGTTCTTCTCGAGGTCGGGGTCGAGCCAGGCCCCTGCGGTCACCAGCATGTCGCGCTCGCCGGCCAGGTCGAGCAGCGCCGGCATGTCGTTGACGCCATAGGTGCGCAGACCGTCGGCCGAGCGTGCGAGCAGGTCGAGGTCGGTGGCGAGCTGCTCGGTGGTAGGGAACAGACCCTTCTGCGGCCCCTGGTCGCGCTGGAAGCCGTTGTAGGCGAAACCCTTGATGCTCTGCGTCGCGCCGATGAACTCGGAGCCGCGGTTGAAATGCTGCCACAGCCAGTACTGGGCGACGGCGACCGCGCTGGCGAGAGCGAGCGCAATGAGCAGTCGGTAGGCGAGTGAGGCGGCGTTTTTCATCTGGGGAATCTGGACTCGGAAAGGGGAACTGGGAGCGGTCGTAAAGAAACCGGCCTGGCGCCACACAGGGGGACGTCAGCCATGACGGAGCGATAGGGATGCCACTACAGGTTTGTTGTGCAACGCAAAAACCACTGCTTGCGGCCGCGCTGTGACAGAATCCGCAGCCTTCGCCAGTCATCGTTCAGCCGGCATTTTATGCGTTATTTCAGGCTGTTAGGGTGGGCATTGCAGCACGATTTGAAACAGGACGTATGACCCCGAGTGGTCGATTGATTTGTAAGGAAAAAGCAGGAATGAGCGGAAATGTTTTGCAGGAATGCGGTGCCGCCAGAATCGCCCTCTGGGGCGGCGTGGTGCTCGCCGCGGTGCTCGGCATCCGTTACGGGCTGCTCGAAGCCGGTGTGCTGCCGCGCGACTGCAGTGCGGAATCGGCCTCGCTGTGGCTGTGCGGGTTCAAGACCGCGCTGGTGCAATCCTTCCTGCACCAGCGCCTGGGCTGGTTCGCGCTCGCCTGCGGCGCGCTCGCCTTTGCGCTGTCGTGCCGCCGCCTGGCCTGGTGGGGCTGGCTCGCCGGCATCGCCGGTCTGGTGCTGTACAGCTACGACTACGCCGCGGTTGGCGCTTTACTGGCGCTGCTCGTGCTCAGCCGGCCGCGGGATGGAGCGCAGCATGGGCAGGGCAAGGCCGAGGCCGGTCAGCAGCCAGCCGACGGCCTGAGGGTTGGCCGGCTCCGGTAGCCAGCGCCCGATCACCGACACCGCAATCACCGCCGCGCATATGCGCTCGGCGCGACCGCCGCCGCGCTCCACCCAGCCCAGTGCGCCGAGGATGAGCGCTGGCAGCAGGTAGAGCAGGGTGGGGAAATCGCGGTAGCGCGAATCGACGAAGAGCAGCAGGGCGGCGACCGCGGCGGCGAACAGCAGCACGCCGCGCAGCACGCCGAGCAGCGCCGCCGCGTCGTGGCCACCGTGCCGCAGTGCGCGCCAGGCCGCTTCGGCAGCGGGCAGCGGGGTGCCGTTCCAGCGCGCCAGCACCAGGGGGAGGAGCGCGGCGAGTAGCGCGACGCCGCCGAGCACGCTCCACTCGAGGGTGTCGCGGTAGGCGACCACGGCATGTTCCCAATGCAACGCGGCGATCAGCCCGCCGCAGGCGCCGACCGCGGCGAGCGCGGTCAGGCGCGTGACGCAGCGGCCGCCGGGCACGCTCAGCCCGACGAGGAGGGCGAGCGCGGCGCCGACGCCACCGGCGATCAGGGGCAGTTGGGCGCTGTCGCGTTCGGCGACCGCGCCGGCGAGCGGAAACTTGGGCTGCAGGGTGTCGGCGTCGAGCATGCCCCAGTAGCCGCCCACGGTGCCTTCGAGCCGGCGTTTCCAGGGCTGGTCGATGGCCTCGATGAGGTTGTAGTCCCAGCCCTCGGCGTGCGCCTGATGCACGAACTCGCGCACGTAGCGTGCCTGATTGACCCGCGACGGCTTCGACTCCTCGCGCTGGCGGCCGTGGCTGGGCCAGCCGGTCTCGCCGATCAGGATGGTCTTGCCGGCAAAGTGGCGGACGACTTCGCTGCGGATGTCGGCGACGTGCTTCAGGGCGAGCTCGATATCCACGGGCTCGTCTTCCCAGAACGGCAGGATGTGCACAGTGACGAAATCGACGCTGTCGGCGAGGCTGTCGTAGCGGGTCCAGAACTCCCAGACGTCGGCGTAGGTCACCGGCACGCGGACCCTGGCCTTGGCGTGGGCGATCAATTCACGCATTTCCTCCGGGGTGCGCTCGCGGCGCAGCAGCACTTCGTTGCCGACGATGAGTGCGCGGACCACGTCGATATTGTCGTTGGCGAGGGCGATGGCGCGGTCGAGTTCCGCCGCGTTCTTCGCCCGGTCGTAGCCGATCCAGGCGCCGAGCAGCACCTTGAGACCGACCTCGCGCGCGATCTCGGGTACCTGGTGCAACCCCTGATCCACGGAGTAAAGCCGCACGCAGCCGGTGATTTTCGCCAGCGCGGCGAGATCGGCGGCGATCTGCTCGCGGGCGATGAAGGCGTTCGGGTCGAACGGCGTCTGCCCCGGCTTGTGGAAGGGCGCGTAGGAGACGCAGCGCAGCTTCTCACCGTCGGCCAGATGCAGGTCGTGCATGGCCTGCGGGCGGGTCTGCGCCAGCACCCAGGCGAGGAGGCCGGCGAGGGCGACGAGGTGGAGGGCGAGGAGCGCGAGCCAGAGCGTGCGGCGGATGGGCGGCGATGAAGAGCGGGAGGCGGGCATGTCGTGGGGTGAAAGCTGGGGCGGGCGGATTCTACCCTGCGGTCTGGCCATGCAGCGTGCCTTGCGCGCGGTGCCCGTTGCGCCGCATCACCAGCCGCAACAGGGCGCCGAACAGCACGGATGCGAGCACGGTGGCGAGCACGCCGCCTTCCCAGAATCCAGCTACGCTGGGCGCCGCCACCCGCCACGGCGCATGGAAGCTGAGCCAGTAGCCGAGCCCCATGCCGACCCCCCAGAAACACAGCGTGTGCAGCGCCATCGGCAGCAGCGTGACCTTGTAGCCGCGCAGGGCGTGGGCGGCAACGGTCTGCACGGCATCGAACAGCTGGTAGAGGCAGATGTAGATCAGCAGACCGAGGGCGAGGGCGCGCACCGCGGGATCGTCCGAGGACAGCGCCAGCACCGGTTCGCGCACGAGCCACACGCCCAGGCCGATGAGCACGGCGAGCGCGGTGCTCAGCCACAGGCTGGTGCGCACTGTGGCGCGTGCGCGGGCGTGGTCGCCAGCCCCCACGGCCTGGCCGACCAGCACCAGGGTGGCGATCGACATCGACAGCGGCACCATGTAGATCAGTGCGGCGAGGTTGGCGACCACGCGGTGCCCGGCCACCGCTTCGGCGCCGAGGCGGGCGACGAAGAGCGCGATCAGGGTGAAGGAGGTGATCTCGATGAAGGTCGAGAACCCCATCGGCAGCCCCAGACGCAGCATCTCGCCGAAGGCGCGCGCACGCGGCCGTTGCCAGGCCGCGAACAGACGGTAGGGGCGGTAGGCGGGGTGGCGGACGAGATGGAAGATGCCGCAGCCGAGGGCCAGCCAGTTGATGATCGCGGTGGACTGGCCGCAGCCTGCGGCGCCGGCTGGCGCCAGGCCGAAGCCGCCGTGCACCAGCGTCCAGGCCAGCGGGATGTGGGTGGTGGTGGCGATGAAGCTGATCACCATCAGCGGCCGCGGCCGTCCGACTGCGTTGTTGAAGGCGTAGAAGGTGCGGTAGAGCAGCGCTGCGGGCATCCCCGCCGCGGTCGCCGCCAGGTAATCGGCGGCCTTCGCGGCAACGTCGGAAGGCACCTTGGCGAGGTCGAGGAGGGGGGTTGGGAAGGCGAGCACCAGAGTGCCCGGTACCGCGAGCAGCAGCGCCAGCCAGAGCCCTTGCTGCAGGGCCGGGGCGATGGCCTCGCTACGCCCCGCGCCGACGTGGTGGGCGACGGTCGGTGCCACGGCCTGCAGGATGCCGACGAGCAGCATCACCACCGAGATGTAGAGGCCGCTGCCGACCGCGACCGCGGCGAGGTCGGTGGTGCCGTAGCGCCCGGCGATCAGGGTGTCGGCGACCATCATTCCCATCGACAGGATCTGCGCGATCAGCACCGGCCAGGCGTGATGCAGCAGGCGGCCGGCGATCGCGGTGCAGGCGAGTGCGCCGGGTTCGTCCGCGGGAAGGGACGTGCGGGCAGCGGCGGGCGGGGTCAATCCGCGGCGCGCAGCAGCTTGCCGCGCCAGTAGCGCCAGGCGAGGAAACCGAACAGCGCGGCCATGATCAGCCAGAAGCCGATGCCCTGCCAGTAGGCGATGGGGTCGGTGGCGAGAAAGTAGTCGCGCGGTGGGCGCACGAAGTGGACGCGGCCTTCGGCGAGCGCACGCAGCACTGCGGCGAGCGCGAACAGCACCGGCGAGAACCACACCAGCATGCCGGCGGCGACGATGATGCGGTCGAGCAGCGGCGAAGGACGGGCGCGCGGCAGATAGACGCTGTCGACGCCGAACCACATCGCCAGCACGAAGCCGACCGCGGCGGCGAGCGGGGCGACGGCGAGCACGGCGCCGAGCGCGGTGGCGGCGAACATGAAGGCGGCGCCTTCGAGCGGGAAGATGTGCCCCCAGATCGCGGCGAGATCGCCGAACAGCCAGACCGACAGCGCCAGGCCGGCGATGAAGAGCAGCAGATTGAAGCGGGCGCGACGGCGGGCGAGGTCGCCGGCGCGTTCGCCTTCCCGGAGCTGGGGCAGTAGGGGCATGGTGTGCGGCACCCGCGTGGCGGGCGGAAAGTGATTCAAGCGCGGAGTCTACTACGGGCGCCACGCTTTGACGTGGCGCCGGGCTGTGCCACTGCCGCGCCGCGGGCGTCAGCGCGGATCGGCGGCGGCCTCGGGCGCTTCGGCGCAGGGGGAGTCCTCGTGCATGTCCTCGAGGGCGGCGAGCGGCGCGACGATATAGCCTTGGGCGTAATGAAAGCCGTAGTCGGGGAGTGCGTCGCGGAAGGTGATGTCCTCGACCTCGGAGGCCACGGTCTCGATCGACAGCGCCGAGGCCATCGCACACAGGGCCTGGGCCAGCGTGCACCCGGCCTCGATGCCGTAGGTTTCGACGAGGTGTTTGAAGCTGATCTTGACGTAATCCGGACGCAGCTCCCTGAGCAGTCCGGCGGCGCTGCCTTCCAGGCGTTCAAGGGCGACGCGCAGGCCCGCGGCGTGGGCGCGGGCGACCAGGCGGCCAGCTTCGTCGGGGAGCTGCTCGGCGACCGTCGCCGGAAACTCGAGGACGACGAGTTCGGGGTGCAGGCCCAGCGCGCTCAGCCGGGCGCCTATGGCGTCGACGTAACGCTCGCCGGCGAGTACCGTGGCGCGCCCGAGGTTGAGTCCGTAGCGCCCGGGGGCGGCGCCCGCTGCACGGCGGGCGGCGAGCAGCGCGCACACTGTGTCCGCGACCCACAGATCGAGTTCGACCGCGGCGTCGCCGTGCCCGGCCTGGGTCAGCACTTCGTGTGCGCTGCGCATGCCGCCGTGCGCATCTTCGCCGCGCAGCAGGACCTCGATCCAGCCGCCCCCGGCGGCGGGGGCGAGCGGGAGGATGGGCTGGCCGTGGAGCTTGAGGCCATGGCCGGGCGGGGCCGGATCGGCATGCGGCAGGGCGGCGCCGGCATCGCCGCGGCGGCGGTCGTGGGTGTCGGCGCGATGATGCTCGACCACGCGATTGCGTCCGCTCTTCTTGGCCGCGTAGCAGGCGAGGTCGGCAGCAACGAGGATGTCGGAGGCGCTGTTCATGCTGCCGTCGATCTGCACCAGGCCGATGCTGGCGCCGACCGTGAAGCGGCGCCCTTCCCAACTGAAGCGGAAGGTGGCGACGGTTTCGCGCAGTTCGCTGGCGATGCGGTGGGCGTCGATGGCGCTGCATTCGCGCAGGATGAGCGCGAACTCGTCGCCGCCGACGCGGCACAGCATGTCCTCGGCGCGCACGCGCTGCATGATCAGGCGGGTGATCCGGCGCAGCAACTCGTCACCCGCGGCGTGGCCGCAGGTGTCATTGACGATCTTGAAGCGGTCGAGATCGATGAAGCACAAGGCACCGTGGGTGGCCGCCTGACGGGAGGCGCTGACCATGTCGTCGAGCGCCTGCTCGAAGGCGCGGCGGTTGGGCAGGCCGGTGAGCGGGTCGTGCATGGCCTGGTGGGCGAGTTG
>JAEWVQ010000146.1 GCA_023459095.1 Pseudomonadota bacterium | reverse complement strand
GGCGCCGAGCGCGGTCAGCGTCTCGATCAGCACCGCGGTCTGGATGGTCATGTGCAGCGAGCCGGTGATGCGCGCGCCCTTGAGCGGCTGGCGGGCGGCGTATTCCTCGCGGATCGCCATCAGGCCGGGCATTTCGGTTTCGGCGATGCGGATTTCCTTGCGACCCCAGTCGGCGAGCGACAGGTCGGCAATCACGTAATCCTTGATGTCAGCCACAGAGTTCATGTCGTTTCCTTGAACGTTGTGGCCGGGAGGGGGTGCTACGGTGCGGACTCACCTCGTCACCCCGTGCCCGGCACGGGTTAAGGTGAGCGCAGTTCTGAAGGACCGAGCCTGGGACGGACGTCTCGCAGCGCTCCTCGGTGCGCGCGATTATAGCCGCAGCGGCGGCGCGCGTCTCGGCTCGTGAAGCAGTGCGGCAGGCGGGGCAAAAAAAAATGGCGGGAACGTCCGCCCGCAGCCACAGTAAGAGCGACCAAGCCGGAATTCCACGTTGTGCGGATGAGGGAGGGCTGGTGCCATGAGAGTGGGACTTCAGCTTGCGGCGCTCGCGCTGCTGATGGGGGGGTGTGCCGCCCTGCTGCCCAAGAGTCAGCAGGAAACGGTGTCGCCGTGGCACACCTTCGACGACGCCAAGGCGGCGTTCGACAGTATCGAGCTGGGGCGTTCCGATCGCGAGACAGTGCATAAGCTCGGGCTCGATCCGGGGGCCACGCCCAACGTGCAGATCCTCAACTACTCCCAGATCGCACACGCGGTGCTGCCGGGCGACCGCCTGCTCCCCGACGACGAGGTGCCGACCGCGATCCGCAGCTGCGTGAAGGCGCAGGAGCGTTGCGTGGGCTATCTGCTCGAGGAAAGCCGCATCAAGCGCAACCGCGTGGGCAACTTCTGGACCGATTTCCTCAACTTCGAGCGCGAGACGCTCACCACCGGCTGGCGCTTCAATGCGCTGGTGGTGCTGGTCGACAACCAGGTGGTGTTCAAGCAGTGGTCGGGCCAGCCATCGATCCGCGAGGTCGGCCGCAACCGCAATCCGCTCGGCCCCTTCCAGGGCATGGGCGAGCGGCTGTCGACCTTCCGTTAGCGCTGCGCGCCGTTGTGGCGGACGAGGCTGACGACGATGGTGATCACGGTGATCGGCAGCACGTAACCGAGCATGGTGCCGGAGAACGCCGGCAGCGCTTCGTGGCGCTGGGTGGCGAGAACCAGCCAGGCGGTGTAGGCGGCGTAATAGACGAGGAACACGCCGCCCTCCCAGCGCGCGATCTCGCGCCCGGTGATCAGGATGGGCAGACAGGCGAAGGCGACCGCGAGCATCACCCACAGGTCGAAGTTGCGCGCCGCCTCGGGCACCGGCAGGCCGCCCGCCGACACCAGGCCGGTGACGCCCAGCACGGCGAGGATGTTGAACACGTTGCTGCCGACGACGTTGCCCACCGCGATGTCGCGCTGGCCGCGCACGGCGGCGACGATGGAGGTGGCGATTTCCGGCATCGAGGTGCCGACCGCGACCACGGTGAGGCCGATCACCAGATCGGAGACGCCAAAGGTCTTGGCGAAGGCGACCGCGGCGCCGACCAGCCAGTCCGCGCCAAGCACCAGTAGCACGAGGCCGACCACGATCAGGGCGAGTTGCACGCTCCAGTGGCGATCCCAGTTCGAGGTCGGGATTTCGCTCGAAAACTCGTCCTGAACATCCTTCGAGGCCGCGCGCGACTGGCGGATCAGGAATACGGTGTAGACCACCACCAGCGCGAACAGCAGGCCGGCCTCGACATGGCCGATGTTGCCGTCGAGCGCCATCACGATGAGCAGCACCGAGGCGCCGATCATGATCGGCACCTCCTGGCGGATGATCTGTTCGGCCACCGCCAGCGGGGTGATCAGCGCCGCGATGCCGAGAATCAGCAGGATGTTGGCAATGTTGCTGCCGACCACGTTGCCGATGGCGAGGTCGGGGGCGCCATCGAGCGCGGCGCCCACGGAGACCGCCATCTCTGGCGCGCTGGTGCCGAACGCGACCACGGTGAGCCCGACCACCAGCGGCGATACGCCGAAGGAAACCGCCAGCCGCGAGGCGCCGCGAACCAGCCATTCGGCGCCGAAGACGAGGGTGGCGAGGCCAAGGACGAACATCAGGCTGTGCTGGAGCATGGGCGCGGGATTCGGTAGGCGTGGAGGGAAGGAGCGCGGCCGGCGCCGCGGGCCGCGCCCGCCGCGCCGGCAGTCAGGCTCAGAGACCGGCGTCGGCGCGCAGCGCGGCGGCCTTGTCGGTCTGCTCCCAGGTGAATTCCGGCTCGTCGCGGCCGAAGTGGCCGTAGGCGGCGGTCTTGGAGTAGATCGGACGCAGCAGGTTCAGGGTCTGGATGATGGCCTTGGGGCGCAGGTCGAAGTGGGCGCGGATCAGTTCGACGATCTTCGCATCGGCGATCTTGCCGGTGCCGAAGGTGTTCACCATCAGCGACACCGGCTTGGCGACGCCGATCGCGTAGGCGACCTGCACCTCGCACTTGTCCGCCAGGCCGGCGGCGACCACGTTCTTGGCGACGTAGCGGCCGGCGTAGGCGGCCGAGCGGTCGACCTTGGACGGATCCTTGCCGGAGAAGGCGCCGCCGCCGTGGTGGGCCGCACCGCCGTAGGTGTCGACGATGATCTTGCGCCCGGTGAGGCCGCAGTCGCCGTGCGGGCCGCCGATGACGAAACGGCCGGTCGGGTTGATCAGGTAGCGCACCTCGCCCTGCATCAACTCCTTGGGCAGCACCGGCTTGATGATCTCCTCGATCACCGCCTCCGACAGTTGGGCGTGGGAAATCTCCGGATTGTGCTGGGTCGACACCACCACGGTGTCGATCGCCACCGGCTTGCCGTCGACGTACTTCACCGTGAGCTGGCTCTTGGCGTCCGGGCGCAGCCACGGCAGGCGGCCGTCCTTACGCACTTCGGCCTGGCGCTGCATGATGCGGTGCGCGTAGTAGATCGGCAGCGGCATCAGGCTGGGGGTTTCGTTGGTGGCGAAGCCGAACATCAGGCCCTGGTCGCCGGCACCCTGGTCGAGGTCGAGGCCTTCGCCCTCATTGACGCCCTGGGCGATGTCCGCCGACTGGCGGTTGATCGCCGCCAGCACCGCGCAGCTCTTGTAGTCGAAGCCGATGTCGGAGTTGTCGTAGCCGATGCGGCGCACCACGTCCTGGGCGATCTCGCGGTAGTTGGGGTGGGCGGTGGTGGTGATTTCGCCGGAGATCACCACCAGGCCGGTGGACACCAGGGTCTCGCAGGCGACGCGCGCCTTGGGATCGTCGGCGAGGATGGCGTCGAGCACGCCGTCGGAGATCTGGTCGGCGACCTTGTCGGGATGGCCTTCGGAGACCGATTCGGAGGTGAAGAGGAATTCGGTGGACATGCAGCCTTGCTCCTGAAAAACAAAAAATCCCCGGTGGTGTGGCGTCGTGGCCAGCTCCGGGGATTTCGGCGAGCAGCCGACGCTTTAGCAGAATTTCTGGGCCATGGTGGTGATGGCGGCCGCCCTGCAAGTTGTCGAATTAACTCGGCGGCTAGGGCACAATTATAGGCCGTGTCCCCCGGAGGTCAAACCTGCCGGGGCATTCAACCCCAGTCCCGTCCGTGCTCGCTTCCTTCCTGTTCCGTGCGCTCGCCCGTTGTCCGCTTGCCTGGCTGCACCGCGTCGGCGGGTGGGCGGGCTGGCTCGTGTACGCGCTGGCGCCCGGCTACCGGCGCCGGCTGCGGCGCAATCTGGCGCAGGCCCTGGGCGACACGGCGGATGCGGCGGTGCTGCGCGCCGCGGTCGCCGAAGCCGGCCGCCAGGCCCTCGAATTGCCGTGGTTGTGGCTGCGCCCCGCGGCCGAGGTGGTGGCCAAGGTGGTGCGCACCGAGGGCTGGGAGCTGGTCGAGGCCGCCCACCGCGATGGCGCCGGCATCCTGTTTCTGACCCCGCATCTGGGCTGCTTCGAGATCACCGCGCAGTATTACGCCGCGCATGCGCCGATCACGGTGCTCTATCGGCCGCCGCGCAAGGCTGCGCTGCAGCCCTTGATGGAGGCGGGGCGGGTGCGCGGCGCGATGCGCATCGCTCCCGCCGATGTCGCCGGGGTGCGCCGGCTGGTGAAGGCGCTGCGCAGTCGGGAGGCGGTGGGGATGCTGCCGGATCAGGTGCCGGGGGCGGGCGAGGGCGTGTGGGCGCCGTTCTTCGGGCGTCCGGCGTGGACCATGACGCTGGCCGCGCGGCTGGCCGCGGTGAAAGGCGTGCGGGTGATCTACGCCTGGGCGGAGCGGCTGCCCGGCGGCCGGGGTTACGTGATGCGCCTGCGTGCGCCGGTGCTGTCGCCGGCCGGCGAGGCGGGTGAGGAAAAGGATTTGGCGATGCAATGCGCGATCATCAACGGTGAAATCGAAGCGCTGATCCGGCAGTGTCCGGCGCAGTACCTGTGGGGCTACAACCGCTACAAGGCGCCGCGCGCGGCGCGCGGCGAGGCGGCGGAGGGCGCGGCATGATGAGCCGACTCGGCATCGCCGTGTTCTGGGTGCTGCACTGGCTGCCGCTTGCCGTGCTGGCGCGGCTCGGCATGGGCCTGGGGTTGGTGTTGTACTGGACGGCGCTGCCGCGCCGGCGGGTGGCGCAGACCAATCTGCGTCTGTGTTTTCCGGAGCTCGATGAGGCCGCCCGCCGCCGCCTGCTGCGCGCGCACTTTCAGGCGGTGGGGCGCAGCCTGCTGGAGCGCGGTCTGGCGTGGTGGGCGAGCCGCGAGCGTCTCGAGCGTCTGGTGCGCGTCGAGGGCGCCGAGCGGGTCGCGGCGCTGCAGGCCGCGGGGCGCCCGATCATCCTGCTGGCGCCCCATTTCGTTGGTCTGGACATCGGCGGCACGCGCATTTCGCTGGGGCTGGACGTGGTCAGCATCTACGCCAAGCAGAAGAAGAACCCGGTGCTCGACCGCTGGCTATACCACGGCCGCAGCCGCTTTGGCGACCAGTTGCTGCTGTCGCGCCAGGATGGGGTGCGCGGCACGATCAAGGCGATGAAGGCGGGGCGCCCCTTTTACTATCTGCCCGACATGGACTATGGCCGCAAGGACGCGATCTTCGTGCCCTTCTTCGGGGTGCCGGCGGCGACCATCACCGGGCTGTCGCGGCTGTCGCGGCTCGCCGGCGCGGCGGTGGTGCCTTGCGTGACCCGCATGCTGCCTGGCGGCGAAGGTTATGTGGTGGAGTTCGGCGAGCCGTGGGCCGACTACCCTACCACCGACGTCGAGGCCGATACGCGGCGGATGAACGTCTGGCTGGAGTCGGTGGTGCGTACCATGCCCGAGCAGTATTACTGGGTGCACCGCCGCTTCAAGACCCGCCCCGAGGGCGAGCCGCGCTTCTACTGAGACGGGGGACGCTCAGCGGCTGCGTCGCGCGCGGCGAGCCGCTGCAGGGCGACCGGGAACGCCGCGCTGCCGAGCAGGGCGAGCGCGGAGACAATGAGCACGATACCGGTGCCGGGCTCGGCGAGCACCGGGTGGTGGCTGGCGAAGGTGCCGCCGAGCACGGCCAGGCCGCCGATCAGGCACGCGATGCCGGGCACGCCGAGCAACCAGGCAACGAGCGGTAAGGTGCGCGCGGGGTGGGCGCGGGGCGCGGTGGAGGTCATGGCCGGCATTGTGCCAGCGCCGGGCCACGGTGGACGATCGCCGAGGGCTGGGGGAGAATCCGGGGCTCCTTCCGATTCTCACGCGACCACCGATGAAACTGCGCTTCACCAAGATGCATGGCCTGGGCAACGACTTCGTCGTCATCGATGCCACCCGCGAAGCGGTGGACCTGACCCCGGCGCGGGTGCGGGCGATCGCCGATCGTCATTTCGGGGTGGGCTGCGATCAGCTGCTGGTGGTGGAACCGGCAAGCGCCGACGGCGTCGATTTCCGCTACCGCATCTTCAATGCCGACGGCGGCGAGGTCGAGCAGTGCGGCAATGGCGCGCGTTGCTTCGTGCGCTTCGTGCATGAAAAGGGGCTCAGCGCCAAGCGTGAAATCCGCGTCGAGACCCGCTCCGGGGTGATCGCGCCGCAGTTGCGCGACGACGGTCTGGTCACCGTGGACATGGGGGTGCCGGTGCTGGCGCCTGCCCAGGTGCCATTCCTCTCCGATTCCGACGCCGTGGTCCAGCCGCTCGAGGTGGCCGGCGACAGCGTCGCGATCACCGCGGTGTCGATGGGCAATCCCCACGCCGTGCAGGTCGTCGCCGATGTCGAGCGTGCGCCGGTGGCGGTCCAGGGGCCCCTGATCGAGAACCATCCGCGCTTTCCCGCCCGCGTCAATGCCGGTTTCATGGAGGTCGTCGATCCCGGCCGGGTGCGCCTGCGCGTGTATGAGCGCGGCGCCGGGGAAACCCTGGCCTGCGGCACCGGCGCCTGCGCGGCGGTGGTGGCGGGGGTGTTGCGCGGCCTGCTGGTGTCGCCGGTGCGGGTCGAGACCCGCGGCGGCGAACTCGAGATCGCCTGGGACGGCCCGGGCACGCCGGTGCGCATGACCGGGCCCGCGGTGACGGTGTTCGAGGGAGAGCTCGATCTGCCCTGAGCGGTGCGCGCGCCGCACCCGTCCTGAATCCGGGCCCTGGCCCGACTGGAGCGCTAGCCGATGAATGCCGACGACGTTGCCCGCTATCTGCGCGAGCACCCCGACTTCCTGTCCGAGCATGGCGAGCTGTTTTCCCAGCTCACCGTGCCGCACCCCGATCATGGCGGTCAGGCGATCTCGCTCGCCGAACGCCAGCTCCATGCGTTGCGCAACAAGATCCGCCAGCTCGAAGCCAAGCTCGCCGAGTTGATCCGCTTCGGCGAGGAGAACGACGAAATCAGCGACAAGGTGCATCGGCTGTCGGTCGAGCTGCTCGCCGCCGACGGTTACGGTGCGGTCATCCATGCCCTGTTCTCCAGCCTGCAGGAAGACTTCGCCATTCCCCACGTCGCGCTGCGCATCTGGAACAGCGTGCTCGCCCGCGACGAGGCCGAGTTCGCGCCGGTCAGCGAGGGCGTCCGGCTGTATGCGGGGAATTTGCGTCATCCGTACTGCGGTGCGCCCAACAACCTCGAGATCACCGCGTGGTTCGGCGAACTCGCGCCGCATATCCGCTCGGTGGCGCTGATGCCGCTGCGCCGCCAGGCCCAGGTCATCGGCCTGCTCGCCCTCGGCAGTGAAGAGGCCGAGCGCTTCTACCCGGAGATGGGCACCCTCTACCTCGGTCGCATCGGCGATCTGGCGGGGGCCGCGCTGCTGTGCGAGATCGGCTGATTTCCGCCGTCGCTCCGGCTCCGGCCTGGGTGGAGGCCTATCTGGGCTGGTTGGCGGCGCAGCGCCGCGCTTCGCCGCACACCCTCGAAGCCTACCGGCGCGATCTGCTGCGCCTTGCCGTCCTCGCCGAGGGACGTGAGCCGGCGGCCCTCGGCGAGGGCGACATCCGCCGCTTCGTCGTCCGCTTGCATGGCGAGGGGCTGGGCGGGCGTTCGCTGGCGCGCACGCTGTCGGCCTGGCGTGGCCTGTTCGGCTGGCTGGTGCGGCACCACGGGCTGACCGCCAATCCGGTGGCGGGGATCCGCGCGCCCAAGTCGCCGCAGGTCCTGCCGCGCGCGCTTTCGCCCGACCAGGCCCAGGCCCTGCTCGATCCGGCGGCCGAGGGCGCGCTCGAGGTCCGCGACCTGGCGATGTTCGAGCTGTTCTATTCCTCCGGGCTGCGCCTGGGCGAACTGGCGGCGCTCGACCTTGGTGGCGGGCTCGATCCGGCCGAGGGCATGGTCACGGTGCTCGGCAAGGGCGGCAAGGTGCGCACCGTGCCGGTCGGCGGCAAGGCGTGGGCCGCGCTGCAGGACTGGCTCGGCGTGCGGCCGTCGATTCCGGGGGCGGCGGTGGCCGCGGCGCTGTTCATCACCCGCAGCGGCGGACGCATGAGTCCGGGGGCGATCCGCAGCCGGCTGGCGAAGCGTGCGCAGGCGGTAGGCCTGGGCGTGCACGTGCATCCGCACATGCTGCGCCACAGCTTCGCCAGCCACATGCTGCAGTCCAGCGGCGATCTGCGCGCGGTGCAGGAACTGCTCGGCCACGCCAGCATCCGCGCCACCCAGGTTTATACTCATCTCGATTTCCAGCATCTGGCCAAGGTCTACGACGCGGCTCATCCGCGCGCGAAAAAATGACATCCGGCTGATGTCTTGCCCACTTTGGGCAGCGCGGGCGCGGTGCTCGGACAGGCTTCGGCTATGCTCCCGCGGCCACAACAACAATTAAGCCGTCGTGTTTCCCGCCAGTCAGGGAGAGGGGTGCGACAAGGTAGCGCGGGAATGTCAGAACAACAGCTCAAGCCCATCCGATCGACCGTCGGCGACGACGAGGCCGAAGAGGGTGCAAACAAGCAACGGGTGCTGCGCGAGGTTGCGCTGCTGCTCGCGCGTCACGAAATCCGCAATCTGCGGCGCTGGTTCGAGGAGTTCGACCGCGACATTCTGCTCCCCATCCTGCTCGGCGAGATCGCCCTGCACAACATCGGCGCGCTCGAGAATCACGATTCTCCGGCGGTCGGCATCGAGCGCTGCGAACTCAAACCCTGCAATGCCTATTCGATCGCAGCGGCAACCGGACTGCCGCGCGAGACGGTGCGGCGCAAGATCGCGCGCCTCGGCGAAATGGGCTGGATCAACAAGCGCAACAACGGTCATCTGTACATCTCCACCGGCGCCCTGCGGCATTTCGGGGCGATCCTGGGGTCGCGCGAACTGGTCGAGCTGCTCGACACCGCGGACCGCGCGCGGCGCATTCTCGACCGCTGAGCGTCAGCGCGCGGCCGCTGGCGGGCGGTAGTCGGGGTTGGGGCCGCGCGGTGCGTGCACGAACGCCGCCGTCACCAGGCTCAGTGCGAGCAGCATGAGGGCGAAGTGGCGTCGTTGGGCGTGCGGGCTGCGCAGCCGCCGCGCCCCGGCGCGATAGTAGAAGCGATACAGGTAGCCGCCGCCGAGCCAGCCGAAGGTGAGCAGCGCAGCGCCGAGCAGGCGCGAGGCGAGGGTGTCGAACTGGCGCCCGAAGGCGGGGTCCCAGCGGTCCGGCAGGAAGAAGGCCGGTGCCTGGGTGAGCAGCAGCACGCCGATCAGCACGCACAGCGTGAGCATCAGCACTTGCGCACTGCGCATCAGTCGCCCCCTCCGCCGCCCCCGTCACCGCCGCCGCAGTCGCTGCCTCCACCCATGCTGTCGGGGCACGAGGGCGCAGGGCTGTCGGCACCCGAACTGGCGCTGCTGTCGTGGTGGTGGTCGCGGCCTTGGCGGTCGCGCCGCCGCCTGCCGAGCAGCATGATTGCCACCAGCACTACGCCGATGAGCAGCAGCAGGCGCCCGTCCACCTCAGGCTCCGAACAGGTCGCCGCCTCCCGCACGTGGCGGGGCGAGGCCAAAGTGCTGCCAGATCGCATGGGCCGCGATCCGTCCCCGCGGCGTGCGCTGCAGATAGCCCTGCTGGATCAGGTAGGGCTCGATCACGTCCTCGATGGTGTCGGTGGATTCGCCGATCGCCGCGGCGATGTTGTCCAGGCCGACCGGGCCGCCGCCGAATTTCTCCAGCATTGCCGACAGCAGCTTGCGATCCATCAGATCTAGGCCCAGGGTGTCGACGTCGAGCATCTGCAGCGCGGCGTCGGCCACTGCGCTGGTGATGTGGCCGCCCGCCTTCACCTCGGCGTAGTCGCGCACGCGGCGCAGCAGGCGGTTGGCGATACGCGGCGTGCCGCGTGCGCGGCGGGCGATCTCGAGCGCGCCGGCGTCGTCGATTTCGACGTTGAGCAGGCCCGCGGAGCGGCTGACGATGAAGCCGAGTTCGTCCGGGGTGTAGAACTCCAGTCGTGACACGATGCCGAAGCGGTCGCGCAGCGGGTTGGTGAGCATGCCCGCGCGCGTGGTCGCGCCGACCAGGGTGAAGGGCGGCAGGTCGAGCTTGACCGAGCGCGCCGCCGGGCCTTCGCCGATCATGATGTCGATCTGGAAGTCTTCCAGCGCGGGGTAGAGGATTTCCTCGACCACCGGCGACAGGCGGTGGATCTCGTCGATGAACAGCACGTCGTGCGGTTCGAGGTTGGTCAGCAGCGCGGCGAGGTCGCCGGCGCGCTCCAGCACCGGGCCTGAGGTCTGGCGCAGATTGACGCCCATTTCGGCGGCGACGATGTGCGCCAGCGTGGTCTTGCCGAGCCCCGGCGGGCCGAACAGCAGCACGTGGTCGAGCGCTTCGCCCCGGTTTCTCGCTGCCTGGATGAAGATCTCCAGCTGATCGCGGATCTTCTGTTGCCCGACATATTCCGCGAGCCGCTTCGGGCGCAGCGCACGCTCGATGGCGTCTTCCTGGCGGTCGGCGGGCTGGGGGGAAATCAGGCGCGCGGCAGCCTGCAGATTATCGGTCTCGATCATCGCGCAAGTGTAGCGGAAGCGGCGTGTGCAGCCGCAAAAACGTCAAGGGAGCCGATGCTCCCTTGACGTCCCCCTGATGCCCATTGTTGCTCTTGTTAGCGGGCCTGCCTGCCTTGCACGGATGACACAGCATGGGCCGTGCCAGAACTTTTAATTTTGTTAAATCAGTATCTTGCGCGTGATCCTTGAGCCGGGGTCAAGGGCGGCGTAAAAACCGGCGACGTCATGCTCGCGCGTTCAGGTGCGACGCCGCCGGCTCAACCCGAGACCGCCCAGGCCCAAGGCGAGGAGGGCGAGGGAGGCGGGTTCGGGCACTGCCGATACCGGGGCGACGATGGTGCCGCTGGCTTCGGTGAAGCGGCCGACGGTGTGGTTGTCGGACTCGTAGCCGGCCGTGCCGGGGCCCTGGGTGAAGACGATCTGATCGAAAGTGCCGCCGTAGTAGAAGAAATTCAGGAACACGTAGGGTTCGTGGCGGTTCCGCCCATCATAGGCCGTGCTCGGGTTGCCGTAATAATCGGGCTTGTCGCTGATCAGGCCGAGAACGTCGCCCGCGGAGAAGGTGAACAGACTGGTGCCGCTCGCGCGGAACTCGACGGTGTTGCCGGCATCGAGCGCGGACAGCCAGAAGCCGAAGTAGTTGATGCCATCGGTCCCGGTTTGGGTCAGGTTGATCTGGTATTGCGCACTGCGGCCCAGCCCGGCCACCGCGTACTGGCCGCTGCCGCCGGCGCCGCCGTACTGGTCGTGACCGAGGAGGATGGCGTCGCTGTAGCGGCCAACGACACCGTGATCGACGCCGAGCGCGTCCACTGCGGTGCCGAAGCTGGAGCTGAAGTCCTGGCCGTTGCCCTTGCCGCTCTGCTTGATCGCGTCGAAGGTCTCCATGCCGACGTAGTCGAAGGTGGCCGTGCTCACGGTGACGCCCGGCGCCTCATAGGTGACGACGAAGGCGGCGTGGGCTTGGCCGACGGCGGCGAGGGAGAGGGTGGCGGCGATCAGGGCGGCGTGGGTGCGGGGCATGGCGGCTCTATTACCAAGGCATCATTGGGGGCGGATTCGCTGCATCCTTTCCGCACCACGACGGCGCGCGGAAAGGAACAGCGATTCAATGGCTTGGATTATTGCTCCGGATGCCGTGCGCGGCGTGGGCGATCTCTCCGTGCTTGTGAAGAAGGTCACAGGGCCGGCGGGTGCCGTGAGGCGGCGGTGAGGCGGCGGTGAGCGCGGCCGGCGCCGCGCCGTGCGTTCAGGCCCGCGACAACTGCTTGAGGGCGAGGCGGATGCCCTCGGGCACGGCGACGCCGGCGTCCAGCCCTTTCATCGCGGTGAGCGCCTCGCGTTCGTTGTAGCCGAGGGCGAGGAGGGCGTTGAGGATGTCGCTGCGCGCATCGGGCGCTGCGTCCGCGGGCGCGGCGAGGCGGGTGCCGGCGATCTGTGGCAGGGCCTTGCCGAGCTTGTCGCGCAGCTCCAGCAGCAGGCGTTCGGCGGTCTTCTTGCCGATTCCGGGAATCTTCACCAGGCGCCCGCTTTCCTGCAGCGCGACGGCCTGGGCGAGGTCGTTTACCGACAGCCCGGACAGCACCGCGAGCGCGATGCGCGCGCCGATCCCGGAGACCTTGAGCAACTGGCGGAACGCGGCGCGTTCCTCGTCGCTGGCGAAGCCGTAGAGGAAATGTCCGTCCTCGCGTACCGCGAGGTGGGTGTGCAGGCTGACCGTGTCGCCGATCGGCGGCAGGCCGTAAAAGGTGCTCATCGGTACTTCCAGCTCGTAGCCGACGCCGTGAGCGTCGATGAGGATCTGCGGCGGGTTCTTTTCCAGCAGGCGGCCGGTGATGCGTCCGATCATGGGGGCTCAGCAATCAATCAGGATGAAAAGGAGGCCGGATGGGGAGCCGGCCTAGTGCGCAGCCGGCCAGCGTGCGAACGCCAGTGCCGCGGCGAGCAGCAGGCCGTGCGCGTTGGCGGCGAGGATGGTGCGCCGGATCGCAGGGGCAAGCTCCGCCGGCGCGGTGGCGTGGGCGATCAGCTCGCGCGCTGCGGCGAACGACAGCACCAGCGTCATCGCCGCGATGCCGGCTTTCTGCGGCAGGGTGTCGGTGGCGACCATGGTCACCAGCCAGCCGTAGGCGATGATCGCGATCAGCAGATAGCCCCACTTCGCGACCGCGGGGCCGAGGCGCACGACCAGGGTGCGTTTGCCCACCGCGGCGTCGCCATCGTGGTCGGGGAACTGGTTGATGTAGAGCAGGTTGGCGACGAGCAGGGCATAGGATAGCCCGGCGGCCACCGGCAACGCACTGAAGCTGCCGCGCTGCACGAAGTCGGCGCCGATCACCACCAGCAGCCAGCCCGCGGCAATCGCTGCCTCGCCCAGACCACGGCTCATCAGCGCGAAGGGCGGCGCCGAATAGGCCCAGCCCACGACCAGTCCGCCCAGGCCGATGGCGAGCAGCCCGGCACCGGCCTCGGCGGCCAGCCACAGGCCGGCGGGCACCACCGCGGCGAGCAGGCCGTAGCCGAGGCGGGCGGTCTGGCGCGCGCTCAGCACGCCGTTCTGAATGAAGCGGCTGCCGCCGGTGAATGGAAAGAGGCGCGTGGTGTTGGCGGCGTCGGCGCCGTTGCAGGCGTCGTGATAGTCGTTGATGACATTGACGCCGGCGTGGGCGACGAGGGCGAACAGCACGGTGACGAACGCGCGCACCGGATCGAGCGCGACCCCCGAGCCGTGGGCGCAGGCCAGGCCGATCAGGCAGCCGATCAGGGTCACCGACAGGAAGGCGGGGCGGGTGGCGGCGAACAGGGTCGCGGGCAGCGCGCGCGGGCGCGCGGTCGAGGGTTCGCGCGGGTGGGGCACGGGCGCCCGGCTCACAGCAGCACGATGTCGAACTGTTCCTGGGTGTAGCTCGACTCGGGGTGCAGCGAGATCTTCTTGCCGATGAAGTCCGACAGCATCGCCAGCGACTGGCTTTCCTCGTCGAGGAACAGGTCGATCACGTTGGGTTCGGCGAGCACGCGGAACTCGCGGGCGTTGAACTGGCGCGCCTCGCGCAGCAGTTCGCGGAGGATTTCGTAGCACACCGTGCGCGCGGTCTTGACCTCGCCGCGGCCGCTGCAGGTGGGGCAGGGTTCGCACAGCAGGTGGGCGAGCGACTCGCGGGTGCGCTTGCGCGTCATCTCCACCAGACCGAGCGCGGTGAAGCCGTTGATGGTCATCTTGGTGTGATCGCGGGCGAGCGCCTTGCGGAATTCGTCGAGCACCATTTCGCGGTGTTCGACGTTCTCCATGTCGATGAAGTCGATGATGATGATGCCGCCCAGGTTGCGCAGGCGCAGTTGGCGGGCGATCGCCTGGGTCGCTTCGAGGTTGGTCTTGAAGATGGTGTCGTCGAAGTTGCGCGCGCCGACGAAGCCGCCGGTGTTCACGTCGACGGTGGTCATCGCCTCGGTCTGGTCGATGATGAGATAGCCGCCGGACTTGAGGTCCACGCGCCGCGCCAGCGCCTTCTGGATCTCCTCCTCGACGTTGAACAGGTCGAAGAGCGGGCGCTCGCCGGTGTAGTGCTCGAGCAGCGGCAGCACTTTGGGGCTGTATTCGGCGGCGAAAGCCGACAGCTTCTGGAAGTTTTCCCGCGAGTCGACGCGGATGCGCGTGGTCTCCTCGTCCACCAGGTCGCGCAGCACGCGCTGGCCGAGGCCGAGATCCTCGTGCAGCAGGCGCGGCGGTACCGCGCCGGTGGACTGGCTGCCGATCTCGCGCCACAGCTTGCGCAGGTAGGCGATGTCGGCGGCGAGCTCGTCGTCGGAGGCGGATTCCGCCATCGTGCGCACGATGAAGCCGCCGGGTTCGTCGGCGGGCACCAGATGGGTGAGGCGGGCGCGCAGGGCCTCGCGCTCGGCTTCGTCCTCGATGCGCTGCGAGATGCCGATGTGCTTTTCCTGGGGCAGGTAGACGAGCAGCCGCCCGGCAATGCTGATCTGGGTGGAGAGGCGCGCGCCCTTGGTGCCGATCGGGTCCTTGAGCACCTGCACCAGCAGGCTCTGGCCTTCGGCGAGGATGCGCTCGATGGGGCGTGCCGGCTCGCCGTTCTGGCGGTCGCTCCAGATGTCGGCGACATGGAGGAAGGCGGTGCGGTCGAGGCCGATCTCGATGAATGCGGACTGCATGCCGGGGAGCACGCGCACGACCCGGCCCAGGTAGATGTTGCCGACGATGCCGCGGCTGGCGGTGCGTTCGACGTGCAGTTCCTGCACGACGCCTTGTTCGACGATGGCGACCCGCGTCTCCTGCGGGGTGAAGTTGATCAGGAACTCGATGCTCATGGCGCACTGCGGTAATGGGAAATGCGCAATGGCGGCGGATCCGCCGCCATTGCGCATGGCTCATCGATGGCCCGCAAGCCGGGCGCGGTCCCCGTCGAGGGGCGGCTGCGGTTACAGAGGATAGCCGAAGCCTTCGAGCAACTGGGCGGTTTCGAACAGCGGCAGGCCCATGATGCCGGAGTAGCTGCCGCGGATCTCCTCGATGAAGATCGCCGCCCGCCCCTGGATGCCGTAGGCGCCGGCCTTGTCCATCGGCTCGCCGCTGGCGACGTAGTGGCGGATCTCCTGATCCCTGAGGGCGCGAAAGCGCACCTCGCTGACCGAGATCAGGCTGCGCGTGTGCTCGCCGTCGCTGACCGCGACCCCGGTGAGAACGCGGTGGGTGCGTCCCGACAGGCGCGCGAGGATGGCGCGTGCATCGGCCGCGTCCGCCGGCTTGCCGATGATCTCGCCGTCGAGTTCGAGCGTGGTGTCGGCAGCGAGGATGGGACGGCGCGGCAGTCGCCGCCACACCGTGCGGCGGACACCCGCCTCGGCCTTGGTGAGCGCGATGCGTTCGACGTAGTGGGCGACGTCCTCGTTCGCGAACGGGGTTTCGTCGACGTCGGCATCGTCGCCGCGCTCGCCGCTGCGGAAGGTGAGGACGTCGAAATGCACGCCGATCTGGCGCAACAGCTCCCGGCGGCGCGGGCTGGTGGACGCGAGGAAGATGCGGGGTGGATTGGCAGCCATTGCGCGGGGCTCTGGGGAATGAGACTGAATTGTAACCGCAGGCTTACAGCGGGCGTCAGGTTTGCGCGCCTGCGGCCGTCGGTGCGGCGTCGCGGGCGTTCATGCTCAAACCTCGTCCGCCGGCGGCGCGCCCGCGGGGAGCAGGTCGGCGAAGCCGAAACGGCTGAAGTCGCGGATGCGCGCGGGGTAGAGAATGCCATCGAGGTGGTCGCATTCGTGCTGCACGACGCGGGCGTGAAAGCCCTCGACCACACGCTCCAGCGGCTGCCCGTCGGGGCTGCGGCCGCGGTAGCGCAGGTGGCGGTGGCGCGGCACCCAGCCGCGCAGGCCGGGCACCGAGAGGCAGCCTTCCCAGCCCTCTTCCAGTTCGTCGGAGAGCGGCTCGAGCACCGGATTGGCGAGCACGGTGAAGGGCACCGCGGGCGCGTCGGGATAGCGTTCGCTGTGCTCGAAGCCGAAGATCACCAGGCGCAGGTCGACGCCGATCTGCGGTGCGGCGAGGCCGACGCCGCCGGCTGCGCGCATGGTGTCGATCATGTCGGCGACCAACTCGTGGAGCGCGGCGCTGCCGAAATCGGTGACCGGGCGGGCAATGCGCGCCAGGCGCGGGTCGCCCATGCGCAGGAGGTCGCGGATCATGCGTCTTACTCGCGGTGATAGGGGTGGTTGCGGGTCACGCTCCAGGCCCGGTACAGCGCCTCGGCGAGCAGCGGGCGGACGAGGGCGTGCGGCAGGGTGAGGCTGGACAGGCGCAGAGACTCGTCGGCGCTCGCCTTCAGTTCGGGGGCGAGGCCGTCGGGCCCGCCGACGATGAGTGCGACGTCGCGGCCTTCGCCCTGCCAGGCCTCGAGGCGGCGGGCGAGCGCCACCGTGGTGAGGTCGGCGCCGCGCTCGTCGAGGATCAGCCGGCGGCAGCGCGCCGGCAGCACGGCCTCGATGCGCGCGGCCTCGGCGGCCATCATCGCGTCCACGGTTTTGCCCGAGGTGCGCGGCTCGGCCTTCACTTCGACGAGTTGCAGCGGGAGTTCGCGCGGCATGCGGCGGGCGAACTCGTCGAAGCCGGCCTCGACCCATGCCGGCATGCGGTGGCCGACGGCGACGACCACGAGCTTCAACTCATTCTCCGGCGGCGTGGGCCGCGGCCTTGCGCCGTGCCCCGGGCGTGCTCGCCCACAGTTCTTCCAGGTTGTAGTAGCTGCGGATGGCGGGCTGCATGATGTGCACGACGATGTCGCCGAGGTCGACCAGCACCCATTCGCCGCTGTCCTCGCCCTCGACGCTGACCACCTCGCCGCCGGCGGCCTTGACCTTGCCCTGGACGTTGTGCGCGAGCGCGCGGGTCTGGCGCCCGGATTCGGCGCTGGCGACGATGATGCGGTCGAACAGCGCGGTGAGCTTGCTCGTATCGATCACTTCGATGTCGCGCGCCTTGATGTCTTCCAGGGCGTCGACGACGACTTGCTGCAGCTTGGTGAGGTTCATCTGATTCAGCGGTAAAGGTGGTGCAGCCCAATATAGTCGAGAACGGAATCGGGCAGCAAATAACGGGGACTGGCGCCGGAGCGGATCAGATCGCGGATCAGCGAGGCCGAAATCGCCAGCGGGGTGATGTCGAAGGGCACGATGCGGCCGGCGGGGGCGGCGCGCAGTTCGGTGGGGTCGCTGGTGAGGCGGTCGCGGCAGGCGGCATCGAGTTCGGGCGACAACAACCCCGGCCAGCGCCGGCCGTGGGGCGCATAGCCTGGGCGATTGGCGACCGCGAGGTGGGCGAGGTCGAGCAGCTCGCGCCAGCGGTGCCAGGTGGCCAGGCCCTGGAAGGCGTCGGCGCCGAGCAACAGGACGAGCGGGCGCTGCGCCCCGAACTCGGCGCGCAGGCGCTCGAGGGTGAGCACGGTGTAACTCTTCTGACGGGCGCGGATTTCGCCGTCATCCACTTCCAGCGCCGGGTTGCCGGCGATCGCGCGCTGCGCCATCGCCAGCCGGTGTTCGGCCGCCGACTGCGGGGTGTCGCGGTGCGGCGGATCGCCGGCCGGGATCAGGCGCACGCGCTCGAGACCGAGCGCCTCGCGCGCCTCTTCGGCCAGCCGCAGGTGGGCGAGGTGGATGGGGTCGAAGGTGCCGCCGAGCAGGCCGAGCGGGCCGGGCGCGGCGCCTTCAGGGGCCGTTGATGGCATCCGCGGGCAGGCCGAACACGTCGCGCGCGTTGGCGTAGAAGCTGGCGAACACCACCGGCACCAGCAGCAGCGGCAGCGGGATCGACAGCAGGGTGGCGAGCTGCGGCGAGATCAGGCCGACGACGCCGAGCAGGATGCCGGGCAGCACGGCGCAGAACAGCATCAGCGCGATCGCGTAGGCGAAGAAGGGGCGCCAGTTGCGCAGGCAGGCGTGGAAGCTGAAGAACATCGCCTTCGGTGCCGACAGCTTCCACCAGCCGGCGAGCAGCGGTGCGAACCAGTAGGCCATCATCACCGGCGTCGACAGCGCGATCGCGAGCAGCAGGGCGAGCATCAGGTTGGGGTCGCGGGTCGCGGCCTCGTCGACGCGGCCGCCGGTCATCACCTTGAGCAGCACGCCACCGTCGGCGAGCGAGGTCAGCGCCAGCACCGCCAGGCTGCCGACGAGGTAGAGGCCGCCGATCGTCACCAGGGTCTGCACGTTGGCCTTGAAGCCGGACAGCAGCACGTCGGGGCCGACCTTGCGGCCGCTGTCGATTGCGCGGCAGCCGTTGAGCACGCCGAGCGACAGTACCGGCATCAGCAGCGAGGCCACCGGTTGGCCGATCACCGGGAAGGCGCTGATCACGAGCAGGGCGAGGAGGTAGCCGAAGGCGAGAAAGGTCAGCAGCGCGGGGCTGCGCCGCCACAGGGCGAGGCCTTCGTGGAGCCAGGCCCAGCCGCGTTGCATCGGAAGTTGATTTGCTTGCATGTAGATCGTCAGAGGTTGTCGGCCGCGGGCGCGGGCAGCGCCGGCACGGGCGCAAAGGTGTCCTGCCAGGCCGCGAGCAGGGCGCCGGCGATCACCGGCACCAGCACCAGCATGCCCAGGCCGGCCGGCAGCATCGCCACCCAGCCGAGCACGTAGAGCATCACGGCGAGGAGCAGGAAGGTCAGCAGGTTGTGCAGGCAGGCCTGCACCGACAACTTCATCGCCTCGAGCGGGGCGACGTCGTGCAGCATGACCAAGGCGGGGGCAAACCACAGCGCCATCATCAGCAGCCCCCACAGCACGGTGAACACGGCAAAGCCGAGCATCACGCCGCCGGCGGCGAGCCCCATGCCGGCGAAGGCGCCGACCAGCATGCCGGTGAGCATCGCGCTGCCGCTGATCGCCGCGGCGACCACCGCGGCGAGGAGTGCGCCGAGCAGGTGAAAGCCGCCCACCAGCAGCAGGTTGCCGGCGTGGCGGCGCAGCCCGTCGAAGATGTGGTCGAGACGCAGCGCTTCGTCGCGCTCGAGCGCCTGGGCGCCGGCGACCAGGCCGGCGGTGAGCACCGGCAGCGCCACCGGCGCCATCGCCCAGCCGACCAGCGGCACGAAGCCGAGGGCGCCGAGGACGACGATCAGGATCGCGGCCTGCGCCGCCCAGAGGCCGGGGCTGCGCAGGAACAGCCGCCAGCCGGTGCCCAGCCAGCGCAGGGCGTGCGCGGGGGTGACCGTGGCGGGCTGCGGGTGCTGATGACGATGAGGGGTGCGGAAGGCGGTCATGGGGTGGGTGCGGGCGGCAGGAGGCGGATGCTAGCCGATACGCCTGGGGGGTTCAAACGCCGGGCAGCGCCGGCGCGTTGGCGATGCGCAGGCGGAGGAGGTCGCGATACTCGTGCGGATTCTTCACCTGCACCAGCTCGCCGTCGCGCGGCAGGTGGTAATCGACCGCGCGCGACAGCCAGAAGCGCAGCGCGGCGGCACGCAGCATCGCTGGCCAGGCCGTGCGCTCGGCCGCGGTGAACGGGCGCTCGGCATGGTAAGCGGCGAGCAGCGCGGTGGTGCGTGCGGGGTCGAGTTCGCCGTCGGCGCCCGCGCACCAGTCGTTGACGGTGACCGCGACGTCGAACAGCAGCGCGTCGTAGCCGGCGAAGTAGAAGTCGATGACGCCGCCGATGTGCTCGCCGCCGCGTTCGTCGGTGGTCCACAGCACGTTGTCGCGGAACAGGTCGGCATGGATCGCGCCTGCGGGCAGCGCGGCGGTCTGCAGCGTGGCCTGAAAGGCGAGCTCGGCGTCGAGCAGGGCCTGTTCGTCGGCGGCGAGGAAGGGGCGGACCTCGGCGGCGGCGGCGGTACGCCAGGCCGGGCCGCGCGGATTGTCCTGGCGGCGGCCGTAGGACTGGCCGGCCAGGTGCAGGCCGGCGAGCATGGCGCCGACGCGGGTGCAGTGCGCCGGCGTCGGTACCATCACCGATTGTCCGGCCAGGCGCATCACCAGCACCGCGGGGCGGGCCTGCAGGGTGCCCAGGTATTCGTTGTCGCGGTTGGCGATCGGCCCCGGCACCGGCAGGCCGTGGCGGGCGAGGTGGGCCATCAGATGCAGGTAATAGGGCAGCTCGGCGCGGCCGATGCCCTCGAACAGGGTCAGCACGTAGCGCCCCAGCGTCGTGGTGACGAAGAAGTTGCTGTTCTGCACGCCGGCCGAGATCCCCTTGAGCTCGGTCAGGCGGCCGACGGCGTAGTGCCGGAGCCATTCGGCGAGCACGGGTTCGGGGACGGGGGTGAACACGGACATGGCGGTTTCCGGTTGATGTGCGCGTGGTTGGGGCTTCAGGCCGCGCGCCGCTGCGCGCCGAGGGCGGCACTCACCGCCTGCCAGGCCGTGAGCTTGTCGGCCAGGCTGCGGGCGGCGTGTGCCGGGCTGGTCGAGGGCAGGCGGACGAAGCGCAGCGCGGCGGGCGCGAGGTCGGCGGCGACGTGACGGCGGTAGGCGGTTGCTGCCGCGGTGCCGTTGAAGAACACGTGGGTCAGCGCCGGGCAGGCGGCATACAGCGCGGCGAAGTCGTTGGCCTCGATGCTGTCGGCGGCGATCGCACTGTCGAGGCTGCCGGCGCGTGTGCAGCGCGCGATCACGTCCCACAGCGCGATCCCGGCGTCGGCGAGGCGGGCAAGGCGGGCATCGTAGGGCAGCGCCGGGCCGGCGCCGCACAGTTCGCCCATGATCGGCCAGAACGCGTTGCGCGGATGGGCGTAGTAGCGTCCGGCGGTGAGCGAGGCGACCCCCGGCATGCTGCCCAGGATCAGCACCCGGGCGTCGCCGCGGCACGCGGGGGCGAAGCTGCGCACCAGCGGCGCGGCCGGCGCCGCCGCGCTTACCAGGTCTTGATCACCCACATCGGCACCGCCAGCGTGGGGGCGCTGTCGTCGCGCACCATCTGGCCGGTGCCCTCCTTGTCGATCAGGTAATAGGGCACGCCGTGCGGCGGGGTGACCTTGACCATGTAGAGCCGGCCACGGATGCGGTACTCGGTGACGGTGTCCTCGCCGCGCTTGACGATGGTGACCTGCGGTTCCTCGATGTCGGTCATCCCCGGCGGCGGCGGGGGCGGCTCCGGAATCGGTTCGAGCTGGGGCGGTTGCTGGGCGAAGGCGGGCAGGGCAGCCGCCGCGATCAGGGCGAGCAGGGCACGGCGCATGGAGATTCTCCTTGGAATGCCTCCATTCTAGCGTAGGGCGGGGCGAATGCCCCGCCGTGGCCCGCCGGCGCTACAGGTTGAGCATCAGCTCGTGCTCTTCGGGCAGGGGCAGGAAGCCGCGCGTCTCGTAGTGCTTGAAGATCGCTTCGACCACGTCTTCGGGCTTGTCGATGATCTGGATGAGGTCGAGGTCGGCGGGATTGATCATGCGCTCGGCGACCAGCCGGTCGCGGAACCAGTCGAGCAGGCCGTGCCAGAACGGGCCGTGCACCAGGATGATGGGAATGCGCCGGCTCTTGCCGGTCTGGATCAGGGTCATCGCCTCCAGCAACTCGTCGAGCGTGCCGAAGCCCCCGGGCATCACCACATAGGCGGTGGCGAACTTCACGAACATGAACTTGCGCGCGAAGAAGTGCTGGAAGGTCTGCGAGATGTCCTGGTAAGGGTTGGCCTGCTGTTCCATCGGCAGCTGGATGTTGAGGCCGATCGACGGGCTCTTGCCGAAATAGGCGCCCTTGTTGGCCGCCTCCATGATGCCGGGGCCGCCGCCCGAGATCACCGAGAAGCCCGCATCCGACAGCAGGCGCGCGATGCGCTCGGTGAGCATGTAGTACATGTGGTCGGCCGGCACACGGGCGCTGCCGAAGATCGACACCGCCGGGCGGATGGCGTTGAGGCGTTCGGTGGCCTCCACGAACTCTGCCATAATTCCGAAGATTCGCCACGACTCGCGTGAATTCGGGCGCGAGGCGTCGTTGCCCGGCACGCTGCGGGGGAGTTTTTCTTTCGCGGTCATGCTGTTTCCGTTTCGATCGAAGATGTGCGCCCGTACCCGTTCGAGTACGGCGACGCCGCCACGGTTTCCCCTCTAGGATGTCCAGGATGCCCACCCTGCTGCTTGTCGATGGTTCCAGCTATCTCTATCGCGCGTTTCACGCGTTGCCGGACTTGCGCAACGCGCAGGGCGAGCCGACGGGGGCGATACGGGGCGTGCTGTCGATGCTACGTCGGCTCGAAAGCGACTACAAGGCGGAATACCGCGCCTGCGTGTTCGATGCCAAGGGCAAGACCTTCCGCGACGACTGGTATCCGGAGTACAAGGCCAACCGGCCGTCGATGCCCGACGACCTGCGCGCGCAGATCGAGCCGCTGCACGAGGCGGTGCGCGCCGAGGGCTGGCCGCTGCTGGCGATCGAGGGCGTGGAGGCCGACGACGTGATCGGCACCCTCACCCGCCAGGCCGCCGAGCGCGGCTGGGAGGTGGTGATCTCCACCGGCGACAAGGATCTCACCCAGCTCGTGCGCCCCGGCGTGCGCTGGGTCAACACGATGAGCGAGGAAGTGCTCGACGAGGCCGGCGTCGCCGCCAAGTTCGGCGTGCCGCCGGCGCGCATCGTCGATTACCTCGCGCTCGTCGGCGATACCGTCGACAACGTCCCCGGGGTCGAAAAGTGCGGGCCCAAGACCGCGGTGAAGTGGCTCGCCGAATACGGCACGCTCGACAACCTCGTCGCCAACGCCGACAAGGTCGGCGGCAAGGTCGGCGACAACCTGCGTCGCCATCTCGATTTTCTGCCGCTCGGGCGCAGGCTGGTGACGGTGGTCACCGACCTCGAACTGCCGGTGGCGCTCGAGGATCTGCCCGCGCGCGCCGACGACAAGGCTGCGCTGCGCGCGCTTTACGAGCGTTTCGAGTTCCGCGGCTGGCTGCGCGATCTCGACGGCGCCACGGCGCAGGCCGCCGCGGGGCGCGACGCCGCGGCCGTAGCCGAAGCCGACGATCCACCCGCCGCGCCCGGCGCGCACCGCGCCGGCTACGTCGCCATCCTCGACTGGGCGACCTTCGACGCCTGGCTGGCCAGGCTGCAGGCCGCCGAGCTGGTCGCCTTCGACACCGAAACCACCAGCCTCGACCCGATGGCGGCGACCCTGGTGGGCATGTCGTTCTCCACGGTGCAGGGCGAGGCCGCCTACCTGCCGCTCGCCCACCAGGGCGCCGAGGCGCCCGCGCAGCTCGCGCTCGCCGAGGTGCTGGCGAAGCTCAGGCCCTGGCTGGAGTCGGAGGCTCACGCCAAGGTCGGCCAGAACCTCAAGTACGACGCCCATGTGCTCGCCAACCACGGCATCGCGCTGCGCGGCATCGCCCACGACACCTTGCTCGAATCCTACGTGCTGGAGAGCGACAAGGCCCACGACATGGATGCGCTCGCCAAGCGCCACCTCGGCCTGACCACCATTCCCTACACCGAGGTCTGCGGCAAGGGTGCCAAGCAGATCGGCTTTGCCGAGGTCGCGCTCGAGCGCGCCACCGAGTACGCCGCCGAGGATGCCGACATCACCCTGCGCCTGCACCGCAAGCTGTGGCCGCAGATCGAGGCGGTGCCGGCGCTCGCCGCGCTCTACCGCGACGTCGAACTGCCCACCTTGCGCGTGCTCTTCGACATGGAGCGCACCGGCGTGCTCATCGACCCCTTCCTGCTCGCGCAGCAGGGCGAGGAGCTCGGCCGCCGGCTGATGACGCTCGAGCGCGAGGCCCACGCGCTCGCCGGCCAGCCTTTCAACCTCGGTTCGCCCAAGCAGCTCGGCGAGATCCTGTTCGGCAAGCTCGGCCTGCCGGTGGTCAAGAAGACCGCCACCGGCCAGCCCTCCACCGACGAGGACGTGCTCACCCAGCTCGCCGACGACTACCCGCTGCCCAAGCTGCTGCTCGAACACCGCGGGCTGGCCAAGCTCAAGAGCACCTACGCCGACAAGCTGCCGCGCATGGTCAACCCGAAGACCGGCCGCGTGCACACCAGCTTCGCGCAGGCCACCGCGGTCACCGGGCGGCTCGCCAGCTCCGAGCC
>JAEWVQ010000145.1 GCA_023459095.1 Pseudomonadota bacterium | reverse complement strand
TACCCGCGCCACACCCAGGTCACCGGCATCGACCTGTCGCCGCACATGCTCGCGCGCGCGCACCAGCGCGTGCGCCGCCATCGCCTCGACAACGTGCGCCTGCTGGCGATGGACGCGCAGGCGCTGTGCTTTCCCGACGCCAGCTTCGACAAGGTCGCCGCGCTCTACGTGGCTTCGGTGGTGCCCGATCCGGCGGCGATGATGCGCGAGTTGCACCGCGTGTGCCGCCCGGGCGGCGAGGTGCTGGTGGTCAACCACTTCTCTCGCGGCCAGGGCTGGCTCGACGCCTTCGAGCGCCGGCTCGCGCCGTTCGCGCGCGCCCTCGGCTTCCGTCCGCTGTTTCCGCTCGCGCCGCTGGTCGCGGCCGCCGCCGACCTCGAGCTGACCGAAGCCCACCCGGTGAACCTGTTCGGTTACTGGACGCTGGTGCGCTTCGTCAAACCGGACGCCGCCCACGCCTCGTCCTGAGCCGGCGCGCGGCGGGGCTCACGCGAACATGTCCTCGTAGATCAGCCGCGCCCAGTTGAAGTCCTCGGGCACGGTGTTCGGCGTGCGTTCGTTGTAGTCGATCTGGGTCTGCTCGATCACGCCCTGGTCGTTCACCTTGTAGTCGAACTGCACCGAGATCCCTTCCTGCGGGTTGGTGTTGACCATCATGAAGCACAGGTTGTCGGGCAGGATGTAGGACGGTTCGCGCCCGGCCTCGCGCTCGGCGATGTAGCGCGCGACGATGCGCGCCTGACGGTTGGCGACGTGGCCGGCCTTCGGATAGAAGGCGAACTGCGGCGACACCATGCCGACCGCGTCGCCGATCACGAACACATTGCGGTCATTGCGGTCGTTGAGGAACAGCGGATCGACATCGGCCCAGCCCGCGGGGCGCCCGGAGCCGGCGGCGGGCACCAGTCCGGCCTTCCAGGCGAGGTCGCCGGCCTGGTGCGGCGCCATCAGGATGGCGTGGTCGAAATCGAAGTCGCCGGCCTCGGTGCGGATGTGCTTCCTGAACGGATCGACCTCCTCGATGCGCGCATTGGGCACGTAGGTGATGATGTCCTTGTACAGCTCCTCGAACGCGGCCTTGAAGCCGGGGCCGATCGGGCGCACGCCGTCCTTGTGGTCGAGGATGGTGATCTTGCCGGGGATCTTCTTGTTCTTGAACATCGACGCGATCAGGCAGGCGCGCTCATAGGGGCTGGGCGGGCAGCGCTGCGGCGGCGGCGGCAGCGTCATCACCAGATGGCCGCCCTTGAACGCCTGCAGCGCGCGCTTGAGGTGGACATGCTCCGCGCTCGGGATGTAGGCCGCCGGAAAGCGCGCCCGCGTGGCCTCGGCCATGCGCCGGTCGTTGGCGAACCAGGCCTCGTAGTTGTAGCGGATGCCGGGGGCGACGATGAGGTAGTCGTAATGCAGCGCGCCGGCGGCGGTGACGACCTGCTTGCGGTCGCGCTCGATCTCGAGGATCTCGGTCTGGATGAAGCGGTAGCCGTACTGCTCCGACACACGCAGGTAGTCGTGGGTGAGGAACTGGGTATCGACCACGTCCACCAGCCACTTGTTGCTCATCGGACAGGAGAAGAAGGTCGGATTGCGTTCGAGGAGAACGACCTCGAGATGCGGCACCAGCTTGCGCAGGTACTTGGCGGCGGTGACCCCGCCCCAGCCGCCGCCGCAGATCACCGCGCGCGGGGTCTTGCCACGCGCGAGCAGGGTGTCGGCGTGGCTGCCGATGAGGTAGGGAAGCTTGCGCGCGGCCGGTTCGGCCGCGGCGTTCTGGGCGAAGGCGGGCGCCGCGGTAGCGGCGGCGAGGCCGCCGGCAGCGGCGAGAAAGCGCCGGCGCGAAGGGTCTGCAGTATCAGTCATGGTGTCTCCCGATGGATCAGCCGCCCCGGTGCGGGATCTGCGCCGGGGCTTAATCGCCGGACGCGGGTCCGGCCAGGGGTGGCGACCGCACGGGCCGCCGTTCCGGACCGCCGATATGAAGATCGGCGCAATGTGTCCGATTGCCACGGCGGGGAGCCTTCCCCACCGCGCGCCATCATGCCTTGCCGGCACCGCGTGGTGCAGACCCTCGAGCCCGCGGCGCAGCGCCGTCGAGCCAGCAGCCTCGAGCGGCAAGCCGGGAACGGGCAAGGCCGAAAACGAAGAGCGACATCGCACCCGTCAAGGGCGGGATGTCGCTCCCGAACGTCTGCCGGCCGCAGCGCGACCGCAAAGGAAGAGTCAGCGCATCGCGCGCAGCTTGGCGATGCGTTCCTCGGTGGACGGATGGGTGGAGAACAGCCCGCGCAGACCACCGCCGGAGAGCGGATTCATGATCATCATCTGCGCCGTCTCCGGGTGCTGTTCCGCGGTGTGCAGCGGAATGCCGCGGGCGTAGGCATCGATCTTGGCGAGCGCGCTGGCGAGCGCCTCCGGATCGCCGGAAATCTCCGCGCCGCCACGGTCGGCGCCGAACTCGCGGGTGCGGCTGATCGCCATCTGGATCAGCATGCCGGCGATCGGCGCAAGGATCATGACGATGATCGAGACCACCGGATTGGGGCGATCCTCGCCGTCGCGGGAGCCGCCGAAGAGCATGCCGAACTGGGCGAGCGAGGAGATCGCGCCGGCGATCGTCGCCGAGATCGTCGAGATCAGGATGTCGCGGTTCTTCACGTGGGCGAGCTCGTGCGCCATCACGCCGCGCAGTTCGCGCTCGGACAGCATGCGCATGATGCCGCTGGTCGCGGCCACCGCGGCATGTTCCGGGTTGCGGCCGGTGGCGAAGGCGTTGGGCTGGTCCTCGTCGATGATGTAGACCTTGGGCATGGGCAGCTCGGCGCGCCGCGCAAGCTCGCGCACCATGTTGTACAGGTAGGGCGAGGTGCTCTCATCGACCTCGCGCGCGTTGTACATCTTGAGCACCATCTTGTCGGAGAACCAGTAGGCCCAGACGTTCATGCCACCGCCGATCAACAGCGCGATGAGCATGCCCTGCTGGCCGCCGATGGCGCCGCCGACCACCCCGAACAGGGCAATGATCCCCGCCATCAGGATGGAGGTCTTGATCCAGTTTCCGAACATCGTGTTTTTCCTTCCGAGTCAGTGTTGCTCCGCCTTGGCAAATGGGGGCGGAAGCGGCCCGTTCAAGCGCCGGCCGGGGCCTCGCCCGTGCCGACCGCGAATACGTCACCGGCAGTGACAGCGAAGCCGCGCAGGAATTCCCCCGCCGCCATGCGCCGCGCCCCCGGCCGCTGCAGCTCGGTGCAGCGCAGTGCGCCTTCGCCACAGGCGACGACGACGCCGTCCGCGTCGGCCGCGAGCACCGTGCCCGGCGCTCCGCTGCCCGCCACCGGGGTCGCCGCCCACAGCTTGAGCGGGGTGTCGCGCAGCACCCCGACCGCGCCCGGAAACGGATTGAACGCACGAATCGCACGTTCGAGTTCGCGCGCCGGCCGCCGCCAGTCGAGCTCGGCATCGGCGCGACCGATCTTGGCGGCGTAGGTAACCCCCGCCGCGGGCTGCGGCGTCGCCACCAGATCGCCGCCGGGCAGGGCGCGCAGAACCTCGACGATGGCCTCCGCACCGACCGCCGCGAGACGGTCATGGAGGCGCGCGGTGGTGTCGTCGGCGAGGATGGGCACGGCCTTGCGCAGCAGCATCGCGCCGGTGTCGAGGCCTTCGTCCATCTGCATGATGGTGATCCCGGTCTCGGCGTCGCCGGCCTCGATCGCGCGGTGGATGGGCGCCGCGCCGCGCCAGCGCGGCAGCAGCGAGGCGTGGATGTTGAGGCAGCCGTAGCGCGGCAGCGCGAGCACCGCGGGCGGCAGCAGCAGGCCGTAGGCGGCGACCACCAGCACGTCGGGCGCACAAGCCGCGAGCGCGGCGCGCTGCGCCTCGGTGCGCAGCTTCTCGGGCTGGTCGACGGCGATGCCATGCGCCAGCGCGACCTGCTTGACCGCGCTCGGGGTGAGCTTCATGCCGCGCCCGGCGGGGCGGTCGGGCTGGGTGAGGACGAGGGGCACCTCGAAACCGGCAGCGATGATGGCCTCGAGGGCGCGAGCGGCGAATTCGGGCGTGCCGGCAAAGGCAACGCGCAGGGACTGGGTCATCGGGCAGGCAGGGCGAGTGGAAAGGGAGCGCCGGCGGTCGGACCGCGGCGGCGCGAACGAGGCAAACGCGGCACTCAGGCGGTGATCCGCGCCTTCTTGGCCAGCTTGGTCTTGATCCGGCCGAGCTTGAGCGGCGACAGGTATTCGACGAACACCTTGCCGTCGAGATGGTCGAGTTCGTGCTGGATGCACACCGCGAGCAGGCCCTCGGCCTCGAGTTCGAAGGTCTCGCCCTTCTCGTTCAGCGCCCTCACCCTGACGCGTTCGGCGCGCGTGACCTTCTCGTAGACGCCGGGCACCGACAGGCAGCCTTCCTCGCACACCTGCTCGCCGGCATGCTCGATGATCTCGGCGTTGATGAAGACCATCAGCCCGCTGCGGTCTTCGGTGACGTCGATCACCACGACCCGGCGATGGACGTTCACCTGGGTCGCGGCGAGGCCGATGCCGGGCGCTTCGTACATGGTTTCGGCCATGTCAGCGACCAGCTGGCGGACCTCGTCATCGACCTTGTCCACCGGCGCGGCGCGGGTGTGCAAGCGGGGATCGGGATAGCGGAGGATAGGTAGGAGAGCCATAAATGCTTGCCGGGTTAAACCGTTAGGTGCACAATTTCAAGCGCTTTGACATGCATGCCCATGTGCTGCGCCTGGTGCCGGATGGTCTGGAGTTCGACCCCTTCCGGCCGATGGCGTTCCAGGACGGCGGTTGCCGACCCGCACCAACCGGAAGCGAGTAATGATCCGAATTATATTCCCTCTCCTCGTCGGCATCGCGACTCTGGTCAGCCACCCCGCCGCCGCCCAGGGCGTCGCCCTGGCCGATGACGCTCCCGATTCCTACACCGTGGTCAAGGGCGACACCCTGTGGGGCATCTCCGGCCGCTTCCTACAGCAGCCGTGGCGCTGGCCCGAAGTCTGGCGCCTGAACCGCGACGAGATCCGCAATCCCCACCTGATCTATCCCGGCCAGGTCATCCTGCTCGACCGCAGCGGGCCATGGCTGAGCATCGGCCGGCGCATCGGCGGCGACGTCAAGCTGTCGCCGCGCATCTACGACGAGGAAGCCGGGCGCGCGATCGCGAGCATTCCGGTACGCGCCATCGAACCCTTCCTGACCAAACCGCTGGTCGTCGACCAGGCCGGCCTCGAAGGCGCAGCGACCATCGTCGCCACCGAAACCAGCCGGGTGATGCTCGGCACCGGCGACACCCTGTTCGCCAAGAACGTGCGCGACGACGTCGAGGTCTGGCAGATCTTCCGCCCCGCCCGCCCGCTCGTCGATCCGGCGACCAACGAGGTGATCGCCTACGAGGCCGTGCATCTGGGCGCCGCCCGCGTCACCGAGCGCACCGACCCGGCGACGCTGGAGATCATCTCCGCGACCGAGGAGATCGGCACCGGCGACCTGATGATGCCGAGCGAGCAGCCGTCGGTGTTCGCCTACGTGCCCCATGCGCCCGACAAGGCCATGGACGGCCGGCTGGTATCCATCCACCGCGGCGTTGCCGAAACCGGCCGGCTCAACGTGGTCGCGCTCAATATCGGCGAACGCGAAGGGCTGGAACCCGGTCACGTGCTCGCGCTTTACCGCAACCGCGGCATCGCCGAGTACAAGGACGAGAACGGCAAGGAGAGCTTCCAGCTCCCCGAGAAGCGCTACGGCCTGGTGTTCGTGTTCCGCACCTTCGAACGCGTTTCCTATGCGCTGGTGATGGACTCCGACGGTCCTGTGACGGTCGGCGACAGCGTGCGCAAGCCCTGACCGGCTGAACCCACCTTGACCGCGCCAGACGACCTCGACGCCTGGCTGCGGTTGACGCTGGCGTCCGGCATCGGCCCGGGGCGCCAGCGTCAGCTCCTCGCCGCCTTCGGCCTGCCCCAACAGATCTTCGATCACGGACATGCGGCCATCGCTGCGGTGATCGGCAAGGATGCCGCCGACCAGCTCCTCGCCGCCCCCGACCGCGCAGCGCTCGAACGTACCCGGGCGTGGGCCGCGGAGCCCGGCAACCACCTCCTCACCCTCGCCGACGCGCGATACCCGCAAGCCCTGCTCGACAGCGCCGACCCGCCCGCACTGCTCTACGTCAAGGGCGACCCGGCACTGCTCGCACGCCCCGCGCTGGCCATCGTCGGCGCACGCTCGGCGACGCCGCAGGGCGAGCTCAACGCCACCGCCTTCGCCCGCGATCTGAGTGCCGCCGGCCTCACCATCGTCAGCGGCCTCGCCCTCGGCATCGACGCCGCCGCCCATCGCGGCGCGCTCGACACCGCGACCGTGGCAGTGATCGGCACCGGCGCCGATCGCATCTACCCTGCGCGCAACGCCGCGCTCGCCCGCGACATCGCCGAGCGCGGCGCGATCGTGAGCGAATTCGCCCTGGGCGCCGGGCCGCTGCGCCACCACTTTCCGCGCCGCAACCGCCTCATTGCCGGTCTCGCCCTCGGCGTGCTGGTAGTCGAAGCCGCGGTCGACAGCGGTTCGCTGATCACCGCGCGGCTCGCCGTCGAAGGCGGACGCGAGGTGTTCGCGATCCCCGGCTCCATCCACTCGCCGCTCGCCCGCGGCTGTCACCGCCTGATCCGCGACGGCGCCAAGCTGGTGGAGACCGCCGAGGACGTCCTCGAGGAGTTGCGCCCGCGCCTGACCATACCGCTGTCGCCCGCGCCCGCCACACAGGCCACGCCGCCCGCCGCCGCCTCGTCGTGCGCGGACGACGAACTGCTCGCGCAGCTCGGCCACGACCCGGTCGACATCGACACCCTTGCCCAGCGCAGCGGCTTGACGGTCGATGCGCTGTACGCCATCCTGCTGCCCCTGGAACTGGCGGAACGCATCGCGCGCCTGCCCGGCGGCCGGTTCCAGCGCCTCCGCTAGCCGGTCATCATCGTTAACATGCGAACCCCGCTACCGGCGGTTCGTGCAATCGTCGCGGTCATTGCGGGAGGTAATCTTGTTCGACGTTCTGGTATACCTCTTCGAAAGCTACATCCACGCCGACGCCTGCCCGGAGTCCGAGCAGCTCGCCCGCAAGCTGTCGGCCGCGGGGTTCGAGGACGAGGAAATCTCCGAAGCCCTTGAATGGCTCTCCGGCCTGCGCCAACTGGCCGGCAGCGAGCATCCAGCGCTGCCCTCGGGAGCGGGCTCGATCCGCCTCTACGCCGACGAGGAACTCGCCCGCCTGCCGGTCGAATGCCGCGGCTTCCTGGCTTTTCTCGAAGCCGCCGGGGTGCTCGATGCGGGCAATCGCGAGCTCATCATCGAGCGCGCCATGGCGCTCGGCAACTTCACCATCACCCTGAACCGGCTCAAGGTCATCGTGCTGATGGTGCTGTGGCAGCGCGAGCAGCTCATCGACGGACTGATCGTCGATGAACTCCTTTCCGGCGAGGACGACGACCTCGATCCGCTGATTCACTGAGCCCCGGGTACAAGGTCCGCTTGCAAGCCGCCCGCCGCCGTCTTTATCATCCGCCGCTCCATCACCTATCGGACGGAAGCCGACAACGGTTCTCCGCATCTGCCCCAACGGCATGAGCAAGCAACTGATCATCGCGGAAAAGCCTTCCGTCGCGCAGGACATCGCCCGTGCGCTGGGCGGCTTCACCAAGGAGAAGGACTACTACGAGTCCGACGACTACGTGTTGTCGTCGGCCGTCGGCCACCTTCTCGAGCTTGCCGTGCCCGAGGAATTCGAGGTCAAGCGCGGCAAATGGACCTTCGCCCATCTGCCCGTCATTCCGCCGCACTTCGCGCTGAAGCCGATCGAGAAGACCGACGACCGCCTCAAGCTGCTCACCCGGCTGATCAAGCGCAAGGACGTCACCGGCCTGATCAACGCCTGTGACGCGGGGCGCGAAGGCGAGCTCATCTTCAACTTCATCGCCCAGCACGCCGGCACCACCAAGCCAATGCAACGCCTGTGGCTGCAGTCGATGACGGCGACCGCGATCCGTGACGGTTTCGCCCACCTGCGCGCCGCGCGCGAGGTCGAAGGCCTGCGCAACGCGGCGATCTGTCGCGCCGAGTCCGACTGGCTGATCGGCATCAACGGCACGCGGGCGATGACCGCGTTCAACTCCAAGACCGGCGGCTTCCACCTCACCACCGTGGGCCGCGTGCAGACCCCGACGCTGGCGATCGTGGTCGAGCGCGAGGACAAGATCCGCAAGTTCAAGGCGCGCGACTACTGGGAGCTCGAAGCCACTTTCGGCTGCGCCGCCGGCGAGTACACCGGGCGCTGGCTGGACGAACACTTCAAGAAGCCCGAGGGCGACGAACACGCCAACGCTCACCGCCTGTGGGACAAGGCGCGGGCCGAAGCCATCCGCGCCCGCTGCGCGGGCAAGCCGGGTGTGGTCACCGAGGAAGCCAAGCCTTCGACCCAACTCTCGCCGCTGCTGTTCGACCTCACCAGCCTGCAGCGCGAAGCCAACGGCCGCTTCGGCTTCTCCGCCCGCGTCACCCTGCAACTGGCGCAGGCGCTGTACGAAAAGCACAAGGTGCTGACCTACCCGCGGACCGACGCGCGCGCGCTGCCCGAGGACTACCTCGGCACCGTGGGCGAGGTCATGCGCGGCCTGCCCATCGAATACGCGCCCTTCGCCGGCGAGATTGCCCGCCAGGGCTGGGTCCGGCCGAACAAGCGCATCTTCAACAACGCCAAGATCTCCGACCACTTCGCGATCATCCCCACCGGGGCAGCGCCGAAGAGCCTGTCGGAGGCCGAGCACAAGATCTACGATCTGGTCACGCGCCGCTTCCTCGCGGTGTTCTACCCCGCCGCCGAATACCAGATCACCACCCGCATCACTCGCGTCGAGGGCGAGGCCTTCAAGACCGAAGGCAAGGTGCTGGTCAATGCCGGCTGGCTCGCGGTCTATGGCAAGGAAGCCGCCAGCGAGGACGGCGAGGGCAAGGAAGCCGGCAAGGACAGTGGCCGCCAGCTGGTGGCGGTAAAACCGGGCGAGACCGTGTCCACCGAGGACATCCTGATCAAGGCGCTGCAGACCAAGCCGCCGGCGCGCTTCAACGAAGCCACCCTGCTGTCGGCGATGGAAGGCGCGGGCAAGATGGTGGACGACGAGGAGCTGCGCGCGGCGATGGCCGAGCGCGGCCTCGGCACGCCGGCGACGCGGGCGCAGATCATCGAAGGTCTGATCGCCGAACAGTACATGCACCGCGAAGGCCGCGAGCTGATCCCGAGCGCCAAGGCGTTCTCGCTGATCACGCTGCTGAAGGGCCTCGGCGTCAACGCGCTGACCTCGCCGGAGCTCACCGGCGGCTGGGAACACAAGCTGGCACTGATGGAACGCGGCGAGCTGTCGCGCGAAGCGTTCATGCACGAGATCGCGGAGATGGCGCGCGAGGTGGTCGAGCGCGCCAAGCGCTACGAATCCGACACCGTGCCCGGCGAGTTCGTCACCCTCGCCACCCCATGCCCGAAATGCGGCGGCACGGTGAAGGAGAACTACAAGAAGTTTGCCTGCCAGGCCTGCGAGTGGAGCACGTGGAAGATCGTCGCCGGCCGCCAGTTCGAGATCGCCGAGATCGAGACCCTGCTGCGCGAAGGCAAGGTCGGCCCACTGACCGGCTTCCGCAACAAGATGGGGCGGCTGTTCAACGCCGACATCGTGCTCAACGACGACAAGCAGCCCACCTTCGACTTCGGTCAGCCCAAGGAAGGCGAGGAAGCCGAACCGGTCGATTTCTCCACGCAGACTTCGCTCGGCGCCTGCCCCAAGTGCCAGTCCGCGGTGTACGAGCATGGCATGGCCTACGTCTGCGAAAAATCGGTGGGGCCGGGCAAGAGCTGCGATTTCCGCTCCGGCAAGATCATCCTGCAGCAACCCATCGACCGCGAGCAGATGACCCGCCTGCTCACCGAAGGCAAGACCGAACTGCTCAAGGGCTTCGTCTCGGCCCGCACGCGGCGCAAGTTCTCCGCCTTCCTGGTGCGCGGCAAGGACGGCAAGGTCGGTTTCGAATTCGAGGCCAAAGCGCCCAAGGCCGCCACCACGAAGACCGCCGCGGCAAAGAAGGCGGCCGCGGACGACGGCGAGGACAAGCCCGCGCCAAAGAAGCGTGCCAGCAAGTCGGCCTGAGCGCGTACCTCAGCCAAAAATGGAACGGGCCCCGCGGGGCCCGTTTTCACGTCGGTACGCGTTGCCGCGCGTTCAGCCTTCGAGCAGGCTGCGCAGCATCCACGCGTTCTTCTCGTGCACCTGCATGCGCTGGGTGAGCAGATCGAGGGTGGGCTCGTCGCTGACCTGGTCGGCGAGCGGCGCCACGCTGCGCGCGGTCTTCACCACCGCCTCCTGGCCCTGCACCAGCAGACGGATCATCTCGGTGGCGCTCGGCACGCCTGCGGGCTCCTTCATGCTGGTGAGCTTCTGGAACTCGCGGTAGGTGCCGGGCGCCGGGAAACCGAGGGCGCGGATGCGCTCGGCGATGGCATCGACGGCGAGCGCGAGTTCGTTGTATTGCCCCTCGAACATCAGGTGCAGGGTGTTGAACATCGGCCCGGTGACGTTCCAGTGGAAGTTGTGGGTGGTCAGGTAGAGCGTGTAGCTGTCGGCGAGCAGGCGGGAGAGTCCGCCGGCGATGTTGGCGCGCGCATCCTTGTCGATGCCGATATCGATATCCATCACATCACTCCTTGTCTTTGGGTCTGCAGAAAGATAGCCCGTGCTGCGGCCTCATGGATCGATCCTAAGGCGGTCGGTCGGCGATCGCCAATTGATTGGCCGAATCCCCTCGATCAGACAGGGTTATCGATGAGCATCATTCCATGATCAAGGTTCAGGCCGCTTCCAGGCTCGGCATGCGCCCGATCGGCGTGACCCCGGGCAACCCGCTCTCGAGGATCGCGCTGCGCAGGATGTCGATCGCGCCGCTGCGCGGATAGGTCACCCGCCAGGCCAGCGCGACGCGCCGCGACGGCTCCGGCGCGCTGAACGGACGCACCGCGACCAGCGGGTTCTGCGCCGCCATCTCGTCGGCCGCCGAACTCGGCAGCACGGTCACCCCGAGACCGGTAGCGACCATGTGACGGATGGTTTCCAGCGAGCTGCCTTCGAGCGTGCGCTGCAGGCCGCCGACGTTGCGGCAGCTCGGACAGACTTCCAGCACCTGTTCGCGGAAGCAGTTGCCGGCGCCGAGCAGCAGCAGCTGGTCGTCGGCGAGTTGCACCGGATCGATGTGCGCCTCCGCCTTCCACGGATGGTCGGCCGGCAGCAGCACGCGGAACGGCTCGTCATACACCGGCTGGGCGACGATGCCCGGCTCCTCGAACGGCAGGCTGATGATGATGACGTCGAGCTCGCCGCGCTTGAGCGCCTCGGCCAGGCGCGCGGTGTAGTTCTCCTGGATGATCAGCGGCATGCGCGGCGCAAGCTGGTGCACGCGCGGAATCAGCCGCGGCAGCAGGTAGGGGCCGATGGTGTAGATCACCCCGACGCGCAGCGGCCCGGCGAGCGGGTCCTTGCCGGCGGCGGCGATCTCGTGGATCTGGCTGGCTTCGACCAGCACCTTTTCCGCCTGGGCGACGATGCGCCGCCCGGTCTCGGTGATCTTCACCTCGGAGGCACTGCGCTCGAAGAGCTGGATGCCGAGTTCTTCCTCCACCTTCTTGATCGCCACCGACAGCGTCGGCTGCGACACATGGCACTTCTCTGCGGCGCGCCCGAAATGGCGCTCGTGGGCGAGTGCGACGAGGTAGCGGAGATCGGTGAGGGTCATGGGCGTCGGTCCTGCGGCGGCAGTGTGCTGTGGCCTGAGGAGCCGAATGGTACCGCGCCGGCGCGCCGACCGGGGCTTTCCCCGGGTTCCGCCCTTGATTCACGGAACATCCGCCCCCACTGTCTGTCTTCGTTTCATCGCGTGCCCGGCGCTCCCGTTTCCGTCGTCTGCCGCCGCGCCGCTGCCAACGCCCATCAGGAGATCCGCCCCGTATGAAGAACATGCTGCTCGCCTGCTCCATCGCCGTCGGCCTCGCCGCCGCCCTGCCACCGGAAAGCCTGATCGACGCCGCCCAGGCCCAGGCGCCGACCGCGCCGGCGACCGCCGGCACCCTGCCCGCGCCGAACCGCTACGGTCTGCCCGACTTCGGCGACCTGGTCGAGCAGGTCGGCCCCGCGGTGGTCAATATCGGCGTGGTCGAGCAACGCGGACAGACGAGCGGCGAGAACCCCTTCGCCAACGACCCGTTCTACGATTTCCTGCGCCGCTTCGGCGTGCCCATGCCGGACATGCCCGGCATGCCGGGCGGCTCGCCACGGATCAGCCGCGGCATCGGCTCCGGCTTCATCGTCAGCGCCGACGGCTACGTGCTGACCAATGCCCACGTCGTCGGCGAAGGCAATGCCGAGATCACCGTGACCCTGGTCGACAAGCGCGAGTTCAAGGCCAAGGTGGTCGGCACCGACAAGCGCACCGACATCGCCGTGCTCAAGATCGACGCCCGCGACCTGCCGACGGTGAAGATCGGCGACGCCGAGCGCTCGCGCGTCGGCGAATGGGTGGTGGCGATGGGTTCGCCCTTCGGTTTCGACCACTCGGTGACCGCCGGCATCATCTCGGCGAAGGCGCGCCGCCTGCCCGACGAGAACTACGTGCCTTTCATCCAGACCGACGTCGCGATCAACCCCGGCAACTCCGGCGGCCCGCTGTTCAACCTCGGCGGCGAGGTGATCGGCATCAACTCGCAGATCTACTCGCGCTCCGGCGGCTTCATGGGAATCTCGTTCGCGATCCCGATCGACGTCGCGATGCAGGTCAAGGACCAGCTCGTCACCCACGGCCGCGTCCAGCGCGGCCGCCTGGGGATCGCGATCCAGGGTGTCGACAAGGACTTGGCGCAGTCCTTCGGCCTGCCCGACGCACGCGGCGCGCTGGTGTCCAGCGTCGAGGCCGGCAGTGCCGCCGACAAGGCCGGGCTGAAGGCGGGCGACGTCGTCCTCGGCGTCGATGGCGCCCGCATCCAGGATTCCGCTGACCTGCCGCGCATCATCGGCGACAAGCGCCCGGGCTCGCGCGTGCGCCTCGACGTCTGGCGCGAAGGCAAGAGCCGGGAGCTCACCGCCACCCTCGACGAACTCAACCCGGAAACCACCGCCGCGGCCCGCCCCGGCCAGGGCGAAAATGCCGGCGGCAAGCTCGGGCTGGCCGCGCGCGCGCTCACCGGCCAGGAGGCGGCGCAGCTCGGCGTCGCCGGCGGCCTGCTGATCGAGAACGTGAATGGCCCCGCGGCGCGCGCCGGTCTGCGCCGCGGCGACGTCGTGCTCGCGGTCAACAACCAGCCGGTGACCGCGGTCGAGCAGTTCCGCAAGATGCTCGACGCCGCCGGCAACCGCTTCGCGCTGCTGATCCAGCGCAGCGGCACGCGCATCTTCGTGCCCGTCCGTCTGGAGTAAGGGACGCGGCGTTCCGGGCCAGGACGGCCCGGAACGCGCTCAGACGCGGAAGCGCGACACCGAATCCTGCAGGCGCGCGGCGAGTTGCTCGAGTTCGCGCGCCGCGCTTACGGTCTGTTCGATGGCGACATTGTTGTCGCGCGCCATCGCCGCGATCGCATCGATGCTGCCGGTGACCGATTCGCTCGCGCGGCGCTGCTCGCCGGTCGCCACCGCGATGCGGTTGAGGCCGTCGCCGACCTCGACCACCGCGGCATTGGCCGCGCCGAGCACCCCGGACACCACATCGGCCGCGTGCCGGCTCGACTGCAAATGCCCCAGGCCGCGCGCAATGGCCTCCTGCACCGATGCCGACTGGCGGCCGATCTCCTGGGTGATGGCATCGATCCCGCCTGCCGAGCGCGCCGACTTCTCGGCCAGCTTGCGCACCTCGTCGGCAACCACGGCAAAGCCGCGGCCCTGCTCGCCGGCACGCGCGGCCTCGATCGCGGCATTGAGGGCGAGCAGATTGGTCTGCTCGGCGATCTCGCGCACCTCGCGCGTCATGTCGGTGATCGCCCGCGTCGAATCGACGAAGGCCTCCACCGAGCCCGCCATGTGCTGCACCGCGCCCTCGACCTGGGCGACCTCGCCGAGCAACTGCTCGAGGCTGCGCTGGCCTTCTTCGGAGCGCGCCAGACTGTCCTGCGAGCGCGCGCGCACGGCCTCGGTGCTGGCGGCGATGTCGCCGATGTTGGCCCCCAGTTCGTCGACCACGGCGGCGGCCTCGAGCGAGCGGTCGTTCTGGCGGTGCGAGCTTTCCGCGAGTTGCGCCGCGCCCTGCGCCAGGCCGCTGGCCGCGGCGGTCACCGCGGCCGCCGACGCGCCGACCTGGCGCACCAGCCCGGCGATGGTCGACAGCATGCGATTGAAGGTGTCGGCGGTGCGGCCGATCTCGTCGTCGCCCGCGGTCTGCAGACGGCGCGTGAGGTCGCCGCCGCCCTGCGCGATCTCGCCCAGGCTGTCGGTCAGACTGGCGAGCGGGCGGGTGACGAAGCGGCGGATGAACAGGAACACGAAGCCGAGCAAGGGCAGCGACACCAACAGCGCAAACAGGATGCTCTGGTTGCGGAAACTCACCACCGCGGCATTCACCTTGTCGAGCGAGATGCGCATGCTCACCGCGCCCAGCGGCGTGCCCTCGGCAACCTGGTGGCAGAGCAGGCAGTCCTTGCCCAGGTAGTTGCTCGACGCCAGCGACGGGATCACCACCCGCAGGTGCTCGCCGTAGGTGGCATCGCGCTCGACGCGGATCACCGCCGCGGCGCCCGCGGCGACCTGGCGCTCGACCTCGTCGAGCGATTGCTCGCCGGCCGTGCCCGGGCCGTAGAGCTTGCTCACCGCGTCGCCGCGGATCACCTTCAGATCGCGCACCATCGACAGTTCCTTGATCTGGTCGAGGAACACGTCGCGCTGCGCCACCGTGCCGGTGATCATCATGCCGGTGAGCCCGGCCATGGTCATCTCGTTGACGGTGGCGGCAAAATCCTTGGCCTGGTCGATCGCGGTGGCGCGATTCACCCGGGTCTCCCAGGCGATCATGCTGCCCCAGGCGACGATCAGCATCAGCCAGATCGCGCCGGTGAGGCGCAGCCAGATCGGCGTATCGGACAGACGGCGCATTGTTGTTCTCCCTAGACCGGCCGCCGGCATCGCCCGCAGCCAAACACACCCATCGTCTCATCAACGACCCGAAGCGCGGAAAGCTTTAATCGACGCCGCCCGCGACTTTGTGTTGCACTGCGAGAGGACTATCATCCGTCATTCCATCCGGCATCGATGAACCAATCCCCACCGGGACATGTCGGATGCGGGGACGATTTCAACCCTCCCCTTCGTTTCACCACTCCGCTAGAGGTAACGCATGAAAAAACTCGTCGCACGCACCGCCTTCGGCCTCGTCGCCCTCAGCCTCGCCGCCACCGCCGGCGCCCAGGAAAAGCCCGAGGACCTGATCAAGTACCGCAAGGCCGGCTACAGCTTCATCAGCTGGAACATGGGCAAGATCAAGGGCAACCTCGAAGGCACCTACAACAAGGACCAGGTCGTTGCCGCCGCCAACGCCATCGCCGGCATCGCCAACTCCGGCATGGGCGCGCTCTACGCCCCGGGCACCGAGAAGGACGTCGGCGACCAGAAGACCCGCGTCAAGCCCGAGTTCTTCACCGACAAGGACGGCGTGGCCAAGGTCGCGATCGCGTTCAACCAGGCCGCCAACAACATGGCCAAGGTTGCCGCCGAAGGCGACGCCGGCGCGGTCAAGGCCGCCTTCGGCGAACTGGGCAAGACCTGCAAGGCCTGTCACGACGACTACCGCGCCAAGTAAGCCGGCGCGGCTGTCCCGCAGTCAGAAAAAAACCGCCGTCACCGGCGGTTTTTTGCGTTTACCAGGCCGGCGTCTGCTGCACCGGTGCGGGCGGCGGCGGGGGCGGCAGCAGGCCGCCGGTCGCCGACCACACCACCGCCGCGGCCACGCCGAGCGCGACCACGAAGGCGAGCGCGCCGCCACCCTGCGCCGGGCGGACGTCGCCATCGGACACTTCCTTGATGCCGGTGATCATCGGCTTGACCAGATTGTCCTTCTTGACGTGGGCGTAGAACAGGATCGCCGCCACATGCACCGCGACCAGCGCGCCGATGACCCAGATGTTGAGGCGGTGCAGGCTGGTCAGCCAGTCGCTGGTGTCCTTGGTGACGAGCGCATACAGGGGCCCCTGGAAGGCGATGTCGTCGTTCGACACCAGGCCGCTCACCACCTGGAAGATCAACACCGCGAGCAGGCCCAGCACCGACAGCGCGCCGAGCGGGTTGTGGCCGACGCCGCGCCACTGCCCGCGCAGGTAGGCGGCGATGCGCCCCGGCCCGGGCACGAACTGGGCGAAGCGCGCATAGGTGGAGCCGACGATGCCCCACACCAGGCGGAAGGCGAGCAGGCCGGTGATCGCGATTCCCGACCAGCCGTGCCACACGATCAGATTGCCGCCGGCGAGGCCGGTGACGAAGGCCACCGCAACGAGCAGCAGCAGGGTCCAGTGGAAGATGCGCAGCGGCAGATCCCATACGGTAACGACTTTCTTCTTCACCTGATCAATTCCTGTTTGCCGAAAAACAACCCGGGAAAGACTCCCGCGCCGCCGAATAGTTTCGCCGCGCCGGGAGAAACCCGCGAAATGGGGACAAGTAATCCATTAGACATATAATGGGCGCATCAAATGACAACAACACGAGGAGGAATCCGGTATGGGTTTGCTGATGTGGCTCAAGGCCAAGCTCGACGGCAGCGCGGTGAGCGCCGAGATGCCGCACATCGAGGACCACGAGAAGATGCTCGGCAGCCTCGACATGCGCGATGCGATCGCCGCGCACATGCGCTGGGTCAAGCGCGTCAACGCGCTGATTGCCGGCGATGACGGCGAATACATCGACATCGCCACGGTCTCGCGCGACGATGCCTGCACCCTCGGCAAGTGGCTGCACGGCGAAGGCCGCGAGAAGTTCGCCCACTACAAGGAATACGAACAGCTGCTGCATTCGCACGCCGAGTTCCACCTGCAGGTCGGCGATGCCTGCATCTGTCACAACCGCGGCGACATCGATCGTGCGACCCAGCTCGCCCGCCACGAGGTGCGCGATCTCTCCGACCAGGTCCAGCTCGACATCGTGCGCCTGTACACCCGCCATCATCACTGAGCGCGGCCGGCCGCGCCCGCAATCGCGGGCCGCGGCGCGCTCAGGCGGCGGCATCGCGGCGCGCCGCGAGAAACGCGCACAGATGGCGGCCGGTGTGCGATGCGGCGGTCGCCATCGCCACTTCCGGCGGCCCTTCGGCCACCACCGCGCCGCCACCATCGCCGCCTTCCGGACCGAGATCGATCAGCCAGTCGGCCTCGGCCATGACATCTAGATCGTGCTCGATGACCAGCACGGTGTGCCCGGCGTCGGTCAGGCGGTGCAGCACGCGGATCAGCTTGTCC
>JAEWVQ010000144.1 GCA_023459095.1 Pseudomonadota bacterium | reverse complement strand
CCACTGCGCACCGTCGCCACCGTGCGGCCGTAACGGTCTGTGGTCTCTGAATCGATGGTCACTTCCTTGCCAAACACAAGGTCTGAAAGCGTGCGCTTCGAGGCCTGGCCATATGGCTGCCCGCTTTCCGGGGCGTCGATCTGCGCCAACCTCACCTTGATCTGTGTCTTATCGGCAGTGAGACAAGTCAGCGTGTCGCCATCGGCGACGCCGATCACCTTGCATGGGATAGGGGCTGAAGATGCCAACGCTGGAATAAGCGCAGCAAAGAGCAGGGCTACCCTGACCGCACGCGCAGCCCTCATCATGGCTGCCCGATTGCTTCCGTCCATTGCCGTTCGGAGATGATCGCGATGCCATGGCCCTTGCTTATGTAGTCGATAGCCTTCTCGATCTTTCGCCCGTAGCTGGTGTGCGCCCAGCTTGATTCGATAAGCGAACCGACTACCAGGTATTCCAGCCTTGAGGACACGCCGTCTACGGCAATAGAGCCACGACTCAGGATCTCTCGTTCGCAGGCCGCCCGCGTGCCAAAGAGGAATTTGCCGGTAAAGCAAAACGTCCTGCCATCGAAATAGATGCTGGGGTCGTCGTCGAAGGGGATGGCTGCGACTCCTGCCTCAGCGGCACCTGTCTCATGCAACTGGAAGCCGACGATACCGCTGAGTGTGTCGAACAGATCCTGTCGCTCCTCGGCAGTGACAACACCATCGGCAAGGATGGCTGAAATACGATCAGCAATGACTTTGCCGGGCCATACGGCAACGACCTCCGGATACTGCTTGAGCCAAAGGTCGAGGAACTCGACCTCGCGGTCATCCAGCCGTCCATCTGCGACCAATCCAGTGCAGAGCCCAAGTAGATGCTCCGTCGCTTTGGTAACATGATGTTTGGCTATGGCCTTGAGCGCTGCGTACTCCTTCCCTTCGTATGCCATGTATCCCCTCGTCGCATTCGGTGAAGTAGGGCTTCGTCTGGTTAAAATGCTATAGAAGTATGCTAAACGTCTTAATTTTGTGCGGCGATATCCCACTTCGCTTGCACAGTGACACATTTCCCATCACGAGCTGACCGATGTGTAGAGAGGAGGCTGTGCGTCTCTCAACGTCGTTTTTTTTCAGAGGGCGGCGGGGTCACAATGCCACCGCCGGCAGCGTCTCCTTGAACGACCTGGCCGATTGAACTGCCGCTGATATTCAGAGATGGGCCAACAGGTGGCTGCGGCTGCATATACGTGCTCACCATGGCCATGACTGCAGCGCGACCTCTCGTGTCCATTCCACGGAAGCCGGCAATCAGCGCAGCCTCTTCTGGCTCCAACTCCCCGACCGCGCGTCTTCCCGTAACAACGTAAAGCACGTCGCCCCCCTCATCTGCGAGGGCTGCCAGAAAGTCAGCATCCGGCGAACGCTTTCCTGTCTCGTAGTTATGCACAGAGCTTGGCGAGATACCGAGCCTCTCAGCCAGTTGCGCCTGGTTACCGCACCCGAGGCGCTTCCGCTCCTCTCGAAGGCGAGACGAAATTTGGCCAATCATCAAAAATCCAGTTGACGTTTTGCACGTTCGTGCAAATAATGCAGTTGCGTTATAGATACCTTGAGTCTCACTAATTATAGCCATGACAAAAGCCTCCAGCCCGGCCGTCCTGCCCAAGATCAGCCGAGCCCCTCGCGGCCCTGACCGAATGCGCCGTGTGCTGGTCTCGCTTCTCCCGGCGGAACACGAAGACCTCAAGCGATTGGCGGTCGCCGAAGGCCGCTCCGCATCATCTCTAGCCCGCATCTACCTGCTGCGCGGCATGAGGGCAGAACGCCGGCATGCCACCAGCGATCCGGCTAATCCACCCGTCACCGAAAAGGAGTCCTGAGCCATGAAGCACATCGCCATTTCCATCGAGTACGCCGGGCTGGTGCTGCCAGTGGTGAAGAATGAACAAGCCGTAGAGCACGTGCCGCTCAAGCCGTTGTGCGACCTGTTCGGCCTGAAGTGGGAAACGCAACGCGTGAAGGTGAGCGAGCGCTTCTACGCCGAGTACCTCGGCATTTGCACTCTCAAAGCACTGGTCTGCACCCCCCTTAAGGGGGGCGCAGATGACCAAGTCCGCGAGCACACCTTCCTGCGCCTCGACCGCGTGGCCGCGTTCATGATGACCATCAACCCTGACCGGGTTCGCGCCAATGGCAACGTGTCGGGAGCCGCATTCCTGCAGGGAAAGCTCACCGAATGGGCCGACGCCCTCCACGATTACGAGACCTTCGGCAGCGCCCACAACCCCAGGCATGCCGACGCGCTGCTCGCCATGCGCCGGGCCAACACGATTGCCACCGTCGCCAAGATCAAAGACGCGGCACTACGCAAGCTCGCACTGGCGGAACTCGGCATCGACCTCGCCGCGACGCCCGCCACCCCGAAGCCCGGCACCGGCGATCTGTTCCCCCGCGATTGAATTCTGCCGGCAACCGATACGGCATACACCATTCGATTCGAGCCCCGCGCAATGAGCCTGCAAGACGCCTTCTACCGCACCGTGCACGACTACCCCGGCGGGTGCGAATCCCTCGCGCCGCGGATGGGCACCACGCCCGCCGTGTTGCGCAACAAGGCCAACCCCAACAACACGGTGAACGTGGTCACCCTGCGCGATGCCGACCAAGCGATGGCGCTGACCGCCGATTACCGCGTTCTGCATGCCCTGTGCGCCAACCACGGCCACGTGGCGGTGCGCATCGACGCCACCGGCGATAGCGGCGACCTCGCGGTGCTCGAGCTGGTGACCCACGTGTGGGCGGCCAACGGCAACGTCGGCGCCGCGGTGGATGCCACGCTTGCCGACGGCCGGGTGGAGGTGCGCGAACTGAAGGCCGTGCGCGCGGCGATCTACCGCACCCAGCAGGCCATGCTCGCCATGCTGGCGCGGCTCGAAGCCATGGCCGAGCCGGAGGACGCACGATGAAAAGGCCCGTTTCCTTCTTGTCTCGCCACACCGGCTGGCAGCTTGTCTATGGCCTGCGGCCCGACTTCGGTGGCGGCTACCGGCGGCAATCGGAGGTCGGCTGCATCGATGCGCCCACGTCGATCGCCGGTGGTGCGGTGCAGGTTGATGACTACCACACGCTCCGCTGGGCCTGGGAGCGCGGGGTGCTGCGCGACGGGGGCGACCTCCAATGACCACGCCCCTGCCCCTCGACGACGCCCCCAAGCCGGTCATCGGCCACGGCACGCCGCTCGGCGTGGCGCTGATCTGCCCGCACTGCGGCAAGCGCGCCCACGTGCGCACCAGCCGCCGGGTGAGCGAGACCTACCGCGAAGGCTGGGCGATCTGCACGGGCTGCGGCTTCACCGGCAAGGCCCATGTGGCATGGGACGCCGAAGCCACGCCCAGCCTGATGCCCAACCCCAAGGTGAAGCTGCCGCGCATGGATTACCGCGAGGCGGTGGAGCAATTCACCGCCAACGAACTGGCCAACCGGCCGCAGCTGGACATGTTCGCAAACACCGGCTGATGCGCTAGCGCGCACCACTCCCCACAACACGCACCCCGCCGTCATGCCTGGAAACAGGCGTGAGGGACTTTTTTTGCCCGCGTATTTGCCAAGAAGCCCATGGAACCACGCCTTCATCGAGACATCACCGACCGCCTGCTCGCCGAGTTCGGCTTCAAGCCCGAGTCCGGCTGGCTGCGCAAAGGCGTCTGCCCGGCCTGCAACAAGAAGGAGCTGTACACGCACGGCGAGCACCCCTGGGTGCTGCGCTGCGGCCGGCTGGACAAGTGCGGGTATGAAGGGCACGTCAAGGATCTGTACAGCGACCTGTTCGACAACTGGAGCGACCGCCATCCGGTGACGCCGCAGAACCCGAACGCCGCGGCCGAGGCCTACCTGCGCGATGCGCGCGGCTTCGAGCTGGCGAAGATCGCCGGGTGGTTCTCGCAGGAAAGCTACTGGAACAAGGAACTCGGCATTGGCAGCGCGACGGTGCGCTTCGAGCTGCCGGGCGTGGGGTACTGGGAGCGGATCATCGACCGCCCTCACCGCTTCGGCTCGCGCAAGGCGAACTTCCGGGGCAACTACGGGGGCACCTGGTGGCAGGCCCCGGGCATGGCGTTCGCCGGGCTCGAAGAGCTGTTCATCACCGAGGGCATTTTCGACGCGATCGCGCTGATCCATGCCGGCATTCCGGCGGTGTCCACGCTGAGCTGCAACAACTACCCCGAGGCCTCGCTCGCGGCGCTGGCCGAGGCGCTGCCGCTGGGCCGCCCGCGCCTTGTGTTTGCCTACGACACGGGCAAGGCCGGCGAGAGCTTCACCCGGAAGTTCGTGGCACAGGCGATCAAGGACGGCTGGGAGGCCACCGCGGCACAGCCACCGGCCAACGGCCGCAAGAAACTGGACTGGAACGAGCTCTTCCAGCTCGACCGCCTGACCGCGAAGCACATTGATGAGTACCGCTACTACGGCGCGCTGCTGCTCGCCAAGACCGCCGCCGAGAAGGGCAACCTGATCTACAGCCGCCATGGCTGGAACAGTTTCCCCTTCGAGTTCGACCGCCGCCTGTTCTGGTGGAAGCTCGACGTCGACAAGCAGGTGAAGGCCGAGCAGAGCCTCACCGACACCGAGGACAGCCTGCCCAAGGAAGAGCGCGAGGCGAAGATTCTCGAGAAGAGCAACACCGTGGTCGAGATCTGCAACTGCCTGCCGACCCCGCTCTACTACCTCAAGAACGAGGTCACCGACGAGAGCTGGTACTACTTCCGGATCGACTTTCCGCACGGCGGGCCGAGCGTGAAGAACACCTTCAGCGCGGGCCAACTGGCCGCGGCGGCGGAGTTCAAAAAGCGCCTGCTGCACTCGGGCGCCGGCGCGATCTGGACCGGCAGCGCCGCGCAACTCGACCGGTTGCTGTCGCGCTGGACGTACAACATCAAGACGGTGCAGACGGTCGATTACGTGGGCTACTCGATCGAGCACAAGGCCTACGTGTTCAACGATGTCGCGGTGCAGGGCGAGCGCGTCGTCAGCATCAACGACGAGGACTACTTCGACCTCGGCAAGCTGGCGATCAAGAGCCTGTCGAAGTCGCTGAAACTCGACATCAACACCGACCCGAAGGCGAGCGACGGCGCCGAGTGGTTCGACCGGCTGTACCTGTGCTTCGGCCCGCGCGGAGTAATTGCGCTGGCGGCCTGGTTCGGTGCGCTGTTCGCCGAGCAGATCCGCGCGCGCTTCGAGAGCTACCCCTTCATCGAGATCGTCGGCGAGCCCGGCGCCGGCAAGACCACCCTGCTCGAAACCCTGTGGAAGCTGGTGGGCCGCGGCGGCTATGAGGGGTTCGATCCCCTGAAGGGCTCGATGGTCGGCTTCATGCGGACCATGGCCCAGGTGTCGAACCTGCCGGTGGTGCTGATCGAGTCGGACCGCGAAGAGGATGCCGACGCCAGCAAGGGGCGCCCGAAGCAGGCATTCCACTGGGACTCGCTGAAGTCGCTTTACAACGGCGGCAGCTTGCGCACCACCGGCGTGAAATCGTCGGGGAACGACACCTACGACCCACAGTTCCGCGCGGCGCTCTTCATCAGCCAGAACGCGGCGGTGCAGGCCTCGCCGCCGATCATGGAGCGGATCGTGCACCTGTGGTTCGACAAGAGCCGACAGAGCGAAGCCGGGCGCGAGGCGGGGCTCGAGCTGGGACGGATGCCCGCGCGGGATCTGTCTGCCTTCATCCTGCGCGCCGTGGCCAGGGAAGCCCAGGTGGTGGAGATGCTCGACGCCCACCAGCGCGGCTACGAGCGCCAGATTGCCGCCGCGGGCAGCAAGAACCAGCGCATCCAGAAGAACCACGCGCAGCTCATGGTGCTGGTCGATGCCCTGTCGATGGCCTGCCCGGTGACCGCAAGCCAGAAGGCCGAAGCCAAGGCGCTGCTGGTGCAGCTCGCGCTCGAACGCGAGCAGTCGCTCGCCAAGGATCACCCGATCGTCGAGGCGTTCTGGGAGGCGTTCGAGTACCTCGACGGCATCGACGAGGACGGGCACGGCGAGCCCAAGCTGAACCACAGCCGCAGCGCCGACTATATCGCTGTGAACCTGAACCACTTCGTGACCGTGGCCGCGGAGAAGCGCCAGCAGATCCCGCCGCTGGCCGACCTCAAGCGCCTGCTCAAGACCAGCCGCGCCCCCGAATTCCTCGATGTGTGCGCGGTGAATTCCGCGATCAACGGCCGCCACAACGCGCGCGTCGAGGACAAGAGCCTGATGCGCCCGCAGACCGTGAAGTGCTGGGTCTTCAAGGCGCCGAAGCGGTGACCGCCATGCCAACCACGCCCGCCACCGACGCCGAACTCCGCTGGAGCTACCGCATGAGCCGCCTCGAGGCGCAGGGCATCAGCTACGAGCAGGCGATGGACGCTCCGGCGCTGCGCGCGACCTTGGAGCTGGGCGCCGCTATCCGCCGGCGCCGCCGCGCCCGCCTCGCATCCACCAACACCGGCGCCGGCATCGAGCGCAGCCAGCCGGAGTTTTCCGCCACCAACCGCGCCACCCATGCAGCAACCTGAAAGGAGAACGGAAATGCTGATTTGCCCACACCCTGTCGTGAGTCGGCTCACGGCCGCCGCCGAAACGCTGTGCAGCATGATCGACAACGGCGAGTTCTTCGCCGGCGTCGACGGCGCGGAGCCGGCGCGCGAGCGCATCGTCGCCGCGATCGACGAACTGCAGGCCGCACGCGACGACGCGCACTCTAAGCTGGTGACCGCCTCGGTGAACCCCTTCGTGCGGTATCGCCGCGAGATCCTCGGCTACTACAGCACCGCACAGCGGCTCGCATCGCTGGTGCTGCATCTCTACAACAGCAACGAGTGGACGCTGGACATCACCACGCTGCTGGCCAACGCCGACGAGCAGCACACCCGCATCGCCTTGGCTTGCATGGCCTGGTACGCCCAGCACGGCGAGAACGACCAGGTGTTCATGGAGCTGGTGCGCGAGATCCTGCGCCGCGATCACCCCGAACTGTTCGAATACTGAGGGCGCGGCCATGTGCGAACAAACCTACCGCGAAGCCCTCGCCCAGTTCGGCGTGGGCGAAACCGCCCGGCAACTGCAGGAGGCCTGCGACCGATTGAAGGAGTCGCTGGACGTCCTCTCGCAGCCCGCCGACAGCGCCGCGCCGTCCCCGAGCCGCGTTCCCCTGGTGGTGGCCCTGGCCGAGGTGGCAACGCTGGCCAACGTGATCACGCCCTGGATCGGCCCGGCCCTGGTCGAGCTGGAAAAGGTGGAGGCGCTGCACCGCCTGCAGCGCCAGCTGATGGAGGCCGCGTGATGCAGATCCTCGCCCGCCTCTACACCGCCGTGCTGCGCCGCCGGCTGGCCAAGGCCAAGGATGCGCTCGAATGGATCGAGCAGACCTCGGCCAATGAGATCAAGACGAAGCGCGCCGAGGTCCGCCGCATCAGCCGCGCCCTGCGCAACCGCGAAGCCGGCCCCGGCGCATCGATCACCGCCGAAACCATCCGCCGCGACATCGAGCGCGAAGCAAAAGGAGTGCTGCTGTAATGGCCCGCAAATCCCCCCTCTGGCAGTTCTTCCGCGACGGCATGAGCGTCGCCGACATGGTCAAGGCCTCGGGCCTCTCGACGGGCCGCGCGCACACATTCCTGCGCGACGCGAGCCGATCCGAACTCACCCGCCGGAAGGTCGGCGGGGTCTATCGCTACTTCGAGCGCCCGACCACCCCGCCCGACCCTACCGCAGTGGTGAGCCCGACCCTGCGCCCCCTGCGCCGCGCCTTTCCCGGCCGCCCACCGATCCCCGTCCGCTCCAGCGGCCGGGTGATGCCGATCGACCTGCAACGCAACTTTGTTTGAGGACAAGACCATGGACACCATTCGCGAGCAGTTCTACGAAAACGATATCCGCGCGGAAACCATCATCCACCTGGGGACCATGTGTCTTCATGACTCGTGGCCCGACCGCGCGAAAGAAGCTTTTGAATACGATGCGCCCGATGTGTGGGGAGCGATCGGCGTGCTTCCTTCCGGGATGGGCGGAGACGCTGAAGACGGGTGGTTCCCGGACTTGGAGCAATGGGAAATCGAAGAGACGCTGACCCAGAACGGAAAGCTGGGCTGGCTGGTGGAGTTCGCGACTCCGGTACCCCGAGACTTCTACGAGAGCGGCGACTCAAGGGGCTACTCGTTTTCGTGGGGGCACTACAGGCTGACGTGGTTCTACGGCGAGACCTTCGAGGCGTGCTGCCAGCAGGCCATCACCTGGCAGGCGGAGTTCATCAAGGCATGCCGCGAGAAGGCTGAGCAGGAAGCGGCGGCATGACCACGAAACGCTATCGCATGAGCGCCGACAACTTCGACATGACCGTTGAAATCGACCACGCGGTGATGACCGAAGACAAGTTGCACGAGATCAACCGGTTCTGGACGGGCGCGGAGTCACGGCTCTATGAAAAGGATGGCTTCGTTCTGGGTGCTGTCCTGGAGTTGCTGTTCTGCCGTGTCCAGCGCGTCATTGTTGAAGATCCGTTCGGGCTGAGCCTGGAGGGAGTCATCAATGAGTTCGCCTGGAAGGACCACAGGGGAAACCGCAAGAACGGTCAGGAAGGCTGGCCCGATATGGACGGCAGCTACGGCATTCGCATCGTCGATGTGGATGAAGTACTCCTCGACGAGAGACCGACCATTCGCGAGGTGCAGCCGTGATCCACATCCCCCGCACCCAAGACGTCGAACTCAAGCACTTCGCCGCCTGCCTCGGCGCCGGCGGCGGCAAGAAGGGCTTTGCCCAGGCCCGCTTCGAGATCCCCGGCATGCGCGGCCGCTTCCGCTACATCGGCGGCATCGATGTCGACGCCGCCGCGCTGACCGACGCCGACGAGATCATCGCCCCCGGTGGCGCGCGCAGCACCTGCATGGATCTGTTCGATCTCGAGCAGTACGTGGCCTTCCACGGCCGCCAGCCGGCCGAGGGCTGGCGCGAGGCCACGCCGGCCGATGTCCGCGCCGCGGCGCATGGCGAGGTGCCCGACGTGGTGTTCGTGTCGGCGCCGTGCAAGGGCTTTTCCGGGCTGATGTCGGAGAGCCGCAGCAAGACGGCGAAGTACCAGGCGCTGAACCGCCTGACCCTGCGCACCATGTGGCTGATGCTCGAGGCCTGGCAGGATGACCCGGTGCCGTTCTACCTGTTCGAGAACGTTCCGCGCATCGCGAACCGCGGCCGCTGGCTGCTCGACCAGATCACCGCGCTCCTGCACCAGTACGGCTATGCGGTGGCCGAGACCACCCACGACTGCGGCGAGCTCGGCGGGCTGCACCAGAGCCGCCGCCGCTTCCTGCTGGTGGCCCGGCACATGGCCAAGGTGCCCGCCTTCCTGTACGAGCCGCCCAAGCGCCCGCTGCGGCCGGTGGGCGAGCTGCTCGAACGCATGCCCCTGCCGGGCGATCCGGCCGCCGGCCCGATGCACCGGGTGCCCTCGCTGAGCTGGAAAACGTGGGTGCGGCTGGCCTTCGTCGAGGCGGGCAAGGATTGGCGCAGCCTCAACCGGCTGGCCGTGGAGAACGGCTACCTGCGCGACTACCTGATCGTGCCCGACTACCACGACGGCTACCTTGGCGTGCGGAGTTGGGACGATCCCACCGGGGCTGTGCAGGGGGCAAGCCTGCCGAGCAACGGCGCCTTCTCGGTCGCCGACCCGCGCGCCGCGGCCGGCGTCGCGCAGTACCAGCAGTACGGCGTGCTGCGCTGGGGCGACGCCTCCGGCGCGGTGATCGGGGTGAAGTCGCCCGGGCAGGGCACGTTCAGCGTGTGCGACCCGCGAATCGATGGCGTTCGGCACAACAACGCTTTCCGAATTATTCGCGCTGATGACACAGCACGAGCAGTAACCGGCGGCCTGGGGTCGGTGGGCGGGTGCGTGGCGGATCTGCGCTGCGCGAACTGGCACCCTGGCGCATCGTCGGCCAAGTACCGCGTGTGCCCCATGGATGCCGCGGCCGGCACGGTGACCGGGGCGCAGCAGATCGCATCGGGCGCGCTCGCCGTGGCCGACCCGCGCCCAGGTCTGCGCCGCGAGTCCGGCGACGCCTACCTCACCGCCGGGCACTACGGCGTGGTGCGCTGGGAAGATCCGAGCGGCGCGGTGTCGGCCGCGGCATGCCACGACAACGGCCGGTGGTCCCTCGCTGACCCGCGGTCGGCGCTGCCCACCCTGCCTGCGGCCGCCGATCGCCTGGTGGCGGTGATTCGCGCGCTCGACGACACGTGGCACCGGCCCTTCACGACGCTCGAGCTGGCGGCCCTGCAGGGGCTGTACGACCCCGAGGAAGACGGCGCCGAGCCGTGGGCGATGACCGGCACCAGCGACCAGGCGTGGCGCGAGCGCATCGGCAACGCCGTGCCGGCGCCGGCCGCGCGCGCGATCGCCGAGGAGATCGGCCGGACCATCCTGCTCGCCCGCGCCGGCGAGACCTTCCAGCTGTCCGCGACGCCGGTGTGGGTGCGGCCGGTGGCGGTAGCGGTGAGCGTGGCCCAGGGGGAACGGCAATGAAAGAGCGCCCATTCGCCGGCCTAAGCCACCTCCAGCTGCCCGCTTTGCCGTGGTTCTCGACCAGGGGACGCTGTTCGAAACCGTGGATGTGTACGCGGGCACGCTGAGGGACGCTGAGGTCTGGGCGGCAGACATGCGTGAGCCTGGTGTTGATGTGACGGTCATGCGAGTCATGGCCGATGGGTCTTTGACCATCGATTTGTTTTAGAGGAGAGAGTGATGGCAGCAAGGAAAACCGACTGGGTGAAGGTGAAGGCTTGGACGCCGACCATGACCTTGGAGATTGAGGGGAACATCGCCGGCGGGGCGCGGGAGCTGCTGGCGCTCATGCCTCTGGAGAAGCGGATGCCCCTGATCGAGGTGATGAGGGCCGACGTGGAGAAGGCGCTGGCGAAGCAGGCTGAGGCGGCGACGAGCGTGGCACAGGATCTCCCACGCTGAACATGCAGCCCCGCTTCATACGCCCGGCCGACGCCGCCGCCTACCTCGGAATGAGTCTGACCCTGTTCGACTCGCTGGTGCGGCCGGGCCTCACGGAAATACCGATTGGCAAACGCGGCGTCGCTTTCGACCGGATTGACCTCGACGCATGGGCCGACGACCATAAGTCCCGCAACGGGCGACCCAAGGTGAAAGGAGAAACACACACATGGGACGCACAAGAACGAGGGGAATCTCCCTCGAAACCGACGGTTCGCGAACCGTCAACAAGGTCTGGCGAGGGGAGCGAATCTTCGCCAGGCTCGGCCAGGTCTCGCAGGAAGAGGCGGAGCGATGGCTCGCCGCCGAAGTCGCCAGCCGCGAAGCCGGCAGGGCTCGTCGAGGAAGTGCTCGGGCTCTGTTTGCAGATGGGGCAGCGCG